>DATCXQ010000511.1:0-4569 GCA_036565725.1 Blastocatellia bacterium
CCCGCCACGAAGACGTCCTGATGCGCCTCCATCGCGGCCTTGCGCGCGATCTTCGCCGCCGAGGAGTTGATCTCGGCGAGTTGGTCATCCAGCCCCTGCGCGGCGAGCTTCAGCCTGGACGCGCCGTAGGTATTAGTCTCGATGATCTCGGCGCCGGCTTTGACGTATTCGCGGTGGATGGCGAGAACGATCTCGGCGCCTGAAAGATTCAACTCGTCGTAGCAGCGGTTGATGTAAACGCCTTTCGAATAGATCATCGTGCCCATCGCGCCGTCGAAGACGCGGACACGGTCTTCTTTGATGAATTCGCGGAATTGGTTCATAAAATTCGGGGAGTTCAGTACCGCGAGCGGTACTGATAAAAGAAAAGACCTCGCGTATGTAACAACGCGAGGTCTTTTGCGACTTCCTTTTGTCAGCATCTAGACCGGATTTCCGGTCTGGCTCTTTAGCTGTTTTTTACGTGGAGCAATTCGCCGGAAATCGCCACGCGCTGATAGCTCAATAATTAAGTCAAATAAGTCAGAGAGTCTTTTACCACACTCAGGACGTATTCTCAATCGCTATGCTTCCGGCAGAGAATGCGCCGCCGCCTTGTATGTTCCGGGAACGGTTCGGCCCAGGCCAGAGCCGCCCGCTCACGCTCGGAATAGAATGGCGACTCGCGCCATGCGTCGAGCATATAAAGCTGTTGCTTGTTCTCGCCGCCCGCCCTCAGATCCTTCCAATGCATGTCAATGCTTGGCCAGGTACGTTTCCAAACCATACATCGATGTCATCGCCACTTTGGCGCCTTCAAGAGCATTCAATCGCTGTGTCATTATCTTCTCCTCTAATTGATATGTTTATGTTCGGGCGCCGACGGCGATTTCTCTGTCTTGCCCGCTTTGACGCGCGCCATGATTTCATCGTATTTGTCCTCTGGCAGCACTCGCACGAGCGTCATCATGCCCATCATCGAGGCCGTCCAGCCCGGCGCAAGCCCGTATGTTTCGGGCTTCGCGACGTCATCGTCCACAATCATCATCATGTCCTGCGGGTATCCCGGGACTTTCTTCTTTTCGGCCTCGGTCAGCGCGACGCCCAATGACTGTTTCCCGACCAGCGCCATTCCGCACTTCGGGCAATTTCCTGGCTTATTGGACCCCACCTCCGGATGCATCGGGCAGGCGTAATGCGCGCCCGTTTGCGCTTGCGGCGCGCCGATCGCATTTGAGACGTTCTTTTCCTCCGTAGTCATTCCCATTCCTCGCCCGAAGCCGGGGCCGAGGTCTTCGCTCAACGCGTGCCCCCGCCGCACGATTCCCATGCCTTCTTCCATGCCTTTGCCCGTTTGCAGGCCGCCGCCGTGCGACATCATCATCGGGCCGACCATCGAGACCATTTGATTCATCATATGGTGTGGCAGGTGACAATGTATCATCCAATCGCCGAGGTATTTCGCCTCGAATTCGATGTCGCGCGCCTGCGCCACGCCGACGAGCACTGTGTTGCCCGGATACCAGGCTGATTCGGGGATGCGACCGCCTTCCGTGCCGGTAACGTAAAATTGGACGCCGTGCAGGTGGATAGGGTGATGATCCATGCCGAGGTTGACCAGGCGAATGCGCACGCGCTCGCCCTGCCTGACGATCAGCGGCGTCGTCGCGGGCGCGGCCTTGCCGTTCATGGTCAGCCAGTTGAACTCCATCGCCAGCGTGTTCGGCGTGTTGTTGTTGGGAAGGAGCGCCCATTCCTGCAGCACGAACGCGTAGTCTTTATCCACGCGCGGCGCGTGAGGGACCTTGGGGTGGATGACGAACAGCCCGATCATCCCCATCATCTCCTGCATCGCGCCGTGCGAGTGATAGAAGAATGTGCCGTTCTGGTTGACCGTGAATTCGTAGATGAATACGCCGCCCGGCTCGACCATCGACTGGCTGATATACGGCGTGCCGTCCATCTCGATCGGGATCTCCAGCCCGTGCCAGTGGACGGTCGACGGTTCCGGCAGTTTGTTGGTGAAGACGACGCGCACGCGGTCGCCTTCGTTTACCTCGATCATCGGCCCCGGGACGCTGCCGTTATAGCCCCAGGCGTTCATCTTGCGCGCCGGCCCCATGTGCGTCTTAGGCATGAGTTCGCATTCGACCACTTCGGCGGTCAGATTGAAGACCTTCACGCCGTTCTCCATTTTGTATTCCAGCCTAGGCAGATCGGGCGTGATCACCTGCGCGTTTCCGCCTGGCGGCTTTTGACGGCCGCGTTCAGGCGCCGCGGCCTTGCCGCTCTTCTTGTCCGCCTTCGGAGCCTCCGTCTTCGGAGCCTCCGTCTTCGGAGCCTGATGATGTTCGTGTTGCGCAGAAGCGGCGTCGCCGAGCAGGAAGCCCGCGCCAAGCAGCGAGGACACTTGCAAAAACTTGCGTCTCATCCAATTCATTTCGTCACTCATTTCAAAACCCTTTCAACTCGGAGTGAGACAGGCAAATGGCCTTTGGGAAGATAATTAAATGCGACGACAGCGTAGGGGCGGGTTTTCCCCGCCCAGGTCCGTGATCCAGGCGATTGGGGTGGGGAAAACCCTCCCCTACGTTGGATTGCGCGGCGCCGTTTAATGTTCAAAGGCCATTAGCCTGTCCGACTATTGACTGTCTTGACGCGATGCGTCGTCCGTTGCGCCCATGCCTGAGGACATTCCGCCCGGCGCGTCGAGCGCCCCGGTGAGCATGAAGCCCTCGAGTTGCGTGGCGTTCCGCCAAACGTCCACGAGCGCGCGTACGTATTCGGCTTGAGTTTGGAAGAACGTGCGCTGCGCGATCAGCGCCTGCGGATAGGCCGCGGCCATCCGCCTGAAGTTCTCCAGGTACAACTCGTAAGCCTGCCGAGCGCGCGGAACGATCTGTTCCCGGTACTCTGTCACCACGCTCAGGGCATTCTGGTATGCGCGAAACGCCGACGCCGTCCGCGCGCGCAACATCAACTCTACGCGCCTCGCCTCGCGTTCGGCGAAGTCGAGTTCGGCGCTCGCCTCGGCGATGGCGCCCTTGTTGCGGTTGAATAGAGGGATTCGCAGCCCGACCTCCGCAAACGCCTCCGGCCCCGACTTTCGTCCGGGCGGTTGCGGAGGGAACGTTTCGAGCAGTTCGGTGCTGTAGCCCATTCCGCCACGCAGGAAGAGGTTGGGCGTCGGCTCGGCCTTTGCCCGGACGAGCGAAGCCCTGGCTTTTTCAATGCCGGCCTGCGCGCGTTTCACCTCCGGGCTTTCGCGTAGTAGTGTGGCCAGCAATTGCTCCAGTTCGAGCATGGGTAATCCTTGTTCCAAATCGCCGACGAGCCGCGCCGGCTTCAAGAAGGGGTCGCCGACGACGGCCGCGATCTGGCGCCAGATCTGATCGCGCTCGTTTTCGGCCATGACCAGATCGAGCCGAGCGCGCCGCGCCTCGACCTGAATTGCGAGCACGTCGGGACGGTCCGCCGCGCCGGTGTTGAACAACTCGCCAGTCACCTCGACGGCCTCACTCGCCAGTTTGGCGAGTTCGTCACGCGTCTCGACGAGTCGCTGCGCGCCTAGAGCCTCGTAATAAAGCGTTCTCACCGCATTCAGAACTCGAAATTTCTGAGTGGCGGCCTCAGCCTGAGCCTGCGCTCTCTCCCGGGCGAAGATGTCGCGGCTCTTTTTGAGTTTGCCGCCGAGCGGGACCTCCTGCTCGGCGAAAACGTAATGCTCGCTCTTCTGGCCGAACGCGCGCGGGCTCAGTTCTTCGCCCGCATAGCCGATGATCGGATTTGGCATAAGTCCGGCCTGCGCGCGGCGGCCTTCGGCGGCGCGAATGGCGGCCTCGGCCTGCCCGATTGTAGGGTTGTTCTGTAAAGCCATCCGCTCGAGGTCTTCCAGCCGCAGCGCCGGCTCCGTTTGCGGCGGTGATGCGATGGCTGATCGTTTTGATATCGGCGCAACAATCAAAAAAGCGCATAAAATAAGTATGACCGCGCCCTTGCGGGTCGCGCGGGCGCCAAGGAAGCGCGCGCCTCGCGGTTTGCCATCGTTCATGGCTCAATCCTCCCGGTTGTTTCTTAAATCAAAGGAAGTAAGAGTGGGACTGACTGATGGTCTTTGAAAAAATATTGAGCCCAGGATTGTAGGGGCGCCCTTTTCCCCGCCCTATCGCCTGGCTCCCAGACAGGGGCGGGGAAAACCTGCCCTACGCCAAATTGCGTGGGCGCAATTAATTCTCAAAGACCATTAGTCTGTCGGTAGCGTGAATGTAGGAAGGACAGACTAAAGTCCGTCCCACCCCTGAAGGTGAGAATTGAACCTGGGATTAAATGCGGAGGATTGTGAACAGCGGTCGTCGCGGCGGCGATCTGAAATGCCCGCCGCGGTCAGCCACGTTTCCCGCAAGATCGAACGGATTGTCAGGCGAAGAAACAAGCTCGGCCGCAGCCTGCCAGGCGTGATGTAAAACGACGCTCGAGATCGTCCCAGACGGCAGAATCGAGGCCGCCGAATCATGAGCCGGGCATCGGTGTTGACGGTCTGGCTGCTGATCCTTTTGAGATGACTGCGGCTTCTGGTGGCAGTGGCCGCCA
>DATCXQ010000544.1:0-8536 GCA_036565725.1 Blastocatellia bacterium
TGCGGATTGGTTAGGCCGGATAGAGTTCCTTCACCATGTTACGAACTAAGGCGATCTCGGATAGATCGCGTATTTGCCTGTAAGAGGCCTTGACATTGAAATTCCCCCTCCGCATTCGACCGCACTGATTGTGATCCGGACTCAAGCGTATCGTCAATCGTACGCTTCTTCAAGAAAGCGATCGGCAGTCATGAGGTCCCGGAGAAGATCACACTCGATGGCAGTCGGGCGTCTCACCAAGCCGTCGCCGAATTGAAGACCGAAGGCGCCTTGCCCGCTCAAACGCTCGTCCGGGCCAGCAAGTACTTGAATAACATGATTGAGCAGGATCACCGGAAGGCGCCGCAGAGGTGTTATCCGATGCTGGGATTTAAGACATTCGGGAATGCGGGAGTAACATTGAGCGGAATCGAGTTGGCGAACAAAATCAAAAAAGGACAGTTCGACACATCGGAGATCACCAGCCCAGGGGCCATGATCCTGCGGGTATGGGAAGCAGTGCTTGCCGCGTAAGGAGAAGTTGAAATAGGCTCAGTCTGCCTTCCTTCGAAAAATTGCACCAGAACCCATTCGGTCACCTTGGCGATCTGCGGGTCGTCACCTCCAGTCTTCATCCAGAACGCGGGCGCTCAGAGCCCTCTTTTTGAACCACGGGTTTGTCCGCAGCATGGGCGATCTCGGCGTTGATCTCTCCGCCGATTAGAATGACCGCTCCCATCAGATACAGCCACAACATCAACACAACAACCGCGCCGAGGCTGCCGTATGTGGCGCTGTAATCAGGCGCGAATCTCAGATAAAGCGAAAAAAGCAGCGAGGCGACGACCAGGCTGATGACGGCGAAAATCGCGCCCGGCGTGACCCACTTCCAGTCCTGCTCGACGTTCGGCCCGAAGTAGTAGATCAACTCCAGGCCTAAAAATGACAGCGCCAGCCCCATCAGGTAATGAACTATTCCCCAGACGATAGTAAAGGTTGTTCCCATTCCGAGTTGCGCGGCGAGCCAGACGGCGAATCGGTCTCCGAACATGATTAAGGCGGTTCCGCTGACCATCAGCAGCGCGAGCAATACAGTCAGGCAGATGGCGATCAGTCTGACCTTCCAGAATGACCTCTCTTCCCTCGCGTCGTAGGCGGTATTGAGCGTTCCCATCACCGCCGTTACGCCGCCAGAGGCCGCCCATAGCGCGCCTAGAACGCCGAACGAAATCAGGCCGCCGCTGCGGCGCCGCGTCACGTCGGAAAGGGTCTCACTCACAAGCCTCATTGCCTCGCCCGGGACGAATTTGGCGAGCCCCGTGAAGATCGCTTCCCGAAGTCCGGGCAGGAAACCGACGAGACTGGTTAGGAAGATGAGCATTGGGAAGAGCGCCAGAAGGAAGTAGTAGGCGAGTTCGGCTGCGCGGCCGAGGATGTTGTCTTCATTCGTCTCGCGCCACGTTCTCGCGGCCAGTTCCTTGAGTGTCAGGCGTCCCAGAAATTGATAGTTCATCTCGATGAAGCAGCCTCATGCGGCGCTTCCTCCCGAAATCCTTCTACAGAGTCGGGTAGAAAACCTTTTCCACGATTTAGACGCGCATGCCGGACTACATCACCTGAGCGAATTCGCGCGGCGAATTTTGCGACGCCATGTGATCGACACCGACCCTCTCACGGAAGACCAGGTGGCCGCCGAGGTATGCCGCGGCCATTGAGGCGGTAAATCCGAGGTAAGCTAGATTGCGTCCCGCCCGCCGCCGCTCGCGCCGTCTCAGCCAAAGCGATGCGCCATAGAGCGCAGTTGCGCCAGCGTTCAAGAGCCCATGCATCATGCCGACTCGCCGCGCCCGGCCACCCGTATCGCTCCAATCGGTCAGCCCGGTCACTGCCGAGCCGACCGCTCCGATCAGGCCAATTACTACAGCCGTTTCAGAGGCGCGCGCGCAATCTTTGCGTTCGTTGCCCTCCGCCATCAGGTCAAACACTAACGCGACAGTCCATGCGCCGAGCGGCACGTCAGTGATCGCCGGGTGTAACGGATGTCCAAACCACGCTCCGTGTAGAAAGTCCTTGATCTTCCGACCGGCCGTTCCTCCCGCCTCAAAGGTGTTGACGACCAGAGGTTGTACGGCTCCGGCAGTCCTTTCCAGCCAGTCTTGCCGGGCGATCAAATCTATTGCGGTCTCCGATGTCATACATTTTCTCCTTAATTTCGACCTTTTCTTCCAATGGAATTGTTAATCCCCAACGCGATCACCCATATAAGACGAGGGGCCGCCGCCAGGTGAACGTCAAATCAACTTTCGAACTTCATGCGAAATCCCTCGCAAAGGCGGCAAAATGTATTTCCCATTGCTTCTCCTTAATTGTGGCCACACGCCTCTTTCCCCCAAAGTGGATAAATCAGCAATCGTCGTACCGGGCGATTTATCGGTGTGGGATTGCGATTCTTCCATTGCTGTACTTATGCATCGAAGGGGCCGCGCAAAAAAGTTCCCGCGGCTCGGAATGGGTTCGCTTGCGTACCGATTTTCAGAGAAGGGCGAACTAGGATGACGCCGTTGTTTTCCGGGCAAGAATGCTGAGCTATACGACGGCTTCCGAAGCGGTATTGGTTTCCCTCGTCGCAAAAAAGCGCAACACGACGACCTCCAAAGGGGGAAGATAGTGAACATTCTGATTACCAGCGACGCTTTCTTAGAAGGCGAAGCGATCCCGACAAAATACACCTGTGACGGCGATGGCCTCTCTCCGGACTTGAGGTGGAGCGACATCCCGCCAAACACGAAGAGTCTCGCGTTGATTTGTGAAGACCCCGACGCGCCTTCCGGTACGTTCACGCATTGGGTTCTCTTCGGTCTTCCACCGACGGTCACTGAACTGCCGGAGGGCGTATCTACGGCGGAGCGACTCGCCAGCGGCGCAGTCCAGGGCCAGAATGATTTTAAGCGCATCGGCTACGGAGGTCCGTGTCCGCCGCCCAATGACTGCGAGCATCGGTATTACTTCAGGATCTACGCGCTCGACACTGATCTCCAGCTTCAAGCCGGGGCGCGTCGAGAGGATGTCGTCCCTGCAATGGTAGGTCACGTGCTGGCCACAGACATCTGATGGGTACATATAAGCGGAAGCAGGCGCAGACCAGGGGCGTGTGATAAGATCTGCGATAGAAGCGACAGGAATAAAGATCGCAGCCGCGGAATTGTTGAAAGAGTCATTAACTGAACAAGAGGTAGCTATATGAACGGACTAGAACTGTTGAAAGAGGACCATCGGAAAGCGCAGGGGCTTTTTAAACAGGTCAGGGTGACTGAGAATGAGAGACAGCACAAGCAGCTGTATAAGAAGATCAAGACCGAAGTCGAGACGCACACCTACATAGAAGAGAAGGTCTTATACCCGACCCTGAAGAAATACGAAGAGTTCAGGGAGATGGCGTTTGAGGCCATCGAAGAGCACTTACAGGTGAAGACTTTATTGCGCGACATCGATCGCCTCTCGGACGGCTCCGAGCGATTTGAAGCCAAGCTTATGGTGTTGGTGGAAAACGTCGAGCATCATATTGAGAAGGAAGAAGGCGAAATGTTCCCGCAGGTCGAAAGGCGGTTCTCCGAAGAACAATTGGAAGAATTGGGACGGGCGCTCGAAGCCGCGAAGAAAGAGTTCGGAAAGAAACCGCGCGCGAAGGCAGCTTCATCGAGATAATCGACTTGGCGTCGCGAGGGCGATATCGAGACTTTTTTGATCGCCCGGGATAGGAATGTCTGTGCGGTAGCGGACGCATCGCAGTCTCTCTCGAGAATTTATGCGGATGGAGATCAAACAAGTGTATATCTCCTAAACGCCTGTGACAGAACAGCGTCGATCGCCATTCCTCGAGATTATGCAGGCGCAGATCTCACGCCGGGCCTATGAACTTTACCTCGAGCGCGGAGAGCAGAGCGATCCAAACCAGAATTGGCTCGACGCGGAGAAGGAAATCTTGAGCATGTCGAATCAACCCGCGGCAGAACAGACCCAGGCCGCGTCAGTCGGCTGGGAAAGCTGACTTTATTGTAGGCCAGGGATGAATAGCGCCTCCTACCGAGCCGCTTTAGTCGGAATGTGTTCGACGCGGCTTTTCTGAATTGCCAATGTATAGAGCCACGCCTAATGTTCGCGTTCAACCCTGCCCTGTATGGTAATCGTCGGTATCTCTTTTTGAATATTCATGAGGTGGACAGTAATATCTGCCAACCTCGCTCTTACTTTACGTTCGTTCGTTTTCGTCGTCCTTGGAGTCTTCCGCCTTTTTTGGCAGATCGGGCAGAAAAAGCTCCGTCGCTTCCGCACACCAGTCAATTCCAGCTTGACCTTAGATCCGCAAACCGGGCAATTCTTCTGGCGAAAAATCTGCCAATTTTTTCGCAGCAGATATTGTTTTTTCCAGATATAAAACTGCAATGAATAGAGACGCGCCTCACACGCGAGAAGATGAAGCTCGATTTTTGTGAGCGCGTTCAGTTTGACTCGCGGATGAAGTCTCAGCCGGAATAGGACTTCATTTTTTATTATATTCCCGACTCCGGCGAAGATCCCTTGATCCAGCAGGACATCGCAAAGCAGCGCGTCGCCCTCTTTCGCAAGTTTTTTTACGACTCGCTTCTCGTCCCATTCGGGGCTCATCACATCGATTTTCCAGTCGTAAAGCGATGAGAGCGGCTCGGTCAGCTCGCGTATCGAGCACGCATAAAAAAATATTTCGCCCGACTTAAACCGTAAAGAAAGCCTCGGAGCCAGGCCAGGTCGCGGGTCATCAATTCGATACGATCCGAAGAGCAGGAAATGAACTTTCAATATTCGTCTTTCAAAGATCAGTAGAAAGTGTTTCCCCCAACTTTTGAGATCCATCAGCTTCTGTCCGCATAGCGCTTTTGGGTCGATGACTTTTGAAGATCCCGCGCACTCCTTCACCCGTTGGCCGATAAATTTTTGAGCTTCTTCGACAAGAATGACGATTGACGGGCCTTCCATAAGAACTCACAGTATTGCGGGCGACAATGAATCGGAGACGCCAATGGTCATGATATCTTCAAATCGTATGCCGATTATATAAGTGTTGGAGTCTATAAAATGAACGCTAGGGCATGTCGGATAGGATGCGCAGGTTGGAATCTTCCGAAGTACTTGCGCGATCCATCGCTGAGTTACCTCGAGCGGTATGCGCAGCTGTTCAATTGCGTCGAGATAAATTCATCGTTTTACCGGCATCACCAGCCGAAAACCTACGCGCGATGGGCGGACGCCGTACCCGAAGACTTTCGTTTCTCTGTAAAGGCCCCAAGAGCGATTACACACACCTCAGAGGCTGTCAAAGCCGCTATTGATAGGTTTCTAAACGAGATCCGCGAGCTGGGAGAAAAGCTCGGGCCACTACTTATCCAATTTCCTCCCAAAGCAGCTTTCAAGAGGTCTGTCGCAAGCGAGCTTTTTCTCAGCTTTCGAGAGAAGTTTAACGGCGAGATTGTCTGCGAGCCGCGCCACGCCACCTGGTTCGAACTCGAGGCGTATGAACTCTTGAAGGCGTACTCGATCTCGCTCGTAGTCGCCGATCCGAAACCGGTCTCTAGCGCCCCAGAGGTTCTTGAACAGGAGAGTCGATATTACCGGCTGCATGGGGCGCCGAGAATATACTATTCAGAATATACCGTAGAGTTTTTGCGTCAATTTAAAAGGAATGAAGCGCTCAATCGCGTCGGGACATGGGTGATATTCGATAACACCGCGCACGGCTACGCATATCAGAATGCGCTCACGCTGATGGAAAGTTTTACATGATGTTGTGGCGATCGTTGAACTGGTGTTCGGGCTTGAAGATCAAGTCGTAGCCGTTGTGATTATTCGCGTCGGAGCAAACGAAGTTGTTGTCCATTGCGGACAACAACTTGATGTAAGAAGGGGGGACAGTCGCGCCGAGAGCGGATCAATCTGTCACTTTTTAGCGCTTGTCAGTCGCTATTTTCTTCCCATCTTGATATTCGTTAGCCGCGCCGGGTAAATACCGAAGTTCTCAACTTAAGCGCGGAACGAATAACAAACCTTCCCCAAATAAGGATTCGATTCGAAGCCATTCCATGATCGGTTCTTACCTGTGATTGTCTGAGTATTGAGTATGATGAATGATCTTCCGACTCGATTCAGATGCTAATAATGTGGCTAAGTACCATGCTCTTTGTGGCGTTTAGTCACATTATTTGCGTTACACTTCACAATGCGTCAACTGTTGATGACTACGGCGCGGCGTCGACAATCTGCTTCACAGGTGGCCGTCGACGTAATAAATAAGGCGACGCTTTTACACGCCGCCTTATTCGAGGATCGGCCGGTTGACCGCGGTTTCGTCACAGTCCAAGCCTTCGGTCGCGCCGTGGCGTTGGGAGACGTTAAACTACGGCTCTGCGACCGCTGATCAGTTGGAAAATGAGCACGACTGCCGCGATGACCAACAACAAATGGATCAAGCTACCTCCAATGTGGCCAATAAATCCTAACAACCAGAGCACAACGAGTATTGCAATAATCGTCCACAGCATTGTTTTCTCCTCCTTCAAGTTAAAGCTCTTTTCAAGCCGCTCCGGGCTTCGCACGCGATGAAATCTCTCATCTTGCGAGTCTTGTAGATCGCAAGGGTCGTGCCGCAGTCTCGACGGCCGGTTAGCGATATCACAAGGGCGCGTGACTTATGTACGAGCGCCCCGCGCGCCGCAAAGCCCTGCTAATCGCCGCCCCCATCGTATGGGGCGCGACAATCGAAGCGATTGTCGGTCACAGAGCCATTAATGTGGCGCCATAAATCGAGCAACCGATGATCCAAACGCGTGGCGTCAGTGAATCGGCACGCGCATTGCAGTTTTCAACATATGTGACGATCCCAAATGACAAACAAGAGTGCGAAAAGGTGAGGTGTAACGAATGAATAACGGGAGTTGGAATGGACATCTTAAGCGATTCTGGGGGGCGTTATTTCACGAGCTTAACCTGACTTTGAGCGAAGATGTGGCTATCGATCTCGGCGCCGCCAACACGCGCGTCTACCTGCCCGAGAAAGGCGTGATGATCAATGAGCCGTCGGTGATCGCGTTCGACGCCAACAACGGCAAGGTAGCGGCAGTGGGGCAGGAAGCGAAGAGGCTGGGCCGCCGACGGCCGCGCGAGATTCGCATTGAGCATCCTATCAAGAATGGGGTGGTCGCAGACTACGAAGCTGCCGGACAGATGCTCTCTAGATTCATCAGGGCGAGCAGCGCGCGCCACATTTTGCGCGGGCCGTCATTGCTGATCTGCGCCCCTGCCGGCGTCACTCCGCTGGAACAGATGGCGTATGAAGAGACCGCCAGGCGGGCTGGCGCGAGAAAGGTAAGACTTGTCGAAGGGCCTTATGCGGCGGCTTTGGGCGCTGATCTCGACCCGCGCGCGCCGCGCGCCTGTATGATCGTCGACCTGGGCGCGACCACGACGGACATTGCCGTTATCAGCGGCGGAGGTATCCTCTACGCCTCCACGCGGCGCGTCGGCGGGAGTGAGATAGATTGCGCCATCGCGCGTTATCTTCAACTGGAGCGGACGCTGGAAGTGAGCGAAGACGCCGCCGAAGAGGTCAAGATCGAGATGGGGGCGGCAGGCGGGTCGCTCGACGGGCGAACGCTGGCCGTACGAGGTCGCAACCTGAAAAACGGATTGCCGGAAGAGATCGCCGTCAGGAGTGACGAGATCGATCCGCTGATGCAGCCCGTGCTGCGTGTGATCAAGCAACACGTGCGCGCGGCTCTAGAAGAGATTTCAATTGAGGCTTCCGTAGACCTGCTTGATTCGGGAATCACACTGAGCGGCGGGCTAGCGCGGCTTCACGGTCTGGCCGAACATTTCGCCCTGGAGTTCGGCCTGAATGTGCAAGTCGCGCCCGATCCGACGTTGGCGGCGGCGACGGGCGCGGGCCGCCTCATTGAGCAACCCATCCCCGCCTTTATCCGTGAAGCGATGAGAGAAGAAGAATCCATGCGGGCGATAAATGGAAGATGGCCGAACCATGAGGATAAGCGGCTCGCTTATTCCCATTAATGCAAAGCGCGTTGGCCGGGCCGGCTTGGTCAAGATAAAGTTTAACGTCTTCCGACGCGCCACAGGCGGTCACAAAACAGTCGTGGCTGTTCGAATGTCCATTTTCAGCGTAAGCGGTGATGCGATAATTGGCGCAGTGCCTGCCTGCAGCGTCGAAGCCCCTATATTCGGCCATCAGCCGCTCCAACACGTGGCGCGGAAGGCTGTAATTATTCAGCCCGTCATTGCTCAGGCCCAGGTCGAAGGGAGGACTGTTCAACACGCGCCAGCTTACGCTAGCCATCGCGTCGTTCACGGCGGAGATTGCTTCAACGAACCCGTCATGATCGAGGGCTCTCCAGAAGAAGACTCATCCAAGTCCGGAGAGCGTTCGCGGGCGTACTGACTCGTCGGAAGAGGGCGGTCTAGTATGACCGCGCCGGATTCCGGGCAGAGACGCTGAGCCGTCAGAGGCTATCAG
>DATCXQ010000546.1:0-2344 GCA_036565725.1 Blastocatellia bacterium
TCTGCGGTTCATACAGACTTTATTCGTCTGACGGCGCGCAGATTCCCCTCGATCAGTGTTGGATGGCGCTCGCGATTAAGGAGAATAAGGCATACGAGGGGCGCGAAATCGTGATCGAGCGCCCGGACGGCTCTCGGCTGACCGTCCTGGCTCATGTCAACCCGTTCTACAATGAGGCGGGGAAACTGCTTGGGGTGGTCAACATAGTGGTGGACATCACCGACCGCAAGCAAGCCGAAGCAGTAAAGGCTCAAATGGCGGCCATCGTCGAATCGTCAGACGACGCCATCGTCAGCAAGGATTTGAACGGGATCATTACGAGCTGGAACAAGGGGGCGCAAAAGCTGTTCGGTTACACGGCCGAGGAAGTCATCGGGAAGTCAGTAACGATTCTCTACCCCCCGGATCGGGAAAACGAAGAATCATACATCCTTGATCGCATCAGGCGCGGAGAAGGGGTTGATCACTACGAAACCGTGCGCCGTCGCAAAGACGGCAGTGAGATTGACATCTCGCTGACGGTCTCGCCAGTTCGAGACGAGACCGGGAAAGTCATCGGCGCGTCGAAGATCGCCCGCGATATCAGCGACCGCAAGCGTATCGAGATCGAAAGAGAAGAAATGCTGCGCAGGGAAACGGCGGCCCGCGCCGAGGCTGAACAGACCAGCCGTCTCAAAGATGAGTTTCTCGCCGCAGTCTCGCACGAACTGCGCTCGCCGCTTAACGCCATCCTCGGATGGTCGAGAATGTTGGGCGAGAACCGGCTTGACAAGGAGAAAACGGCTCGCGCGTTCGAAGTCATTTGCCGCAACGCCAACGCGCAAAACCAGCTCATCGGTGACCTGCTGGAGGTCTCGCGCATTATCACGGGCAAGCTGAACCTTGATGTGAGCGAGGTCGAACTGATCCCGATCATCAACGCCGCAATAGATGTCGTGCGCCCGGCGGCTGAGGCCAAGAACATCAGGCTCATCTCAACGCTCGATCCGGCGGCGGGGCTGGTGTGGGTAGACGCCGGCCGCCTGCAGCAGGTCGTCTGGAACCTCCTGTCCAACGCCGTCAAGTTCACGCCTGGAGGGGGACAGGTGGCTGTCAGTCTTGAACGCGAGGCCACGCACATTACGCTCACCGTGAGCGACACCGGCGAGGGGATCGAGCCGGAGTTTCTCCCATACGTCTTCGATCGCTTCCGCCAGTTCGAAGGCGACACGAAGCGGGCGCATGGCGGTCTCGGGCTGGGGTTGGCGATTGTGCGCCACCTGGTGGAGTTGCATGGCGGAACAGTCGGCGCCGCCAGTCTCGGAAAGGGGCGGGGCGCAACCTTTACCGTGACGCTTCCGCTAGCGGCCCCTCGCGAGGAGGCGGGCGAGGTCGGGCGCGCCCGACCGGCGGGCGCCGGCGAAATATCGCGAGACAGCGTCCTGACGCCCGATTACCTGCGCCTGCGGGGCTTGCGCGTGCTCGTGGTGGATGACGAGCCGGATGCGCTGGAGGTGCTCAGCCTGATGCTCACGAATCACGGGGCCGAAGTGAAAACCTGCGCCTCCGCCGCCGAGGCGCTTCAGACACTGGATGAGTGGCAGCCCGATGCGCTGGTGTCTGACATCGGAATGCCGCGCGAGGACGGCTACGATCTGCTGAGAAAGATACGGGCGCGTGAACCGGAACGCGGTGGACGCACCCCGGCGATAGCGCTGACGGCATACGCCCGCGCCGAGGATGCGCGGCGGGCGCTCGCGGCGGGCTACCAGATGCACATCCCGAAGCCGGTCGAGTCAGACCTGTTGGCGGCGACGGTCGCGAGTCTCGCCGGGCAAGAGGGATAGGACTGAACGCCTTCGCCGCATGCGAAGAATCGCGGGTTATGGAGATGAGCGCGGGCGCTACATCCATCGACCCATGGCAACGATTCTTACTTATGATCGATAGTGCATAAGTTAACTTTGTTGCCATGGATCTATAACTATAAGCGCAACGCCCTGCTTTCTCCCAAACTCTAGGCCAAGCCGAACCCTCGATCGGCATTGAAGGCGTGAGGCGCCCCACGCGGTTAGGGCGCGCTTGTCGGACGTTTAAAATGCGAAAGCCGTGGGCGGAAAATAGGCAAGCTGAGTGGGATGTTTCCACGTCCCCTTTGCACGTGGCCCACCCGGCTTGCCGTTAGTTCCTAATAGTTCACGGCGGAGATTGCTTCAACGAACCTGTCATGATCGAGGGCTCTCCAGAAGAAGACTCATCCAAGTCCGGAGAGCGTTCGCGGGCGTACTGACTCGTCGGAAGAGGGCGGTCTAGTATGACCGCGCCGGATTCCGGGCAGAGACGCTGAGCCGTCAGAGGCTATCAG
>DATCXQ010000563.1:0-6317 GCA_036565725.1 Blastocatellia bacterium
CACGCGCCGGCGGCCGCGCCGCGTGTCGGCGACGACCAGCGAGAACCCGACGAAGAGGACGAAAAGGAGAAGACCGATCCAGCCCGCGGGCGGCGACGCGCCGTAATTGAGCTGCAACTTGCCGGCGAAGCCAGTGAGAAGAAGGCTGGCCCAGTTCGAGGGCAGCGCCACGCCGCGACTGATCAGTATTTTGCCGGCATATCCGGCGATAAGAAGAAGGGCAAATAGAATCGCTGTTAAGGTTAGTTGTGATCGCTTCATCTTTATTCGGCCAACAAAAACTATTCTTTTGTTTCGATCCCCTGCCGCGGAGCGGCAGGAAGATCCATATTCCATTTGCGCATTTCGATCATCTCTCCATCCTGCGCAGACTCGCGCGCAGTTCCTTCTCCTCGCCGTGCTGCGAGTGGCAGGATACGCATTGTGGGTCATTCGCCCGCGCGGCGGCCGTCCCGTTTATCGCCCTTTCCGAAAAGCCCGCGCGCGCGCTGGCCGTCTGGGCGGCGGCGGCGGCATCGGTCGCGCCGTGACAGGCGACGCAGGACTCGCGCACACCCTGGGTGACGGCGGAGCCTTCAAACCCGGCCTTATGACAATCGGTGCAATTGGCGCGCCCCTTCTGACGGCCCGCGGTGTGAATCAGATGAAACTGCTCTTTCGTATTGTACTGTGCTGGTGTGCCGGGCAGTTCCCTTCTCTGCCATTCCGCCAGCGTGACGCCACTCCACTTCCAGCTCCCGTCAGTTACGGGATAACCGGTCACGCCGCCGTGCGGGGTTTTGAGCGGCTTCCCCGTAATCGGCGACTTATATTCGCTGCCGTCCGTATGGCAGCCGGTGCAGGCCACGTTCGCGACCAGCCGGGGCCTGAAGTCGCGCCCGTTGTGTTCGCTGTGACAGCTCACGCAAGTCAGCCCAACCTTCATGTGGATATCAGACACGTTGGAAGTAAACGCCGACGTCGTGTGGCAGCTCGCGCAGTTCTGATTCATCGGGGCCTGAGCCGCATGGCAGGTCGTGCAGGTGGAGTTGTTCGCGATTTTCGCGATATTCGGGTTGATCGAGAGGTCGCCACGGAAATGCGACGTCGAAAGCGGGCCGGGCGAATAGGCGTCCTTGAAAATGAACGTCGCGCCGACCGCGAGCAGGGTCACCACGATCGCGCCCCACGAGAAGAGGGCGGTCGGCCAGGAGAATTGCAGGTCGCGCGTCGGATACCAGTTGAACTGCGCCTTGCCCAGACGCCGCTTGGCCTTCGGCTTGAGCGGCGAGTCGGAGGCGAGTTTACCCGCCTCGCGCTTGCGCTTATCCCAGAAGATCTTCAACGCCTGTTCGTCTAATGGGGTCAGCCGCCCGGTGAGTATCCCCGTCCCCGTCAACCGCCGCGTCCCTTTCGGCGTCACCTTATCGCGCTGGAGCTGGGCTTGAACGTTCAAGCGCCCCATGCTGCGCGGGTCGAGCAGGACCGTTTTGCGCTGCTCCGCCGGCAAGATTATCTGGCTCGAGCTCGAAGCCTCGACCGGCAGCGGGTTGATCGTCATCTCGACTTCCAGCCGCAGGTCCTTGTCGTCGTATTTCGGGTAGAGAAAGAACGGGCCGATCTGAATCAGATCTCCGTCGGCCAGCGGGGTCTTTTCGATCTGCTCGCCGTTGAGCAGCGTCCCGTTGGCCTCCGAGAGATTGAAAATCCAGTAATCTCCTTCAATCTCCTTGATGCCCGCGTGCGTGCGCGAAACCGTGGGGTGGTTGAGCGCGAGGTCGTTGCCGATAAGGCGGCCGAGGGTCAATCCTTCACTCTCGATCACCACAGGATCGAGAGTGACGTCTTTGCGAATAACGATAAATTTGCTCATATTCGATTCAACAGCAAAAACAATCCGGCTTAGACAGGATGAACAGGATTTTTCAGGATTGGTCAAAGAATGGTTGATGGCATACCATTCTGAACATCCTGGAAAATCCTGTTCATCCTGTCTAAGCTCCTTTTATTTTGCACACGCGCTTATCTAGCCAAGAAGTAAATCACCTGAATGATGTGAACGATCATCAACGCCAGCATCAGCGACGTCAGGATGACGTGCGGGGCAAGCCACAATTTCAACGACTGGTGCAGGTAGATCAGCGAGTCCACGCGCCGCATGGTCACGGCCTTTTCGATCGCGCTGAAGAAATTCCCCTGCTCGTACGCGGAGAGGCTCTTGGCCGCGGGCTTCAAGGCGCTGCCGACCGCGCTGATCAACTGGTCCAGCGATTCGCGCCGGAGGTACTGGCGGAGCAAGAACCTCAGCGAGAGGCAGCGTTTGAGCACGCGCTTCTTGAGGAGTTTCCGCGCCTCGGGCGAGGCGGCGGCCATCGTCGCGCCAAGTTCTTCCCTCAACTCTTCGCGGCGCGACAGCAGGTCATCGAGCAGCAGCGGCTGGCCCTCGATCCGCGTCAACATCCGCGGCGCGACGTAATAAACCAGAATGCCGAAGAGTCCGGTCAGGATCACCAGGTCGAACGAGATCATCAGCGCCGTTGTCAGCGCCCCGCCTGATTGCACGCCGCCGTGCAGCAGGAGCACGGTCCCGCCGATCACCCCCAGGTAGCTGTGGCTCAGCAGCCAGTAGCGCAGCGGCCCCGCGCGGCGTTTGTATATCTGTTTGCGGACCGGATAGGCCATCACGCCTACGATGCCGGTGAACCCGACGATGCCTGTCAGCCAGCGCATGTCGAACCAGGAGCCGAGGAGCGGCGTCTCCAGCCCGTAATCTATCAGCCCCAGAACCGTCAGCGCAATCGAGACCAGCGTGATAATGATCCCGAGGGCGTGCATGAAGCGTTTGCCGGCGTCCTTGTGCGAGGTGTGGCGGGCGATGGCCTGCGTCGGGCCTTTGAAGATCAGGCCCTCGATGTTTTTGATTTCGGCGAAGTAGGAGCCCGGGTCGATGCGCAGCAGCGCGCCCGTAGGACAACTCTCCTCGCAACTGTAGGCCTGGCGCTTGGCGCCTTTCGGATTGAGGGGTGTTCCGGCGCAAAGATTGCACTTCACCGCCAGCAAATCATCGGTCTGTTCGACCGCCGGCGGCAAAGGCTCCGCCGCGAGCCGCAACAATCTCTTCAATTTCCCATTACTTCCATTCCCTTTGTTCCCCTCTCTCGCCTTACGCGGGATCATCGAGATCGCCTCATAGGGACATTGCGTGGCGCAATCGGCGCACCCGATGCAGGTTTTATAATCTATGTCCACCTGGCCGTCGGAGAAGCGGGCGATCGCGCCCGTCGGGCAGCCGGTAAGACATTCGGGGTCCTTGCAGTGCAGACACACCGCCGGCGCGAGCAGACTTTGATAACTCGAGTTCTTCTTGAGCGTAACCGGACGGTTTACGTGAATGCCGCGCCGCACCAGCCGCGATTGCCCATGAATCTGGTGGCAGGCCATCGAGCAATTGCCGCAGCGCACGCACAAATCCATATCCATGACCAACAGGTTCGTGGCGTCCACAAGCCCGGTCTCGATCAACTCTTCCTGAGCCTTGGCGACCGGCGCCGGCTCGCGGCTCTGCAGCCAGGCCTTGGCCTCGGTCGGAACCGCCATGCCCGAAAAAGCCAGAAGGAGCGTCTCGCGCAATTCGGGCTGCTGGCGCAGCTTCGAGATCGAAACCTCCAACACCTCCGATCTTTCCATCAGCGTGCAGGTGTATTCCCACTCGCCGTCGCGCGTGATCGCGTCGACGCCGAAGCAATGCGACGGGCCGACGTAAGTCTCGACCGACTTTTTATTCCAGTTGCGGGTCACGCCTCTGCCATTGCTGTCCTCGCCGCCGCTCTCTATATTCAGCAACTGCGTCTTGGGGGTCAGGCGCGCCCAGCCCGATTTCAGCACGTACAGCCTGTTGGCCAGTTCGCCCGCGCGGAAGAGCGCGTGGTTCTTGGCATAGACTCGGAATTTCGAGATCGATTCAAGTTGGCTGATCGCCTCGCCGCTGAGGTCGGTGATCTTCGCGATCTCCTGGATCAGGTTCGAACGCCCGTGTTTACGATAGGTCGCGTCGAGCGCCTGACCGAAGGTCGGCAGCTTTCTGAGCAGGCGCAGCGCCGGGCGCTGAACCTCGAGCACCTGAACGGGCCGGTCTTTCGGCGCCCGGACCGTCGCGTTGCGCTGTGTCCCGGCCAGCACCGACATCTCGCCAAACTGCACGCCCGCCGGGATTTCGGCCACCTTCGACTGCCCCTGCGGGGCGCCCACGTAGACGTCGGCCCGGCCCGCGACAACGATGAAGAAGGCGTTCCCGCCCCATTCTCCTTCGCGGACGATATCTTCACCCGGCGCGAAAGTTAGCAGCCGCACGTAAGGCCCGACCTGCTTGCCACTGTAGTTGCGGCCGTAGACGATGACCTCGAGATCGAGCTCGTATTCGTAATGTCCATCCCGTTTGGCCGTCAGGTCGGCGATCGCGCCGACGCTCTCGATGGCGGCCAAAACTTCTCGACGTTTTGTGTTCTCCTGTGGCATAGATCCTACTGGGAAGCGAATAATAATTTGAATGAGTACAGTGGGAACGATCGGCGACGATGGCGCACTTGCATTTTCAGAGACTCACGGCGTTTTAGTCAACCGATTATATCGGCCTCGCCGATTTAATTCTAGTTATAGATAGTAGAGAGAGATTCAGACTCATATCACTTGACAATTTTCCGAGTAGTCGTCCATGTGACCGCAGCGACAACGCCTTGAAAAAATGAGAATATCGGGAGTGGGGAGTGGGGAATGGGAAATAACTACCTTGCCGACCATTCTCGATTCCCCACTCCCCATTCCCAATATTCTTCGGAGCGGAACAAAATGAGACGAATCACCTTCTTTATGCTGACATTGCTCACGCTGATCGCGGCCTCTTCGACCGCGCGGGCGCAAACGAAACTCGGTCCGAAGGACGGCGAAGGGCTGCCCGCGGCGGACCTCAATCGTATCAAAGCCGGCGACGCGGCGCCTGATTTTACTCTCGAAGATCAGGACGGCAAGCCGGTCACGCTCTCCGATTATCGCGGCAAGAAGACCGTCGTGCTCGTCTTCTACCGCGGCTACTGGTGAATCCACTGCGCGTCTCAGCTTGGAAAGCTGAAATCGCTGCTCGACGAAAGATTGCGCGAACGAACGGAGGTCCTTGCAGTCAGCATTGACCCACATGACAAGGCGATTTTTCTGCGGGACAAGTTGAAAGACCAGCCCGGGTTCGATTTCCCGCTTCTTTCAGACGCCGGCCACCGCGTGATCGACCGTTACGGATTGTTCAACGATCAGTCCAAACGCGGCTGGCCGCACCCCGCGACTTACGTAATCGACGGCGCCGGCGTCGTGCGCTGGAAATTCGTCGAAGTCAATTATAAGACCCGCCCGTCGAATGAGGACGTGCTGGCGCAGGTCGAGAGGGCGAATACCGCCGTCAAATAGACGCGCCAAAAACATGGCCAGCGAGACAGAAAAATTGGGGCGTTCGGGATGCTTGTCCCGTCTCCAATTTTTCTGTCTATTCACACCTTCCATCGGGCTTTAAGAAAAAGAACTTCGGCCACAAACGAACACGAATCAATCGCCGCATCATCTTCTCCTACCTCAGGTCCAAATATTCATAAATTCGCAGCCCCAACTGTTTTTCTGAACTAAGGTCAGTCCATGCGCGAAGAGAGCGATTCGTTAAGTAATGAAATGTCACAGCTTAGAGTCCGGCTTATCACACGGCATACGATTTGCGCCGATACCATGCGTAATTTCCTTCAACTCCGCGTGAAGAGAGCTGCTCGCTATTTTAAAGCTTCATATCGATTGTACAAATAATTAGACAGCATTACTGCAATAAATAAGCGGCTCAACCACCTATAACACATAAACGAGCACACTTCCTAGAAAGGGGTAAATATCAATGAGGTTCACCGTTAATCTGAAGCTAGTAACATGGCATGTGATTATCCTGTTGGCCGGGCTGTGCCTGCCGGTTGCGGGCCAGGCAACGCGCGGTAGTCTGAGTGGGCAGATCCTGGACACCACCGGTGCGGCGGTGCCCGGCGCCAAAGTGATGGTCAAGAACGATGCGACTGGCGAGGAGTTTCGTCAGGCCGCCGACCCACAAGGAGCATTCGCCTTTCTCTCGCTACCCATCGGTCGCTACAGCGGCGCGGTGGAAGCGCAAGGCTTCAAGCGATCCGAGCTGCGTGAGATCATCATTGAGGTCGCTACTCCGGCGAAGGTCAATGTGGCGCTTGAAGTCGGAAGTGTGAGTGAAACTGTCTCGGTCAGCGGCGAGGCGCAGGAGGTGATCAACACCACCAGCCCGACGC
>DATCXQ010000911.1:0-8681 GCA_036565725.1 Blastocatellia bacterium
GTTACTCCGGAAGCCATGGAGCGCGACGCCTCGGATTATGTCGAATTCCTGTCGGCCCAGGCCTCGGTCGGCGTGGGGATGATGGGCGTTGTCGGTCACTGCTTCACGGGCTCAATGGCGCTGCGAACCGCCGCCGCGCATCCTGACAAAATCGCCGCCGCCGCTTCGTTCCACGGTACCAGGCTCTTCACCGACGACCCCACAAGCCCGCACCTTGTCCTTCCGCGCGTCAAGGCGCGACTCTATTTCGCGCACGCCGTCGAGGACAACACCATGCCCAAAGAGGCGATCGAGAAATTCAACCGCGCGCTCGAAGCCTGGGGCGCCGGGGGCGATAGATACGAAAGCGAAGTCTACGATGGCGCGCATCACGGTTGGACCGCGCCGGACAGCCCGGTTTACAACGAATCCCAGGCCGATCGCGCTTTCGGGAAGCTGACGGGGCTGTTTGCGGAAGCATTGAAGTAGCCACATGGGACCATCGTAATGGGGCGGTTCGAGATTGATATACCAGCGCAGGTGAAGAAGGGAACGTATCGCTACGAGTTTTATGCGGATTCCAGACTCACCGACTGTTTCGTGAAAGACCTCTGGGTTCGCTGGTACTGGAAAGACGAGTTTCTGAAATTGCGGGCCGCCGCCGGTTTCTCGAACGTTCAGAACCTAATGGATTCAAGTTTGTACCAGGAAGGACATGTTTACGTCTTCAGGGCGCACAAGTAGAGTTGCCAACCATGCATTCGAGCCACATAGCCGAGGGTTCTGGACAGAAGACAATGTTCTCTCCGACCGCGAATGCGATGACCTCATCGAGGCCGCGCCCCCGAGCCTGCAAGGGCGCGGTCGCGCGGGCGCTCGCCACCTGATGTCCATTCCTGCAATCGGGGCGGCGGCGAAAGATGAACGGTTGCTTCGGATCGCCAGGCGCGGGCTGGGCGACGGCGCAGTTCCATTTCGGGCGACGCTCTTCGACAAGTCCGCGCGGGCGAATTGGCTCGTCGTCTGGCATCAGGATACGGCCCTGCCGCTAGAATCGCGGAACGATTCGGCGGAATGGGGGCCGTGGTCGCTGAAGGCCGGAATTCTCTATGCGCACGCGCCTGCCTGGGCGCTGTCCCGCGTCCTCGCGCTCCGGATTCATCTCGACGCCTCGACGCGCGATAACGGCCCGCTGCGGATCATTCCGGGCTCACACCGAGCCGGCGTATTGAGTGACGATGAAGTCCTCGGCCTTGCGAGAACACAAGAAACAGTAGAGGCGCTTGTCCCATGCGGCGGGGTGTTGGCGATGAGGCCGCTCCTGGTCCACTCATCGTCGAAGGCGCGCGGCGACGAACCGAGGCGCGTGCTTCATATCGAATATGCGGACGCGCTCGACCTCGGACCGGGATTGCGGCTGGCCATCGCATAGCCGGGCGAGTATACTTCCCTCGTCTCCACTGCAAACTATTTAAGCGTTAACAACCTGCTCCCTCGGCGAAGGCGATATGATAAACCGTTTCATGACCCCCGTCGTGGTTATCCCAGCACATGCCTGTCACGACATGCGCGATGCGCTCGCCCGGCTCTGACGCTTGATCGGATTTCGATTGTGTGTACGAAAAGAAAAACCACGGGGGACACTGGGATCAAGGGGGTAAATCAAGCAAAGCGATAATTTTTCACTTTCTTCTCCCCGTGTCGCCCCGTGCTCCCCGTGGTTTTTCCCATACACCCAATTGCAAACCGCTCCAGTTTGGATTCGTATCGCGCGCTCCATCGCGCTGGAAGCGCGCGTACCCAGGCTCGCCCTAAGTATTTCGCGATTTACTGACTGTAAATCCTTTCAGTGGGGACAATCCGCATGCGACATACAATTCTTTTTCTTTCGCTTTTGGTGTGCGCATGTAGATCGGAGGTTTTTATGTACACCTACGATGTTCAGTATGTGGATTTCCGCTACGATCAGGTAAAAGAGATGGGAGAAGTTGACACTCAGGGAGCAGTCAAAGCCTTTCATGCATTTCCATTCAAAGAGCAACAACTGAAAGCGCGCTCTCTATCCGAAGCGACATATCCCACAATCAGCTTCCGTGCCCACCCAGATAAGTGGACGCTGTCGATTTGGTCACTTGAGCCGGACTTATACGAAGTCTATCTTGAGGGCAAGGGGAAGAAGGTGACAGTGGAAACACGGGATCAGAGTTTCATCGTTAATGCGATAGAAAGATTCTTCTCGGGAGGCCGCTCCGAATTATACGAACAGATGGCGGGCAGACCCGGCGCAGTCACATCGCAAAGACTTTGGGATCGGATAGTCTCAATGTTTTCGCGTAATGTCTGAACTTACCGCTGGGATATCGAGGGCGAGCTCTATCACTTGCTATATCGTCGCCGACTGCGAAGAACGGTTCTACCAGTCGATCGGGTTCTGTGAGAACGAAGGGCATTTAGTCTATTACATCGATAAGCGCCCGTATGTTCGAGGTTGATCGGGAGTATGCGCCGCGCCTGACTACCGTCGGAGGCGGATTTCCCGTCCGGATTAGAGACGGGCTGTGTTCATGTATGTCGGAAATAAGCCGATCCATTGCATACGCCCTGAGCCTCTCGTATACTCCGCGCAATCATATAATTCACGCCTTAATCATAATAATGTTTCGTCGCATTACTTTTTGCGGACTGTTTGAGAGATAACTACATGAGCGATACGGCAACAGACTTGTCTGTGAAGGAGCAGGCGGCAAAGGCGCGGCTAGACGCCCATGTGCGAGAGATCGTGGAGTGGCATTTCAATCCCGAAACGGGATGCCCATTCTGGCTGGACTTCGCGGACAGGCTCGGCTGGGATCCGAGGCGCGAAATCGTCTGCTTCGAAGACCTCAGGAAGTTTCCGCCTTTTCAGGACGAATGGTTGCGCGGTGGGCCGGTGCGGCGGTGGCTACCGAAGGGGTTGGAGGGCAAGCCGCTTTTCACCTTCGAAACCGGGGGGACGACCGGCGTGCCCAAGAGTCGTCTTCAGATCGAAGACTTTCGCACCGACTATGAGATATTCAGCGAGACGCTCCCCGAAGAATATTTTCCGCACGGCGCCAACTGGCTGATGCTCGGACCGTCGGGGCCGCGCAGGCTGCGGCTGGCGGTCGAGCACCTGTGCCAGCATCGCGGCGGGATCTGTTTTTGCGTCGACCTCGACCCGCGTTGGGTGATCAAGCTGATCAAGTGGGGCGAGTTCGCCGCCTTGGAGAAATACAAAGCCCACGTGATCGATCAGGCGGTGACGTTGCTCGGAGCCGGCCACGAGATCCGGTGTATGTTCACCACGCCGAAACTGCTCGAGTCGCTCGCCGAGGAATTGGAGAAGCGCGGCGCCACAATCAAGGAGATGGGCATCACCGGCATTTTCGCGGGCGGAACCGAATTCACGCCGCAATACACGCGCTTCGCGATGGAAGAGTTGCTGGGCGATGGCGTTTACTTGACGCCGACCTACGGCAATACGCTGATGGGGCTGGCCTGCTCGAAGCCTGTCACGCCGGAGGACGGCTACAAGATTGCTTATTATGCGCCGCAGCCGCGCGCCGTCATCGAAGTGGTCGCGTTCGAGGACCCCGACGTTGTCGTCGATTACGGCGAAACCGGTCGTGTGCGCCTGACCACTCTGACCCGCGAGACCTTCATCCCTGGTTTTTTGGAAAGGGACGAAGGCGAGCGCGAGCGGCCTTGCGACAAATATCCGTGGGACGGCGTGAGCGGAGTTCGCCCGTTCCGGCAACTCGCCGCCCAGACCACCGTGGGAGTTTATTGAACGATTAGAGCGGATAGCAAATGAGTGTAATGAATCTCTTCGTCCAAGTCATAACGTACTGACAATTATTACGAGGAACTGATGTCAGTCCTGAATATTCCAATTCTTCGATGGGGAAGCCCCTACACGAGTCTTGAAACTGAAGACGTGGTTCATTTCATCACCGGCGAAAAGCTGGCGCGCGTGAGCCAGGCCAACACCGGCCTGCTGAGCCGCGACATGCGGCTGGCGCCGCGCGCGAGGGCCTCGCTCACAGAGATCCCGATCGCGGATCTGATCGCGATGATGAAGAAGGCCGCCGACCTCTATCTCAACGGCTCGCTGCCGATCGGCGACGGCGCGCAAACGCCGGATGATTTCGCCCGCCAGCAATCGGCCAGCACGGGGTTGCCGGAGCGGATGTGCAAGGCCAACATGTCGAAGAATCACTTCGTGCTGTCGAATATGGACAAGATTCTGGACGCGCTGACTCGCGGATTGGATCTGAACATCCTGACTCGAGGCTACGGGGCCGAGTCCCGTGGAGTTACCGTCAGCTATCAAGTTCAATCGCCGGTCCTCGGACTGGTGCTGCCGTCGAATTCGCCGGGCGTCCACACGCTTTGGCTGCCGGTGATTCCGATGCAGGTCGGGCTGCTGCTCAAGCCCGGCCCTCAGGAGCCCTGGACGCCCTATCGAATGGCCGCAGCCTTTACCGAAGCGGGCGTGCCGAAAGAAGCGATTGCGATTTATCCCGGCGGCGGCGACATGGGCGCAGAGGTCGTGAGGCGATCGGATCGCACGATGATTTTCGGCGGCTCGGCCACTGTCGAACGCTACCGGGGCGACACGCGCGTTCAGGTTCATGGCCCCGGGTTCAGCAAGATAATGCTGGGCGACGACGTGGTTGACGATTGGGAGAAATACCTCGACGTGATGGTTGACAGCGTGTTCCTGAACAGCGGTCGGGGGTGCATCAATTGCTCCGGCGTTTGGGCCTCGCGTCACACTAAGGAGATCGCTGAGGCGTTGGCCTCCCGCATCGGCCCGGTCGAGCCGAAGCCGCCCGAAGACCCCGAAGCGACCCTGGCGGCGTTCACCGTGCCGGGCGCGGCGCGGGCCATCTGGCGGAGCATCGAGGACGGCTTGCATGAAGCCGGGGTAGAACACGTCACGGCGAAATACGGCCCGAGGCTGGTGGAAAAACAGCGTTGCGGATACCTGCGCCCCGTCGTGATACATTGCGATTCGCCCGATCGCTCGCTGGCCAACACCGAATTCATGTTCCCATTCGTGAGCGTGGTTCGCTGCCCGCAAGACGAGATGCTGAATCGGGTCGGAACTACGCTCGTGGGGACCGCCATCACTCGCGACGAGCGCTTTCAACATAGGCTTATAGACGCTACAAACATTGATCGCCTGAACCTGGGGCCCGTTCCGACGATCCGGCTCGATTGGTTGCAGCCACACGAAGGGAACATTGTGGAGTTCCTCTTCAGGCCCAGAGCCTTTCAGTGGGACGGACAGTAGTCTGTCGCGCTATTGGCGCCTTCGATTTAGAGTAGGAGGCCATCAGTGGTACAGGATTTAGTCTGTCCCGCTATTGGCTTCTCCGATTTAGAGTAGGAGGCCATCATGACACGATCCTCACTTCGAATTTGTCTCGGCATTATTTTGCTGGTCGAATTTCAATCGCCCATTTGGGTTGGCGCCAGCAATATCGAGAGCAGCTCCTCCCCTAAGTCACCTTTGACATCTTTCCGGCGGGCGCCGCAAGACCCCCCGCCCGCCGCGGTTTCCGCTCCGCAACAAGAGACGCCGGTTCCCGTTCCGCAGCAAGAAACGCCTTTGGTTCTTATGGTACGGGATGAAAATGGCGCGCCGGTCATGTCGGCGAAGGTCTATCTGTACGGGGAAGGCTCCCGCCCGATCGCCACGTGGGAAACCGATTTCGCGGGGCGAGTCACGATGACCGGCGTTGCGCCGGGCCTTTATCATGCGCGCGTGGAGAAGTTTGGATTTTTTAGCGCCAAGCTGGAGCGTGTGGAAGTTGGAAAGGCCGAAAGCCTTGAGATCACCCTGGAGCATGAACAGGAGATCCGAGAATCCGTCGATGTGACGAGCGCGCCGCCGACCATCGATCATTCGAGAACGGCGGCGAGCGACGAGATCGGCGCCCGCGAGATTACCAACCTCCCCTATCCGAGGAAGCGCGATTTCAAAAACATGGTGGCGCTCCTTCCCAGGGTGCATCAGGATTCTACGGGGCAGCTTCACCTCAATGGCGCAGCCTCTTATCAGAGCTTTTACGCCCTCGACGGGTTCAACATCACTAATCCCGCGTCGGGGCTGCTGGATTTGAGGGTTAGCCCGGACGCGCTGCGCAAGATCGAAATTCAGAGCAGTCGATTTTCCGCGGAATACGGCAAGGCTTCGGGCGGCGTGTTGAATTTGACGACCGGAATGGGAGATGACCGGTTTCGCGTCGCGGCGACTGATTTCGCGCCTTCGGCCCAATTCCTCGGGGGCGTCAAACTCGACAGCTGGACGCCGCGACTGGCCATTTCCGGGCCGTTTCAGAAAGGGCGCGCGTGGTTTTATTCCGCCTCCGACGGCGAAGTGAACCTCGACATTCGCAAGGATCTTCCCCAGGGCGCCAATCGGAACGTGCCCTGGCGCTTTGGTGAGCTTGTCAAGGGCCAGGTCAATCTCTCTCCGACTCACCTTGTGAATGTCGGGGCTCTTATGAATCAGTTTCATTCGGAGCATGCCGGTCTGTCAGGCGTCACACCACTTGGGACCGCGCCCGAGCTGAAACAGGACGTCTATCTCCTCACGTTGAAGGATCAGGTTTTTCGCCCCAATGGACTCAGTATTGAGACCGGACTGGCGGCAAGCCGATTCAGATCCGCCATCCGGCCGCATGGCGATGATCCTTATCAACTCATTCCCGGAACGGCGAGAGGCAGCTTTTTTAAGAGATCGGAGGTGGCTTCCAGCCGCCTTCAAGGACTCATGAACATAACGCTTTCGCCGGCGGAATGGCGCGGAAAACACGAGATCAAACTGGGCGCGGACGTCAATCAAATTGTTTATGATCGGCTCCTGGACCGCAGTCCGATTCAGATTGTTCGCGCGGACAATACCATTTCGAGCGAAATCCTCTTCGACGGCATCACGGAATCCCGCATCGACAATTTCGAGATCGGCGCTTACCTGCAAGACCGATGGGCCGTCACGAATAGGCTGCTGATCGAAACCGGCATGAGGTTTGACCGTGACAGCATTGTCAGGCGGATTCTGCCGGCGCCGCGCCTGTCGGCGAGCGCATTGCTGACGAAAGACGGCAATACGAGGCTGTCGCTGGGGGCCGGCATTTTTTATGACGCTTCGAATCTCGATTTCGTGACGCGTCCACTGGAGGGGCGGCGCATAGAGCAGTTCTTTGCGCGTGACGGCATATCGCTGCTGGCCAACAGATCAGTGGAAACTGCGTTGATCTTCAACGACGATCGGTTGGAAGCTCCGCGCTCCTTCGGGTGGAGCATGGATTTCGAAAGAAAGCTGCCGTCGGAAATTTATTTCCGCGCGGAATGGATCGGTAGGCGGGGGGTGAACGGTTACGCGTTCGAATTGCAAGAAGCGGCGCCGGGCGCGCTCATGACCATTCTTGAGCTGGGCAATACGCGCAACGATCGCTACGACGCGTTCAGCCTGACAGCGCGCCGGGCGTTCAAGGCAAATTATCTACTCTTCGCTTCCTACACGGCTTCTTCCGCGCGAACGGACACCGCCCTCGATTTCAGCCTGGACACGCCGATCTTCAGCCCGCAGGCGGGTGGGCCATTCGATTATGACGCGCCGCACCGCTTGATTTCATGGGGCTGGGCCCCGCTGGTGAAGAAATTCGACCTGGCGTATTCGGTTGAATGGCGTAGCGGCTATCCGTTCAGCGTCCTCAACCAGGACCGGCGCCTGGTCGAAGCGCCTAATTCCCGCCGCTTTCCCAACTTTTTTTCACTGAATTTGCACGCCGAGCGAAGGGTCCGGTTGCTGAGTCTAAACCTCGCTCTGCGCGGCGGGTTCAACAACATCACAAACAGACAGAACGCGTTCGCGGTAGACAACAATATCAACTCTACTCAATTTCTCCGGTTCAGCGGAATTCAGGGGCGCGTGTTTACTGCGCGTATTCGGTTTCTGGGGCGGAAGTGATCTCGGCTCTTCAGAGTAGCTTTCATGTCGCGTTGCGACGTTCAGAAACAATGAAAATAGACAGGATTTACAAGATTAACAGGATAAGGAGGAAGAAAATCAACCCTGTTAATCTTGTAAATCCTGTCTATTTTTTGAGGAGATTCCAGTGCGAAGGCTGATTGCTCCGTCGCTCGTCGTTTTGCTGCTCGGCCCGGCGCTCGCGCTCGCGCAGCGATACGCCGATTCGGATGGACGTTTGCGCGTGACCCTTGTCAAGCAGCCCTTCTCTCCCACAGGAACATCATCAGGCCCCAACACTATGGCCGACGGCGGTATCCAGCAGGTTCTCGCCGGCATGGGCGCGGTCGTGCGGGTCGAGGAGGCTGCGCTAACGCCGGACGAGGCCACCGAGTACGGCGGGTGGAAGAGGCTGGGGATGGCGCTGGGTCACTTCGCAGACATCGTGGCGAAGAACGAGCGGGACGGATACTTCACGGTCGGCCTGATGGCGACGTGCCCGTCAATGCCTGGGCTGGTCGCCGGGTTGCAACATTCCGGGCCGACGCGTGAGCCGATCAAGATCGGCATGCTCTGGCTCGACGCGCATCCGGATTTCAATACGCCGGAGACGACTCGCAGCGGCTCGCTGGGCGGAATGCCGGTGGCGGTCGCGACTGGCCGGGCGCTGCAGAGGCTGCGCCTGGACGCGCGCCTCGAT
>DATCXQ010000586.1:0-2486 GCA_036565725.1 Blastocatellia bacterium
TAGCCCGGCTTTTCAAAGCCGGGTCGACTAACGCATATCCGTTCTCAGTCGCGGAGCGACGGTTGATTTTGCAGATCGGTGTCAACCGTCGCTGCCGCGACTAAAACCACTATGTGACTGCTCCCCCGGCTTTGAAAAGCCGGGCTAGGATCAACCGTCGCTCCGCGACGATGAGGTGTTGTTGCGTTTAATTTTCAAAGGCCATAATTCGGCGCCTACGTGGAGAAATCTTGTATCAACGAAATTATTCGTCACTACGCCGTTGAAGCCCTCACTTTGATTGCTTCTTCAAGCTGACAATATTGGCGAGCAATCGGTACCCGCCCTGCACGCCTGCCGGCAATTGGCGATAGAACGCATAGGCCGCGTAGACGAACGTCCCCTTACCGTATTGCGTGTAGAGCAATCCTCCTCGCTGCGGCGGTTGTTCGCGGTCGTGGCATTCGAGCAGTGGCTTGTAGCGCTCGTCCCAGGTCGTCATCCACTTCGACCCGCGCTCTTCGACCCAGCCGTCGAAGTCCGCGCCAGTGATCTTGTTCGGCCAATTGAAGACAGGATTCGACGGGTCGAGGATCGTCACTTTCGCGTCTTCTTCCGACACCTCCTCGGCCCGGGCGGTCAGCTTGTAGGGGTAGGGGCCGTAAGGCGCTGCGTCGAACTCCTGCGTCTGGTATTGATAGACCAGATTGCCGCCCCGTTCGGCGTAATCGAGCAGTCGTTTGCTGTAAGCCTTCAGGTCGGCGCGGACGGCGGTCGCGCGAATGCCGATGAGGATCGCGTCGAAGTCATCGAGATTTCCATTCGCCAAATCTTTCTCGCCGAGCGTCGTCACTTTCACGCCGATCTGTTCGAGCGACTTCGGGATCTCATCGCCGACGCCCATTATGTAACCGATCGACAGGTCCGGCGCGACTTTCACGTCGACTCCGCGCACGGCCATTGTCGCCGGCGCGTAAAGATGGCGCGGTTCCAGGTCGCGGTAAGCGATGACGCGGTAGCCTTCGGTGAATTCTCGGCCCCAATATTCGGCGGCGGCCTGAATCTTATACTCCTGACCGGTCGCCACGCTCGGCGCCGATACTTTGAACGTGAAGTTACCAGCCTCACCTTCGCGCGTGAATTCGAAGTCTTGATCGGGCGGCGTTGATGACCAGCCAGCGGGCAACTTCAGCTTGACTTTGCCCGCGGCGCCGCCTTTGACGTTGTTCGAGACGCTGACTGAAACATTGAATGAAGTTTGCCCGGCGCCAATCGGCGCGACTCCCATGCCCGGCGAGATTGAGATGTTGATTGCGGGGGCGACATTGAGTAGGCGTAGCTGCTCGCCGAACGGCGGCTGGATGAAGGTGGTCATGACAGAACAGGCCAGGCCGAAATTTACGCCCTTGATTTGATAAGTGACAAACCCGGCCGAGTCTGGCGGGCCGAAAGGCGATTGGCGAAACAGACTCGTACCAATCGGATCAATCTGATAAACGTAGTCGCGTAACTCCGAGTCGCGCGACCAGTAAGGTCGCGTATATTTTTGGTGATCCGGAATCTGAAAATGAAACTTGCGGCTGATGATTTCGTTCGGGCCGACTATCTTCACCCATTCGTTGAAGAGTCCCTGACGAGGCGCCCCTCCGGGAACAGCCACTTGCGGCGCGAGACTGCCGGCGGCGCTGTCCCAGGTAGTTGGGTAAACACCCAGAGAGGTCGTTTCGATGGATATCTCGCTACGGTTGATGAGTGAGGCGGTGATCGTGAACTTCTGGCCGGGGATCGCGATGCGGAAAGTCTCTCGTGGAGAGGATGCGGCAAACTCGCCGCTCCGACCGGTTTCAGGCGGATCAACCAGCGCGTTCATCTCCAGTCCCAAGGCCTTGTTCACCGCCTGATCGAAGTCCATCTCTATCCTCGCGATTAAGGAGTAGATTTTGTTGTCCGGCCTCATTGAACCCCGAAGAACAGTTTTGATGGCGGTCTGAAGCTGGCGTTTGCCTTCGACCAAATGTCTGACGATCAGCCAGGGCTTGCGCGCGTCGAATTCCCTGATGGCCATTTCGACCAGATCCTGCACGCCGCGCAAGGATTCCTGAGCCGCTGGGTTTCCGGCCGCAATTCCTATGATGCTCGTGTCCAGGCCGTCAAAGATACTCTTCTCATTCTCGACCTTCGGCGCGACCGATTCGACGAGTCGAAGGTAAGAGAACGCCTGGCCGCGCGCCTGGCCGACCGATTGCGAGCGATGCATGCCATAACCCACGCTCGCCAATTCGCGGTAGGTTTGCCCGAGCAGCGGGTCGTAAACTCCTGTGTCAATTTTCAACGTGTACGGCTCATTCTCCCGGCAACTCAGGTAAAGCTTTTTAGCCTGCCAGGGGCGGAGGTACTCTTTGGAAATCTGCTCAGGGAAAACATTCGGATCAGCCGCCAGCTTGAAGGCCTCGCGCGTCAGCAGCCCGGCGGCTTGATGATTGCCATGCCCGTCGCGCGGGCTGCCA
>DATCXQ010000614.1:0-4736 GCA_036565725.1 Blastocatellia bacterium
CCGCCGGCCCGTTTTGCCTCCGTCATAATGATCGCGCGAACCGTACGGTATTATTTCTGGGGATGGGTGGCTTTCTTTTTCCGCGAGGAGGTTTTACAGATTCTGGGCTGGTTGGAATCTCATCTCATCGAAATCCTAGGGGTGATAATCGCGCTTTTCATCCTCTCATTCGTCGGGCGCCTCGTGTTTGCGCGGTTGAGAAGCCAAACGCCCGAACGCGAAACTCATGCCTCGTACACCGATTAATACTGAAATCAAGGACTGATACGTAGAAATGAAAATTCCGTTATTGGGCATAGGTGGCGCGATGAAATCGTTGCAAGCTACGCTGATCGGACTCGGCGCGCTCGGAGTGTTCGCCATCGCGCTTCTGGACGCCGCATTCATACCGCTGCCGGGGGGGCCGGACGTGGTGGTGATGGCTCTCGCGCATCATAATCACGCGATGGCGCCGGTCTACGTCTCCGCCGCGATAGCAGGTTCTACCCTCGGCTCGCTCCTACTCTACTTCATCGCGCGCAAAGGCGGGCATGCCGCGCTCAGGAAATTCAGCCCCACGAAGCGCGCGCGCGTGGAAGATCTGATCAATCGCTACGACATCTGGGCGCTACTGCTGGCAGCGGTGCTGCCTCCGCCGTTTCCATTCAAAATTTTCGTGCTTTCGGCCGGGGCCTTCCGCATGCGACTCTGGCGATTCGTCGCGGCGATGGTCATCGGTCGCGGCGTCAGGTTCGCTCTGGAAGGCTGGATGGCGGTGAGTTACGGCGAACATGCGGCGGACATCTTTAAACAGCATTACCCGAAGATCGGACTCGGCATCGCGGCGGCGATCGTGATCATTTTCCTGCTCAATAATCTGCTCAAACGCAGGCACTTGAACGACGAACTTGAAGCGCCGGGCGCAAAGTGATCCTCCAAAAAACATCCACGAAGTCACACGAAGAATCACGAAGGGAAAGAGAAAATCTTCGCGCCACTTTGTGTGACTTCGTGGATGTTTTTCATTCTTTCAGGGCGTCGTTCGTTGTGACCTGAACGGCTATTCACAAAATTGATCGAGCCATTTCGGCCACGCTCCGACTGATGGAAAGGCACGAGGTCAGTCCCGGCGATTCTATTCCAATGAGATGGATGATCGATGGATGGTTCGGGTCGTGTTCGATCACGAAGTCGGCGAATGAGTGTTCATGTTCGGGCGTGAGACGCGGACGGATTCCTGTGTAACTCGACCGCATGTCTTCAAAGCGGAGCGCCGGCGCCATCTGCGCCGCCGATTCGTAAAAGACGCGCAGGTCAGTGCGATCGCCCTCGTAATCGTCTTTATTTTTCACGTACCGCGCGTTCGGCCCGATCAGCAAGGCCCCGGCCGTGGTCTTGGTGAAGTGGACTCCCAGCCCATGTCCGGTCGGCAGAGGCAGCGGATAGACCAGGCCGTTGACAAGCCCGCGCGCGCTCGGCAGGAGTTCGGCGTACTCGCCCCGGCACGGATAGATAGTGTGTTTGTCGTAGCCGAACATGCGCGCGACCTCGTCAGCGTAGAGGCCGGCGCAATTGATGACGACGCGGGCGCCGAACTCTTCGCGCTCCGTGCGGATCAGGGCCGGACCGTCTCCGGCCTCGGCCCCGGTCACGCGGGTGTTTGTCAGGATGTGCGCGCCGTTCGATTTGGCGATGCGCTCAAAGGTTTTGATCAACGCCTCGGCGTCGACGATGCCTGTGTTCGGCGAATTGAGCGCGATGGGCGAAACAATGTTTGGTTCGAGGCGGCGGATGAATTCGCCGTAGACGATCTCCAGCCCCTCGACGCCGTTATCGTCGCCGCGCCGCTTCAGGTCTTGGAGTAAGGGAAGTTGATCTTCGCCGTCGGCGACGATCAGTTTGCCCGTGCGTTCGTGCGGGACGTCGTGAGCGGCGCAGAATTCGTAGAGCATCGCCGCGCCGCGCACGCAATGGAAGGCCTTGAGCGACCCCGGCTTATAGTAGATCCCGGCGTGGATGACCCCGCTGTTGCGCGTCGAAGTCCCCATGCCCAGACGCGGCGCCGATTCAAGCAGGAACACGTCGTCGTAATTGCGTGAGATTTCGGCGGCGATGGCCGTCCCGATGACTCCGCCGCCGATGATGGCTATGTTAGCGATGTCTGCTGGTCTCATTGTTGACTAGGATTCGACGCGGCGAAGCCAATCTATGTTTTTCTTCAGGCAATAGGGATTCAACTATGTGGCAAGCTCAATCGTTCAACTCTCGTCGCTCTTCCAGTCTCTTCGTCCACATCAACGATCAACCCGTTCAGCTTGATCCCGCCGTCGCAAGGCTCGAACTTCATTGAAAGGCCGCGCAAGAATCTCTCCAGGACGATTTCGGTCTGCATCCCGATCACGCCGTCGTGCGGGCCGACCATTCCCAGGTCGGTTATATAGGCGGTGCCCTCGGGCAGAATCTGTTCGTCGGCGGTCTGCACGTGCGTGTGCGTGCCGGCCACGACCGACGCGCGGCCGTCGAGGTATCGCCCCATGGCTATCTTTTCCGAGGTGGCTTCGGCATGCATATCGACGAGGATGATCTTGACAGAAGGCTCCAGCGCGGCGAGTTGAGCGTCGGCGCACCGAAACGGGTCGTCGCACTGGCTCATGAAGACCCGGCCCTGCAGATTGATTACGGCGACGGGAACGCCACGGACCTTGCCCACCCACCGGCCTTTTCCTGGAACGCCGGGCGCGTAGTTCGCCGGGCGCAGCAATCGCGGCTGCTTGTCGATGTAATCGAGTACTTCCTTCTTGTCAAAGATGTGGTTCCCGGAGGTCATCACGTCTACGCCGGCGGCGAGCAGGTCTTCGGCGATTCGCGACGTGATAGAAAACCCGCCGGCGGCGTTCTCGACGTTCGAGACCACGAAATCGATCTCGCGCTGTGAGCGCAAATCATGGAGCCGTTCTTCGAGCGCGCGACGACCGCTGCGAGCAACTGTATCACCGGTCATCAGAATCCTTATCATTTTCTATTGACCTTTCGTAAACCTGGCCCTGATTCAGATTCAACTTCAACCTCTTTGCGCGAGGACCCTCCGTCCACAGCCAGTATCTCCGGGCCGAAAAGTCCGGCTCTCGAAGTCGCGGAACAATTCGGGAACTGAACTACCGCATTAGGTACGGTGACAAGCTCTATCTACAGCCGCAGGCTTAGATGGAGTCGGTGACTGAAATGAGCCTGGTTAGTGTGAAATCGGTCAGGTGAGGAAATCAATTCCGCAAGGACTTCCGCTCGGCCGTGGCCGGGGCTTCATTTGAACCTGTTCTTAACAGGTGGGTGACCTAAGCTTTGCGGCTTAGATACTCGCGACTATGGCGAGTGTGCACGCCGTCAAATTTATGCATCGGTCTCCCATTCAAATGAATTGGCTCAAATTGAATTGCCACCGCACACAAACTTCGCAGAAGTCCTGCATCGATTCGCATACTAACTTACAAGGTATAGAGGGTCAATAGATTATCAAGACAATTTTCGACATTGGCGATCTTCGCGCAGGCTAGGGCGCTACAGCTTGACCAGCGTCGAGCCCTTGGCTATGCTTTCGTCTTTTTCCAACCTCGCATGAGTTATGAAAGCGCGCAATTCGTAGTCCCGCCCTCAGGCGAAATCGTTTGGTGGCGCGGAGTGGATTTGCTTCTGACGCTTCCGCTTGAGGTATGGACTACGAACTGATTTTCTGAGGAGATTTTTCAGCTATGGGCATTCAAGCGACGCAGATTCGAAAAGGCATGGTGATTATTCACAACGGCGCGCCGCACAAGGTGGTCGACTTTCATCATCACACTCCGGGCAACCTTCGCGCGATGGTGCAGACCAAATTGCGCAATTTGAAATCCGGCGCCACGACCGAACACCGCTTTCGTTCGACCGACGACGTCGAACGCGCCGTCCTCGATCAGCACGAGATGAGCTATCTGTATAACGAAGGCGACATGTATTACTTCATGAACACCGAGACTTACGAGCAGATCGGATTGAGCGCGGAAGACCTCGGCGACGCGGTGGGATACCTGCTGCCGGAGACCTTGATCAATGTGGATATTTACGAAGGCGCGCCGATCGGCATCGATATCCCGCAGGTCGTCGTCATGACGGTCGTCGAGACCGAGCCTGAGATCAAAGGCGCCACGGTCAGCAACGTCGGCAAGCCGGCGAAGCTCGAAACCGGCATCATCATTCAGGTCCCCGCCTTCATCAAGACGGGTGAGAAGATCCGCGTCGACACGGCCGAAGGCCGCTACATCGAACGCGCGAAGTAATCACGGCCCCGAAGCCGCGCCTCCTGGAATTCCGAAGGCCCACGAACGCCGCGTAGAGATTATTCGATTACGCGGCGCTTGCGGGCCTTCAATAGTTTGCGCCGCGCATTCCGCGCCTGACGATGTCGCCAGTTGGCCAGCCGGGCGCTCTCGGCCTCGGCGGCGCCAATCTCGATTCACGCCATAGGAAGAAAAGACTCGCACTGCGGCGACGCGCAGAATTTTGGTCGTGACTGGAATATTTTTCAGCGCGGGGGCGGTAAATATGCGTTTCACGAAGGCGCCGAGTCACTACCGCTCCATGTACCATGTGCGCCAGGATAACCGTAAGCTCTTTGAAATGAGATAACAAAGGATGGCATTCTGCACATAGAAACAAAACCCTCTCCAAAGGAGAAGAAATTTGTGCAGATACCATCCCGTGATCCAGATACCATATTTGCTGAA
>DATCXQ010000615.1:0-2326 GCA_036565725.1 Blastocatellia bacterium
TGCCCTATCCTCTCACCCGACGGATTTGATTGTTGGCAGCAGCCGGCGAAAGTCAATTGGCCTCAGGCCTAAAAACGGATCGCCAGCGATCCACCTTATTTTCGCTGAATTTTTGTCTAGACAATGGGGAGTACCTTAGACAGATGTCTGGCAAGGGACGCTCGCTCTAATGGTTCTCAAGACGCTCGAAGCGCTGGGGTCATTGCACGGCTACGGCATCGCGCGTCGCATCGAACAGACCAGCGAGAATAAGCTGGCAATCAATTACGGAACGATCTATCCGGCCCTGCTGAAGCTCGAACAGGAAGGCTACATCGCTTCGGAGTGGGGCATATCGGACAACAATCGCAAGGCCAAGTATTACAAATTAACGCGCGCAGGCCGCAAACGGCTCGCCCAGGAAACCCAGAAATGGGAGACAACAACCGAGATCCTGGCGCGCTTCTTCGCTCCGCTGGAGGAGTCGTGATGAACGTTCGACAAATACGCGGCTGGATGGCGCGGTTCTTCGGGATGTTGAATCGCGGGCGACGCGAGCGTGAATTCGCCGAAGAGTTGGAAAGCCATCTGGCGATGCACATCGAAGACAACCTGCGCGCCGGGATGTCGCCGGAAGAAGCGCGGCGCGTGGCGCTCGTCAAACTGGGTGGCGTGACGCAAGTACAAGAACTTCATCGTGAACAGAGAGGATTACCGATCCTCGAAACACTTTTCCATGATCTGCGCTTTGGCGCGCGAATGTTATTCAGGAATCCGGGCTTTACGTTGATTGCCATCGTCACGCTAGCGCTGGGCATCGGCGCAAATACCGCCATCTTCAGCCTGATCAATACCATCATGCTCCGCCAAATGCCCGTTGAGCGGCCCGATCAACTCGTCGAATTCGTAGAGAAACGTCCGGGCGAGGATCGCATCGATGTCTATATGGAATGGTCGAGCTATGAGCATTTCCGCGACAACAATCATGTCTTCTCCGCGCTCACCGGAGTTTCGTTCGATAACATTGCGCCGGTTCGCGCCGATGACACGGAGACGGACACCGTCGTGCTCGAGAATGTGGTCGGCAACTATTTCCAGGTACTTGGTTTAAAGCCGGCCTTGGGACGCTTGATCGGGCCCGAGGATGTTCCTGCCGACGGCGCCGCGCAGGTGGCCGTGCTGAGCTGGTCCTACTGGAATTCGAGATTGCGCCGCGATCCCGCAGTCATCGGGAAAAGGATCTTTGTCAGGGATCAGCCGGTCACGGTGATTGGCATCGCCCCGGCAGCCTATACCGGTCCGCGGGTAGGCCGTCGCACCGATATATGGGTTCCCTCAGGACGTCAACCCGTCAGAATGCTTGGCAGGTTGAAGGTCGGCGCGACACTGGAGCAGGCGCGCGCCGAGATTGCTGTGCTCTATCGCTTCACGCTCCAACAAAGGGCCGCTCAAGACAAGGACCCGCGCATTTGGCAGACCACGATCGAGATGGAAAAAGCAGGCGCGGGTTTTGGACATGTTCGCGATAAGTACGCCAAGCCTCTGGTGATGTTGATGGTCGTCGTCGCGCTGCTGCTTCTGCTGGCCTGCTCAAACGTGGCCAGCATGCTCCTTGCCCGCGCATCGTCGCGTCAGGGCGAGATGGCCGTAAGGGTCGCCGTCGGCGCGAGTCTTGGCCGATTGACACGCCAGATGTTGACAGAGTCGTTGATACTCGCCTCTGTGGGCGCCTTGGTCGGTTCGGTCATTGCCTACTTCGGCGCTGGCTTGTTTGTTCGCATCCTGGCGAGTGGGCCCATGGCAGAAAATCTCAAGATCGAGGTTCAACCCGATCTGAACCTGCTGCTGTTTACCGCGTTTGTGACGACGCTCGTCGCTGTTCTCTTCGGTCTCGCTCCGGCCTGGTACGCGTTTCGAAACGCTTCGGCGTCACTACGCCACGCCGGTAAGGGCGGTGATAGAAGTGGGCGGCTGTTCGAGCACTCGCTCGTCTCTGTGCAGGTCGCCCTCTCGGTGTTGCTGGTCAGCGCCGCGACGATGTTCGTCAGGCATGTATCGCGGATGCGAACCTTGGACCTCGGCTTCCGCAGCGACAACGTGCTGCTCATGATCCTCGATACTTCGAAGACCGGCTTCAATCGGGCTCAATTGGCGCCGCGGTTGCAGCAGTTGCAGGAAAGGATGCGGCGCATTACCGGCGTGCAGTCCATGTGCGCCAGGATAACCGTAAGCTCTTTGAAATGAGATAACAAAGGATGGCATTCTGCACATAGAAACAAAACCCTCTCCAAAGGAGAAGAAATTTGTGCAGATACCATCCCGTGATCCAGATACCATATTTGCTGAA
>DATCXQ010000625.1:0-6084 GCA_036565725.1 Blastocatellia bacterium
CCGGCTCGACAGGCCGGGGTCTGCTGGCCGAGTCGAATGGCGACGGAGCCACAAGCATCCTGCCGTCGCGAACTTCCGCGCCGCCCCAGCCCTCGGCGATCCACTCCGCGTCTGGCGCGGGGCTGGCTTTTCGCCGCCACACGGCCCCAACCTGCTCAATCAGATCTTCTTCGCGGGCGATCTTCTGCGGCCGGCTGAAGTCGTTTTCGTAAAATGGGCGCATGTCATACCCCGACAGGTCAAGCGGAGCGGCCACGCCCGTCGCGGTCTGCGTCGTCGCCGTCCGTGCCGCGCTGGTAAAGCACAAGAACACGAAAAGCAAAACGACAAGGGGTCGCATTGCGCGGCGCCCGGCGGTAACAAAGGACAGGCTCAAGTCAACCTCCCGTGAACAAAAAGAATACCGCGACCGGTAATGATCCCGACTCCGGCGATTGGCGCTGATCGAAGAAGCCTTCCAGCAATGGCAGATGGAAGACGTCAGGCCGCAGCAATTATAACCCCGTCGAAAGATTGTTGGTGATCGTCAGGTAGTCAACGGCGTCACATTCGGCGCAAAGTACTGTTCTGAAAACAACCGACTCAGCGCATTGGCCGCGCCTATCAAAATGGGTTTTCGCTTGAATTGCGCTTGAAATAGATGGTAAAGGCCGTAAACAGCGGTAGTGACTCGGGTTTCATCGCCTTCGCTTGTGACAATCTTGTGACAATTCTTGCTGGAAATAGGCCTATTTCGGCGTAAATCGGCGCACTGGTCAGTGGCTGCAACTCGTTGAAAATGTTGATAGTTGTCGCCAAATGTTAATTGTCGATAAAAGGCCCGACCGGGCTACGAACCAAAAGGTCGCACGTTCGAGTCGCGCCGGGCGCATCAAGTTTTTCAACAACTTAGCGCAATTGACAGTCATCAAACCCTCCTCGACAGACGCACTGACTGACGCACTCAATTGTATATAATAGTTATCTCAAGATACGCGAAGGGATTTCATGAACCATCATGAAATCCCTTCGCTTTTTTCTATTGTGTACCCGATCGCCTTGTAGCCTCTCACACGCTTCTCAAGATGAGATAGACGATGTGAACGACGGAGGCACGATCGCAATAGACGGAGACAGACTGATCTTTACGCTGATGTATCAGCAGTGTGATGACCATACAGTAATCGTTCAGTCAGTATAGAGCGCCTCGATTCGCTTTAGCTTTTCCTAAACCGAATGGAGTATGATGAGCAAAAGCGGAGCAACTAAGTAAGTCAGGAGGTATGTATGCGACGATGCGGCGTTGTCCTTTCACTCATGATCACACTGCTCTGTACGATGGTCGGGGAGTCCCGGGCGCAAAACTCGGACGCTACTCCGCCGATGACGGCCGAACAGTTCGTGGCGGCAGGCAATAAGTACGCGATTGCCAAGCAATATGACCAAGCCGTCGACGCCTATAGACAGGCCCTTAAGCTCAAGCCGGATCTGGCCACCGCCTACCACGGACTTGGCTCCGTCTACGTTAACATGGGGCGTAACGCTGAGGCGCTCGAACACCTCCGCGCCGCCACCCGCCTCGACCCTGAAAACCCGCTCGCGCATTTGAACCTCGGCATTAACCTCGCGAACCTGCGTCGTGGTGATGAGGCCATGCTTGAGTTCAATGAGGCCAAGCGGCTCCGCCCGCAGGACGCCCGCGTTTACAACGAGATCGGCAACGCCCTGCACAACGTCTACGGCCGCTTCGAGGAAGCGCTGGAGGCTTACAAGGAGGCGCGACGGCTCAATCCGAACGTGCCCGCCGTACACCACAATATCGGGCTGATGCTGGTGCGACTCGGAAAGGGCGCCGAAGCCATCGCCCCCTTCGAAGAGGCCCTCCGTCTCAACCCCAACTACCAGAACGCGCGCTACCTTCTCAGTAGCGCCTACAGCCGGGCCGGGCGCTACGAAGAGGCCGTCGATTCCTTTACCAAGTTTCTACAGCTCCGGCCTCGCGGGCGAGACGCGTTGCAGAATCGCGCCTGGAACCTGATGTATCTAGGGGGCAAGGGGGAAGCGGCGGCAGCTGACGCCCTGCAATTCCTTGAGGTGGCCGGGTGGCGGGATGGAGCGTCGCAATTTATGGTCCTGATCGCCCACTTGGGCTACCGGCAGGCCGGGCGGACGGCGGAAGCGCAGAAAGCGCTTGAAGAAGCGGGGAAGAATTGCGACACCTCGGCTTGGCCTTACCCCGTCATTAGATGTTTGAGGGGAGAAATTTCCTCGGAGGAGTTGCTCCAAGCGGCGAACGACACTGGGAAAAAGACCGAAGCGCACACCTACCTCGGGATGGATTTGCTGTTGAAAGGGAGGAGCGTTGAGGCGCGCGAACATTTCGCCTGGGTGAAAGAGTACGGCAATCATCGGTTTTTGGAGCACCCGCTGGCGTTAGCAGAGTTAAACCGCTTGGGTGAAAGGTGAGTCTGTACATTCTAGTGCGAACGGTGGCAACTGGAAAATCGAGATCGAAGAAGCGCTCCTGATCATCAAGACTTACATCCTTCCAGCCACTGAATGATGTCTGCGCCGCGATAGCGCACCAGCCTTCCAATACGGCATGCTTTCAACTTTCCCTTTTTCTCATGGCGCAAGGCCGTGAGCCAGCCACAAATACCCAGGTCTTCCAGATCCTTCCGAGTGTAATAGGCGTCCGCGACAATTGGTATCTTCTGTGGGATTTCGACCGGCTCAGTGACTACTTCGCCAAAACCTCATCCGCCTTTAGTCTCAATAATATGGGAAAACCGGATATAACCTGTTAACTGGAGTTATATGAGACCAATGTGAGGCATTTGGCGTCGGGATGAGATTTTGGCGAAGGACAACCGGAGTGCGGAGGGGTGATTGAGATCGCCGAAGTCGGAGGGTTGCATCATCGCTATGAGCGGCAGGCGGCCTGAGGAAATGAGAAAATACAGGCCGGATAGAGTTTTGGCGTCCGACAGGCGATATGATTGACGGCAGTCGAATATGCGTGCTATAACCCGCCCAAGTTAACCGGTTACGTAAGCGTTTCCGCAAAGAAACGAGTAATTCGATCAAAGATTATATCCGCGCGGTCGCGGGGTTTTCACGATCCGCATCAACAAGAAAATTCGGGCATGAAGATTCGGGATGTCGCCAAACTCGCTGGCGTGTCAACGGCCACGGTTTCTCATGTGGTCAACAACTCTCGCTTCGTAAGCGAGGAGACGAAGCGAAAAGTGCTCGCCGCGATTGAGAGATATGGCTACACCCCGAACGCGCACGCGCGCAATCTAGCCTCCAAACAGAACCATACCTTCGGAGTGATCCTGTCGGACCTTTCAAACCCCTTCTTTCCGGAACTGGTCAAAAGCATTCAGGAACGAGCCATCGAACTGGGCTATGACATCTCTATGGCCAACACCAATTATGACTCTGACCGCGCGCTTGCAAGTGTGCGACGAATGCTAGAACAGCGGGTCAGCGGCGTGGCGGTGATGACCTCTGAGATGGATGATTCACTCACCCGGCGCCTGGCTGAGCGCGAGGTCGCAGTTGTTTTCCTGGATGTCGGCAAGGTCGGGCCTTATGTCAGCAACATTGTAGTTAATTACGAGAAAGGCATCCGCGCCGGCGTTGAGCATCTGCTAGCGCTGGGCCACCGGCGGATGGCTTATATCAGCGGCCCGCTCCGGTTGAAATCAGCCCAGCGGCGGCATCTGGCCTTCACCCGGATGATGAAGAAGTATGAGCCATCGCTGCGCACGCAGCCATGGGTTTACGAGGGCGATTTCAAAGCCGCCGGCGGGCAACGAGCTGTAGTGGAGATGTTGCTGCAAAAGCCTCGCCCAACGGCGATTGTGGCCGCCAATGACTTGATGGCGATAGGCGCGCTCCGCGAATTGAAAAAGGCGGGCTTGCGCGTGCCCGAAGACATTTCAGTAGTCGGCTTTGATGACATCCTGTTTGCCGCGCTGACCGACCCGCCGCTGACGACAGTCGCGCTGCCTCGCGAAGAAATCGGGCGCGCCTCGGTGGAGGCATTGCTCGACACGATTAAGGACACCGGCCGGATGGGCCGCGAATACAAGATCACCCCCAGGCTGGTGGCGCGCGAATCAACCGGGCCGGCGCCAGCGGCTGAAAACAAGAGGAAGAAATAACCGTGGAAGTTTGACATAACCAGTAGGAGGTCATATGAAACGAAAGAGGTTCGCCCCAATCATTTTGGCTGTCTTCGCGACGCTGTTTGCGCCGCCCGCTTACGGACAGAGCGACCGCGGCGCGATCACCGGCGCGGCTGGCCAGAGCGGCCTCCAAGCGGATTATCGCGGGCTGGCCAAGACTGATTACTCATCGTTCGGCCCGCGCTTAGGCTTCGCTTACCAACTCAACACCAAGACGGTGGCGCGCGGCGGCTTCGGGCTTTATTACAACCCGATCGCCTACAACGATCAGGGCGAAGGCGGTTTCGAGGGCTACAACCCGGGTCAGTCAAACCCCAGCCCCGGTCGTGAAGCTCTCAACACGATTGCCGAGAACGGCGCGACGCGAACGCCGATCAGCCTGCGAAATTTTCCAGCGCTTCCGGTGGCTGACCCCAACGACCAGGCCGTCGGGATACTCAGCCGGAACATCGAATTCTTCGACAAGAACTTCCAACTCGGTCGCACGGCGCAATACAGCCTAGGCGTCCAGCGCGCGCTGCCGTTCGATATGGCGATCGACGTCAGCTACATTGGAAGTCGCGGGACGCGCCTTCGTTCCAGCTTCAACCCGCTTAACGCGCTTCCGTTAGAGTACCTCAAGCTTGGCGACGCGCTGTTGCGGAAGCGAGTCGCCAATTTGACGGCGACCGATTACGAATATGCGCGGAGCCTGGGCGTCACGCTCGCGGCGAATCCGGACGCCGTCTATCCCGGCTTCAACAATCAGACCGGCAACAGTCTGCTTGCCGTCACGGTGGCGCAATCGCTGCGTCCGTTCCCGCAGTACGGCAACATCAACAACCGCCTGGAGAGCCAGGGACAGAGCTGGTATAACGCCGCGAAGGTTGATCTGCGCCGCAGATTCACGCGCGGCTTTCAGTTCGGCGTGTCTTACACGTTCTCGAAACTGATCTCCGACGCGGGCGAAGACCTATTCGGCGACACGCCGATCAACGGCGTGCTGCAAAATCCGTTCGATCGCCGGTCGCTGCGGACGATCTCACCGAACAATTTCCCGCACTCGCTCGTCTTCAACTACGTCGCCGAACTGCCTTTCGGCAAGGGCAAGCGTTTCCTGAATCGCGGCGGTCTGATCGACCGGATCGCGGGCGGTTTCCAGATCAACGCCATCCATCGTTACCGCAGCAACATCGCGCTGATCCCGTTGATCGGCGGGCCGCAGCGGGAGTTCCTCGACCTTGCAGGTTACGGCGGCAATCTGCGCCCGAACCTCACGGGCCAACCATTCACGACTGACATCACGGCGGTCAGCGCGACGAGTTACCGCGACATCAACCCCAATGCGTTCACTCGTCCGCCCGACTTCCGAGGGACTACGGCCGCCATCGGCAGCGCGGCATATCGCGCCTACTACGCCGACCCGCTGCGATTCTTCGGCAATGCGGCGCCGACTTATGACAACCTGCGCGCGCAACCGTTCTATAGCGAAGACCTGAGCATACTGAAGAAGACGCGCATCAACGAGACGGCGTATTTCGAGATTCGCGCCGAGTTCTTCAATCTGTTCAATCGCGGGCGCTTCGGCGCGCCAGGCGTCAATCTCAATGACATCAACCCGAACAACACGGCCAACCCCCTGGGGAACTTCGGCGTCTCGGCGCGAGGCTTCAACCTCGATCAGCCGCGCCGAATTCAACTAGGAGCGCGGCTTGTGTTCTAACGAGCCATCAGGTCGCCAGGTGGGGCAGTTCCCAACCTGCCCCCTCCGCCTGCTGTGGGCCCGCATGGAAACCCGCCCATGATTTTTTTGAGAGAAGCGTGGGGCAGGTTGGAAACCTACCCCACGAATATTCTGAGGAGCTTTCATGTGGCGCTGCGACGCCCTGAAACAATGAAAAGCGCAGTTCGTAGTCCCGCCTTTAGGCGG
>DATCXQ010000629.1:0-7429 GCA_036565725.1 Blastocatellia bacterium
TGCAATCGCTGCCCAAAGAAGTGTGCATCTGGTTGCATCGGTCTATACAAACGACAAACAACACTTTGAGAAGTACGGTGTGAAGTCATGGGTTTAATTCACTTATTGTTATCCTGGCGCACATGGCTCCCGGTACTGTACCGCGCCGCAACCAGGGCGATAAACGAATAGCCCGACACCGTACACGCAATTGCAATCCGATCTAAAGCCTTCCCGGACGGCGAGCCGCAATATTCATCAATCCACTCCCCTTCGGCGTCATCTCCGGGCGCATGCCGCGGCGCGCTTGAGCAGCAGTTCGCGCTCGCGCGCATTGTGAGTGAGCGACGCGGCGCGCTCGAACTCCGCGCGCGCTTCGTCATTGCGACCGAGTTTGGCGAGAAGGTCGCCGCGTACGCTAGGCAAAAGGTAGTAGGATTTAAGCGAAGCTTCCGAGATCAGGTCATCGACAAGTTCTAGTCCCGCCTCCGGGCCGAACGCCATTCCGATTGCGACGGCGCGATTCAGTTCCACAACCGGCGACGGCGCGAGCTGCGCGAGCGCGTCGTAAAGCGCGACGATGCGCTCCCAGTTCGTCTCCTCCGGCGCGCGCGCGCGCGCGTGACAGGCTGCGATTGCAGCTTGGAGCGTATAAGGCCCCAGCAAGCCTCCGAGCGTCTCAGCGCGCTCCAACGCAGCGAGACCGCGACGGATGAGGAGTTGATCCCAGCGCGCGCGGTTCTGCTCGAAAAGCGGGACGATCTCTCCCGACGGGCCTATACGCGCCCGCGTCCGCGACGCCTGAATCTCCATCAGCGCGACGAGGCCATGAACCTCCGGCTCCTTCGGAACGAGCCCGACGAGGATGCGCCCTAGACGCAGCGCCTCATCGCACAACTCAAGCCGCATCCAACTTTCGCCGGCGGTCGCCGAGTAGCCTTCGTTGAAGATGAGATAGATGACTTCGAGAACCGAGGACAGGCGGACGCTGAATTCGGCGGCTCGGGGGACTTCGAAGGGAATATGAGTTTCGGCCAGGGTTCGTTTGGCTCTGACGATTCGCTGCGCGATGGTCGGTTCCGGGACGAGGAACGCCCGCGCAATCTCACCGGTCGTCAGACCTCCCAACAAACGTAGCGTGAGCGCGGCGCGGGCTTCGGCGGAAAGCGCCGGATGGCAGGCCGTGAATATGAGGCGCAACAGGTCGTCGCCGATGTCGTCGTCGAGAGCGGCGACGAGGTCCGGCGTTGTCGAATCGCCCCTGGAATTGAGTTCGCGGATGATCTCTTCGTGTTTGCGCTCTTGCAGTTTGCTTCGCCGCAGCCGGTCGATAGCGCGATGCTTCGCGGTGGCCATCAGCCACGCGGCCGGATTTTCCGGGACGCCCTGCTCGGGCCACTGCTCAAGCGCGGCGACCAGCGCGTCCTGCGCGAGGTCCTCGGCCAGACCGACGTCTCGCACGATGCGGGCCAGACCGGCGATGATTTTGGCTGATTCGATCCTCCAAACTGCGTTGATCGCGCGATGTGTGGCGGCTACTGACATGTCATTTCTCAACTTAACGGTCTGCCGATCTCCCAGTGGTGTCCGAATGGGTCAATGATTCATGTGCGGTCAGTAAATCACGAAATCGGGCCAAGAAGAGCGTTTGTCATTGTTCATCGCTTATTGTTCATTTGTCATTGGTCCGGAAATGACCCGATGAACATTGGGATTGATTCGAGATCTCCTCCGGCAATTACCGATATCAAATGACAATATGGAACTCTTCGTCTATTTCGCGATTTACTGACGGTATGGAGCGATTTGCTTAATCGCCCTGTTTGCGGCTTCGTCCGATCAGGAGTCCAATCAGGAAAGTGGCGCGAGTAAACAACTCGCGCCACAGCCTGCTGTTCACTGTTATGCTAAATCCGGCGTGGATGTCGCCGCAAATCGTTATTCCTGGCGCAAGGATTCTGGCGGTTGCGCCTTGGCCGCCGGCCGGCTCGGGCGCTACCTGCCGCCATGGAGTTTGCCGCCCAGCCAGGCGCATGGCATGGAGATCGCAATAAGCGCGAGGGGGTACCAGTGGGGTCCGAAGGCGGGCCCGCGGTTCCATGTCGCCGCGGCGCCCAGAACGCTCACGACAACGCCCACGACGCCGAGCGCCAGGGCGTGCGGCATGGGCCGATCGGGCGCGAGTCGCGCCGCGATGTAGCAGCCCACGACGCCGTATACGATGCGATAGGCCGTCGCCAACAGGAAGAGCCCGTCTCCCATCGGCTCCCCCATTGGCGGGAAGACGCCGGTCGCATGCATCGCCATATCTGTGGCGGTGGTGATTATGACGATCGCGAGGAAGCCCACGAACACGGCGCCGACGCTTCGAAGAGTCCGATGCGGACGTTTCGTTTCGATCATATCGCTCATTTTCCCTCCAGGTTGCTGACTCAAACGACTGTGGCAGGTATCACTACGCGGCCTTCTTCAGGCCCATGTAATGATCTCGCTGTTTTTTATCAAGATGCTCTATCGCATAGCGCAGAGCCGTGCGTGACATTGTGGCGGCATATTTGTCCAAAAAGTCCAACAGTTTCTGTGGGTCTTTTTTGCCAGCTTCGCGCACCCACCCTCCGGTGGCTTTATGGATTAAGTCTTGGTCGTCGTTCAGCAACATTTCGGCGATTTTAAACGTATCAGTTACATCGCCTAGCCTGACGAAATAGTAGGTACTGACAATGGCGGTGCGGCGTTCCCATACATTTTTAGAGCGCGCCAGCTTGTACAAAACATCGCGTGGTTTATCAACCAAGTAACCGCCAACGACATATGGAGCGCTACGATCAACCAAATCCCAATTATTGATTCTATCGTGACGCCTGATATATAGATCGAATAGCTCTTTTCTGCGCCCCTCGGGTGTTTTTTTGCTGCGAGCTTGCCAATCCATAATACTAACCGCGCCGACCCTTACTTCGTGGATCGAGCTTTCGAGCAGTTTTTCAATTTCACTGAGCGGCATTTCAATAAACTCTTTGGCAAGCGCGAAGATCTGCCCCATACGCACGCCCATAAACTCATCGCCCTCGCCGTATTCGCCGGCGCCGGTCTTGAAGTAGCCTTGAATCTTCTTCAGTTCCTCCGGTGAACGGTAAGTCTTCAGCTTCTTGATAAACTCCACGGCGGTCATACCTGACGGCATATCACTTCCTTTCCAGGGCATGCGCCCGGAGAATCAGACCCATCGGATCCACTCGCGGACGACGGCCTCAAACGCCGCCCGCTTGATTTGAATGTCTTTCCCGACGCCGAGCGTCACGAGACAGCGATCCTTGGCGAGCCACTTCAACAGGCCGGTGGGATCGGCGATATTGATTCCCATCGTCGCGGTGACCTTCACCTTTGCGCCCGTGTGGAAGATGAGCTGGACGCAATCCCTGGAACGAAGGTTGACGGTCGCAAAGAAGTCCGTCTTGCGAAAGCTCGGCGCGTTCCATTTGATCGCTTCGCTGATCCCGGGATCGACATTGAGGATGATCTGCCGAACAGCCTCTATATCTCTCTTCAAAGGATGATCCAACTCGCGCATGAATTCGCCCACGTCCCCTGGGCCTTTACTTTTAACGGTCTTCTTTGCGTTCATGCTTGCCTCCCAAAGCTGCGGCCATCTTATCCAGGCATTGCTCCAATTCGTCGCGGAGAGACGGTTGAGATTGTTGTGAGTTCGTCGCTCCTTCAATCGTCGCTGCGGCGACTGGATAATCATTCACTCTCCCAACCGGCGTTAATGGCCTTTGAAAATTAAACGCAACCACGCAATCCAACGTAGGGGCAGGTTTTCCCCGCCCCATCGCTCGGGGCGCCTACCAGGGCGGGGAAAACCCTCCCCTACACCCATGGTCGTATTTAATTCTCAAAGACCATAAACGCCGGCCTAATATCAACCGTCGCTCCGCGACGAAGAAGCGCTAACCTGGGTTAGCGCCAATTGCATCGCTGATTGCAAATGGTTTTTATTTGCACAGGCTTCAGTTATTTCCCCTCATAGGCCTGCTTCAAATCATCGATGACTATCTTCTTCATTTTGAGCATGGCTTCCATGACTCTTTTCGATTTCTGAGGATCGGGGTCAGTCAACATCTTGCCCAAGATGGTGGGGACAATCTGCCAGGACAAACCATATTTGTCTTTCAGCCAGCCGCATCTACTTTCCTCTCCGTCCTGCGAAAGCTTCTCCCAAAATTCGTCCACTTCCTGCTGAGTCTCGCAGTTCACAACGAAGGATATGGCTTCCGTGAAATTGAATGGCGGACCACCGTTTAACGCTATGAATTCTTCTCCGTCGAGTTGAAACACCACAGTCATCGCGCTACCTTTAGGCCCAGCCCCCTCTTCTCCATAGCGGCTGATTGACCGGATCTTCGAGTTATTAGAGCGGTTTGCAATCTCGTATACGGTAGGGGCAGACCTGTGTGTCTGCCCCGGATTGGGTATGCACGTGACCACCGGGGCAGAAACGAAGGTCTGCCCCTGCATTGATTTGCTAACCGCTCTAAAAATCGAGACGTAAAAATTCGCCGCTTCCTCGGCCTGGTTATCGAACCACAGGAATGGGGTGATCTTTTGCATTTGTCCTCTTTCCGGTTTGAAATTGTGGGTTAGCGCGCTGCTACTTTTTCGATTCCAACTCTCTGCGCAATCGCTCCTCCTGCTCCCTGAGTTCGGGAGTGAACTCCTCGCCGAATTCCTCCGCCTCGAAGACCGGGCGAATCTCGACCTCGCCATCCTCGTTATGCGGGTTGGGCATGCGCTTGGCCCATTCGATCGCCTCTTCCAGCGATTTCACCTGCCATATCCAGAAGCCACAGATCAGCTCTTTAGTCTCAGTGAACGGCCCGTCGGTCACTGCGATTTTGCCCTTGGAGGACTTAACGCGCGCGCCCTTCGAGCTTGGGTGAAGCCCTTCGCCCGCGAGCATCACTCCGGCCTTCACAAGATCTTCGTTGTATTTCCCCATCGCGGTTAACAGTTCTTCGCTCGGCATTACGCCAGCTTCGGTATCCTTATTGGCTCTAATCATGACAATAACTCGCATCGTAATTTCTCCTTATAGTTTATATATTTAGGAGCTGGGCTTCCGGACGGAATTGACCGGCTAATCCCTCGCTCTATCTGTACGTCGAATGATGTTGGGGGAAATCGACACGTCGAATGAATTTTTTTGCAGCGCGCCCACGCGCTCGAAATGCCGAGCCGCTGCAAGGCTCCCCGCGCAGATTCTCGATCGGCAAAGCGCTTCGCTCCTGCAATACCATGGATTTGGCTCCGTGGGCTGCTCATTGCGCGCTGTTGCGCGTGGCGCTGACATTCAGAATAACGCGCCTGTATGAAGTTAGGGAAGGCGAACCGCTATCGGTTACCGCAAGGATAATGTGGGCGACTCCTGACGAACATGGCCTGTTCGCCGGCGCCCAGTTCGGTCGGCACGCCGCCGTAGCGGTTGCGACGGCCCGGGCCTTGTCGCCTTGCGAAATCGTGACAGCCGCCATGTTCTGCCCCGGAACAAAGCCCGCCTCGGGATAATGGAACCACTGATAACTGAGTCTTTGGCCGTCAGGGTCACTACTGAGGCTGGCGTCGAGTGTGACCGGCGCGCCAACTTGCGCCTCGATGATGACCGGGGCCGCGCCATCCTTCCCATTCACGATGACCGAAGGGTTGTGGTTCGCATCAGCGTAGGCTTTGACCGTCCAATCCATGCGCGCGGCGAAATCATGTTGAAAGGCCGTGCGCCATCGCCAGATCGTCGCATGGTCCGACACATAAGTTTTGCCGTCGGCGCCGATGACGGTGTCTTGCGAGGTGACTCGCCTGAAGAGGTCGCCGCCCTGTGTCCAGATCGGACGCGTCTCGCCATAAGGCTGCCGATAGACGTAACGTCCGCCCCATCCGCCCCAGCTCGGATTGCGATAGCTATTGAGGCCGTTGTTCGTGAGACCGAGAAAGGAGGGCGTGTCGCCTTCCATAATGAAGGCGAACTTCGGATAGAGCTTACCCAGCGGGCCTTTGGCGCGGATGTTCGTTTCCAGCCATTCGTTGGTGACCGTGCTCGAATCGGCGCCTGCGCAATTCCGGTAATAAGCGTCTCCGCTGATGCCTGTCCACGTGGCGTAATAGTATTCGCCGCCGTCGGGACTGCTCGGTTTGACAATGTAATGCAAGCCGGGGAACTCACGACGAATCCAGGGACCGGCGTCGTCTTGATCCGAAATCGAGTTGACTCTGAGTTTAAGCAGGAACTTGTCCAGTTCGGCCGGCGGCCGGGTCGCTCGCACATGCAGAAGCGCCTGCGCCAGCGTGTTGGCGCCGCCCCAAATGGTGATCCAAAGCGGGCGCGGATCGGGCCGGTCCACCGCCCGTATGATCGCCTCGGCGCCGGGCGACATCTTGTCGGTACCGACGGCCGCCATGCCGTAAGTAGGCTGCCCGGGCGTTACCAGCGCGTCCAGCCTGGCGGCTTCCGGCCAACCCGAAGCATGATTGAGCAGGTTTGGCCGCGCCTCGCCATAGGCCGCGATCAGCTTACGCATGGTATCGGGTTGAACTTTGTTCTTCTGCCACGTAGAAGTGGTGGCGATCAAAGCTTCCAGGTCTAGTTCGTTGGAATAAAGCAGCAGGCGGACGAAAGACATCTGGTCGTCAGGTTCGTTGCCCATATCGCTTAAGGCCACGACGCGCGGATTTCCGACAAATTCATCCACGTAACCGGGCTGCAAAAGCTGGGCGCCAGAGCCGCCAGCGGTTGTGAACAATCCCACCACGGTCAATGCAAAAAGCAGTGGGAGCAATTTTGTGCTCATTCGACCTCCACGGATCGGTATCTCATTTAGAGCGGTTTTCACATCGGCGCACGGGTTAATAGAACGCGGATGACGCGGATTGAGCGGATTGACGCCGATCTTTTCCGGGTTTATCCGCGAAGATCCGCTCCCATCCGTGCCATCCGCGTTCTATTGACTCGTTCTTTGCCGCAAACACCAGGGGCGCCATTCACGTGGGAAACCTCCGGGCGGAACGGGCTCGCGCTTTGTCGGCCTCTTCTTCACGGTTTCTAGGAGGCGCGTTCGTTTCAAGCGCGTTCAGCAGTTTTCTGGAGACTGCCGCAATCTCATCAACCGCGGCCAGGAATGCAACTTCGTTGGCTTTTGACGGTTTGTTGAAGCCGCTCAACTTTCTCACGAATTGCAGCGAGGCCGCGCGTATCTCTTCGTCCGTCACAGGCGGTTCGAAATTAAAGAGCGTCTTGATGTTTCTACACATAAACGTTATCTCGATTTTTCCGCAAGCGCCCAAATAGACAGCTCCGGCTTTCAATGGGCCAGGCAAGGAGGACGGGGGACATGGTCACGTACGCAAGCGCTCCTTGAGGAACCGCCCCGTATGCGACCGCTTGCAGGCGGCGATCTCT
>DATCXQ010000639.1:0-8425 GCA_036565725.1 Blastocatellia bacterium
ACCGCCAGCGCAATCACCGAAGTGAATTTTATGAATCCGGCGATATCTCCAAGTCGCCCTTCCACCTGGGGCGCGACCTGAATCTTCGAATCGGCGTTTGTCGTCGGATAGAGTCTATCCAGATTCTCCGCGATGAGATCGAGGTCGGCCTCGGCCTGCTTCATCGTCACGCCGGGTTTGAGGCGGCCCAGCAGATTCAGGTTGTTCATCAGGCGATTCGTCGGCCATTCCCGATAGACGCCGAGTCGCGTCTGCATCATCAGTGGAGCCCAGAAATCCTGACGGATGGCGTACTTCACGCCCTCGAACGACGGCGGCGCCACGCCGATGACTTTGAAAGGATGGCTGTTCAGGTAAACAGTTCTTCCGACGATAGCCGGATCGGAGCTGAAACGCCGCCGCCAAAAGGCGTTCCCAAGCACGACGACCGGATGCGTATCGAGCGTGCGATCTTCTTCGGGCAGGAAGGCGCGGCCCAAGGCCATTTTCACCCCAAGCACGTCGAAGTAATTGCCGCTGACGACCTCTCCCCAAATGATCTCGGCGCGGGCGCCGGCGCCGTCCGAGCGGCTCGCGCTGTCACTGATCCCGGCGGAAATCATCTGCCACGCCAACAACCCGGAGAAGACTTTGTTCTGATCGCGAAGGTCGATGTAGTTCAGATACGAAGAAGGAGCCGAGAGCTCTGGGTCTTTGCGACTGCCCCAGAACGGCTGTACCAGTTCTTCGGGGCGATCTACCGGCAGCGGGCGAATGATGAAGCCGTTCACTGTGCTCAACACCGCCGTATTAGCGCCGATGCCCAAACCAAGCGTGAGCGCGGCGACCAAAGTAAACCCGGGCTTCTTTAATAAAATTCGCGCGCCGTATCGCAGGTCCTGCCAGATTGTGTTCATAAGCATTTTCCTCAACCAAACAGCCTGATGGTCTTTGAAAAATAGATGCGACAATCGTCGCCCGCATTCGCTCACATGGGATAACGAAATTGAATAACCAAGCGGCGTGCCACTTTAGTCGAATTGCATAAACCCTTGAATGACGTGATTTGAGATGAGGCTGACGATTTAAGGCAGGGGTAATCTGTCCGCTTTTGGGATCATCTTTTCCCAAAACCGAAGCGGGATGGCGCCGAACAGCGAGCGTGTCCCCGGAGTAGGCTACTGGCTGGAGCCACGCTCGCTACCGCTCGCGGTACTGACTCGGCGTCGCAACGTTTGGTTAATCTATCAATGTCGCGTGCAGTAGCAACGGCGTCTAACACATTTCGCTCCTAACGGAGGTTGAGAAATAGACTCTATCGCAAGCTACAAACATCTCGCCCCCGCCGGGACTGGAATTTCAAAATAGACTCTAAATCAGACCACGTAACATTAGTACAGAGAGTTCAACCGCAGAGAACGCCGCAGGCGCGCCGCAGGACGATCAAGACAGTCCTTCCTCCGCGTACCTTTGCGTCCTCCGCGGTTTGATGTCTCAATCTTGGATGTCCTGATTTAGATTATCAGGAACGGATCGCAGTCACTCGCAGCGAAGCGCGACTATCGGATCAACCTTCGTCGCCCGCCGCGCCGGGATGTAACAGGCCAGCAGCGCCACTACGGCCAGCAGCCCGGCCACGCAAACGTACGTCAGGGGATCGGACGGCGCGACCTCGAAGAGCAGACCTCGCAACAGGCGTGTCATCGCAAAGGCTCCCAATAGCCCAACCGTTACGCCGACCAACGTCAAACGCATCCCCTGACCGAGTATCCAGCGCAGAATCGCGCCTGTATCGGCCCCCAGCGCCAGGCGAATCCCGATCTCGCGTGATCGCTGGCTGACTGACCAGGCCATCACACCATAAATACCGATGCCCGACAGAAAGAGCGCGAGCGCGCCGAACAGGCCGATCAACTGCGCCGCGAAGCGCCGTTGCGCCAGTGAAGCGGAGATCAGGTCTTCCATTGCGCGCTCGCCGAAGACTGGCAGGTCCGGGTCCACTGCCTGGACCTCGCGCCGCAACGCCTGCGTCAATCCGGCAAGGCCGGCGAGGCCGGCGACATTGGCTTCCGCGCGGATATAGACCGACATGGCATAGCCTGGATATTGGAGAATTGGCAGATAGAGATGGGGTTGATCGGGCTGATCAAGGCCATCGGTCTTGATATTGCCCACGACTCCGGCAATCGTCATCCAGGGCGCGTTCGACCCGCTACGACCAAACTTGATACGCCTTCCGACCGGATCTTCATTCGGCCAGTAACGACTCGCCATCGCTTCATCAATCAAGGCCACGCTTGGGGCCTGGCGCTCATCGCTCGCGGCAAAGAAGCGCCCGCGCACAAGCGGCGCGCCTAGAACGCGAAAGTAATCAGGGCTAACGGCCGACACCTGAGCGCGCGGCGGATTGGAGTCGTCGCCCGGTTGAGATTCGATAGTAAACTCGTTGGAATTATGTGGGCCGATCAACGGAACGCCATTGCCCGCGCCGACCGCCGCGAATCGCACCCCAGGCAGCGCGCTTGAGCGGCGCAGGACTTCCCTAACAAAAGCGGCGCGTTTCTCCGGAGGCCGGTACGGATCGAGGTCCGGATTGTTGGGCACTGGCAGCCAGATGCGAGACATCACGACGTTGCGCGGATCGAAGCCCGGATCAACTTGCAACAATCGCCAGAAGCTACGAGCTAACAGGCCCGCCCCGATCATCAGCGCCAGTGACAAGCCGAACTCGATAACGACTAGCACCCCGCGAAAACGGTGGCTCCTGTCGCCGGGGCCCTGGCCGCCTTCCTTCAAATTGGGCGCCATGTCGGGACGTGACGCTTGCAACGCCGGGACGAGGCCGAAAATGACGCCGGTCAGGATGGAAACCACAAAAGCGAAGCCCAGGACACTGCTGTTGAAGCCGACCTCGTGCAGACGTGGAATGTCGTCCGGGGCAAATCCGAGCAACAACGTAGGCGCCCAGGCCACCATCAGAAGCGCGACCGCTCCGCCGAGCAGCGCCAACAGCAGACTCTCGATGAGTAGTTGCAGGATCAACCGCCCGCGTCCGGCGCCGAGCGCCAGGCGAATCGCCATCTCGCGCCGCCGCGCCAGGGAGCGGGCCAGCAGTAGATTGGCGATGTTCACGCAGGCAATCAGCAGCGCCAAACCCACGGCGCCCATCAACGCCAGCAGTGTCGCCCGCACATTACCGACCAGGTTCTCGCGGGCAGGCAGCAGCCGCACCGTCCATCCCGCGTCCGCCGGATAATCGTTGGGAAATTGGCCGCGCAGGTTTGCGACGAATGAATCGAGCTTCAGTTGGGCTTGCTGAACGCTCAACCCTGGTTTCAGTCGCGCAATCGCCTCTGGCAGTATCCGCCGGGCCCGCACCGGCGGGCCAAAAGGGTTGGCGGCAAATCCGGCCGTCGCCCACATCTCCACTTCATTACGCAAGGTCTGAGCCGGATGTCGAAAGCCAGGCGGCATCACGCCGATGATCGTATAGATATCGCTGTCAGCGCGCACCTTCCGTCCGAGGACATTCGGATCGGATCCAAACAACCGTCGCCACAATCCGTCGCTGATGACGACTCCCTCAGCGAAGCCGAGCGCCTGATCCTGCGGCCCGAAGACGCGCCCCAGTTGAGCGCTTATGCCGAGCAACGAAAAATAATTTGGACTTACGGCGAGCAGTTCGATGCGCTCGGGGCGGTCGGAACCCGTCAGGTTGGCGTCCACCGGCCAGACGGCCGAGATCTGTTCGAAGACGTCGGATCGCTCCTGAAAATCTCTCAGTTCGTCAACCGACATTCCGACATCTTCAAGTTGACGTCCGGTCAGATCATCGCGCGCCAGAACAATCTGTTCCGGACTCGGGAAAGGTAACGGGCGCAGCAACACCGCATCCACCACGCTGAAGATGGCTGTGTTGGCCCCAATGCCCAACGCCAGCGTCAGCACGGCAATTAGCGTGAAACCGGGCTGCTTTAATAACGTTCGCGCGCCGTAACGCAGGTCTTGCCAAAGGTCTGCGATCATATTTTTCCTCCAGAAGATTCAGGCTCACATCCCGGGCCGCGCCGGTCTCAACACTGCGATGCCGATCCGTGAGCGGAACCACTCCGCCCGATGGCGCATGGCTTCATCGTTCAGTTCGTGCCCGCCGTCCCACCATTTGATCTCCTTCGGTTCGCCGCCGGCCTGGTAAAACTCATGGGCGAGTTTCTCCGGCACATTCGCATCGCGCCGCCCGAACTGGAACAGCGTAGCTGACGGGGCGGCATGTCCGATATAGTGGATCACGTCGAAAGGGGCGGTCGTTTCAATGTATTTGTTCAATTGTTCTTTCGTGAGAGAGGCTCGCAGTCGCTCCAAAGCGGGTAGCTCGCCTGAGCGCCAGAAATCGCTCAGCCGCGCCGCCGTCCCCATCAGCGCGTAAGCCTTGATCCGCCGTTCGACGCCCGCCAGGATTCCGCCCAACGTCGCGCCGAAGCTGAAACCTACAAACCCTAACCGTTTCTCGTCTACTTCCGGCCGCTCCGCGAGCAAATCAACGCCACGCCGCAGGTCAATGATGGCCTGGATGTAGGTCGCGCGATCGTTCTCAGGCTCGGTAAAGACGAACATCCTACGCCGCCATTCGGCAGGCCGCGTCGATGGGTCGTCAAGCAGCAGCGACACGGTCCCGACTCTGGCCAGCGTAAGAGCCTCTGACAGGAAGGACTTTCTATCGCCTCCCGCCGGGTGCGCGAATATGATCCCCGCGTGGCGGCCTTTAGTCGCGGGCGCGACTAGATAAGCCGTCACGCGGCCTCCCTGCGGGCTGGCGTAAGAGATGTCGTAGACCTTCGCGCCTTCCCGTTCTTCAACCGAATGCTCCTTTACGTCGAGTGGCGCGCGCCGGTCGTAATCGAACATTCGCGCCAGTTCTTGAAAATGGGGAATCTGAGCCGAACCTGGCCGACACAGGATGATCAGAAATCCGAAGAGTCCCGATAGCTTCAAGATATTTTTCAAGGACATAATTTTCCTCTTCGCTCCAAGCGCGATGAGTTTTAAATCGAAACAGACAGCACGGGGACTGAGGAAATAGACAGGATTCACAAGATTGATCAGGAATTGCAGTCAAGATAACTATCTTTTCGGTCTCAATCCTGAAAAATCCTGTCAATCCCGTCTGAATGTTTTCTGTCCCGATTTAGCTGTAACCGCCGCTAGGCCGGGACTATTTTGAGGTTGGCAAAGTCCCCGCCCGAAGCATTTCCGACCCACAGGCCGACTAACCCCTTCTTGCGGTCGCTCAACTGGTCGACCACCAGGCTAGGCTCTTTCGCGTCATTGACGAAAACACTCACTTTCGGACTCGCGACGACAATGCGCGCGTGAAACCAGCCGTTCGGGTCCGGTACAGGATTAACGGGCTTCTCGTACTTACCTGGTTGCTCCGTTCGCAGCTTCTGCCAGGTGTAAGTCGGATGAGCGATGTATTGGACGGCGCGGATGCGTCTGGCCTGGTCTTCAGTCCTGAAGTTGAACGGGCGGAAATAGACCGCGTCATAAGTCTTTTCATCCAGCCCGTGAAAAGCGACGCCGACGAAGCTTTGCTGCTGAACGTCCTTGCCCCTGATATCGATCTCGATGACGCCGTTTGTGAACTCAATCCCTTCCAGGTACGCGACGCCGTCGCCGGGGCTTTCGCTCAAACGAGCGCCTTTCCTGGCCCCGTCGTTGAGGACGCTCAGGCTGCGGTTGAAGACTTTCAAGCCTTTACCTTCGGCGAGCGCGGCCAGATCTGGCTCGATGGCTTTCTTCTGAGCGAGAACGCGGGAAGTCGCGGAGAGCCCCGCGACACATGCAAACGTCGAAATTACAAAATCACGTCTATACATTTCTTTCCTTTCGGTTGAATCGTGGCGGCAAAGCTCTCTCACTGACATCTGACATCTAGCATCTGACATCTGACATCTATTCGCAGCGAAGCGCTACAATCGGGTCCACTTTTGTCGCCCGCCGCGCGGGAAGGTAACAAGCAAGCAGCGCCGCGCCTGCGAGCAGTAGCGGGGCGGCCACAAACGTCGCCGGGTCGGCGGCCCGCACGTCAAACAACAGCTCCTCAATTAACCATGTCAGAGCCGCGGCGCCGCCCGACCCGATCGCGACGCCCGCGACGGCCAGTTTCGCGCCCTGTTTCATCACCATCTTCAGCGCGTCACGCGGCTCGGCGCCGAGCGCCATGCGAATGCCGATCTCGCGCGTCCGCTGCGTGACCGCATAACTCATCACCCCGTAGACGCCGACCATGGCCAGAATCAAAGCGACGGCGGCGAAGACTCCGAGCAGAGACGCGCGAAAGCGCGGCGCGGCGACTGCTTCTGACATCACGCCCTCAAACGTTCTAAGGCCGTAGGCCAGTTGGTTTCTGTCTAGCGCTTGCACATTACGGCGCACTGCGGCGGCGACGCTCTCAGGCTTGCTCGTCGTTCGTATCATCAGCGCCATGGATTGCCTTGGCTGTTGAGCGAAGGGCATATACATTTCTGGGGCGGGTTTTCCATCCATCACGAGAGGCTTGGTGTCTTTAACCACCCCGACAATCGTGGTCCAATCTTCTTCCTTCGGGTTCTCGTCCTCGAGCGTCATGCGCTTGCCGATGGGGTCTTCGCCGGGAAAGTAGCGTCGCGCGAGCGTCTCGTTGATGATGATCACCCTCTGCGCCTTCTGATCGTCATGCTCATTGAACGGACGACCTTTCGACATCGGGATTTCCATCGTGCGAAACAGATCGGGACTGACCGTGTTGTAGAAGGCGGTAGGCCGGTTGGCGGGGTCGGACAATCGCCCTTCGACGGCAAAGGCCAAATTCGCATAATTGTCGTCGGGCGCGAGGGGGATATATGACCGGGTGCCGACAGACTGGACGCCGGGCAGCGCTTTGATCTTATCGAGGAGCTGATCGTAGAAGGCGATGCGCGACTCGGCTTTTTCATAAATCGGCCCCTCCAGGCTGACTCTCATCGTCAGCATGTTATTTGGGTTGAATCCGGGGTCGACCGCTTGCAGTTTAAGGAAGCTTCTCATCAACAGCCCGGCGCCGACCAGCAGCACCAGCGAAAGCGCGATCTCAGAGACGACCAGTAAACTTCGCGTACGCCGATGACCCGCGCTGCCCGTCGCGCCGCGCATGCCCTCTTTCAGCGTCTCGTTGAGGTCTGGCCGCGAAGCTTGCAGCGCGGGCGCGAGGCCGAAGATGATCCCCGTCAGCAACGAAACCGCGAACGTGAAGCCGAGCGCGCGCATGTCCACCGCGACCTCTCCGGCGCGCGGCAACTCCGCCGGGCCGAACGCGACCAGCAGATAAACTCCCCAGACCGCGAGCAGCAAGCCGGCGGCCCCGCCTAAGCCCGCGAGCAACAAACTCTCGGCGAGCAACTGCCGGATGAGTCTGAAGCGTCCGGCGCCGAGCGCGGAACGAATGGAGATCTCTTTCTGCCGGCCGGCCGCGCGGGCCAGCAGCATGTTTGCGACGTTGGCCGAAGCGATCAACAGAACGAACAGAACCGCGCCCAGCAACGCCAGCAACGCCAGCTTGTAATCGCCCACTATCTGCTCTTGCAGGGGAACGAGTTTCACTCCATGACCCGTATTGGAATCCGGAAGCCGTATGGCCAGCGAGCCGGCGATGCGATCCATGTCCGCTTGCGCCTGCGCGCGCGTCACGCCCGGCTTCAAGCGCGCCATCACGAGGTAGCCGTGGCCGCGGCGATTATCGAAACCGTAGCTGTGAGAGATAGGAATCCATAAATCTGTATCATTCGGCAATCCGGCCAGATCCGAGATGTTCGGAACGACGCCGACGACGGTAAAGCTCTCGGTGTCGAGGCTGATTGTCCTGCCGATGATCTGCGGGTCGGAGTTGAAGCGACGCCGCCACAAACGCTCGCTCATCACCACCGAAAAAACTTTGTTCGGATGATCTTCTTCCGGCAAAAACACGCGGCCCAGCATCGGCTTGACGCCGAGCAGGGGGAAAAATGAGGGCGACACTATAGCGCCTTGAGTCCGCTCAGGCTCGGCGGCGCCGGCCAGGTTGTATGTCCCACCCGAGTAAATGGCGATTTGTTCGAAGACCTGATTTTGGTCACGCCAATCAGCAAAATTCGGGTACGAGGCGTCCATCTCGTTGTAACCGCGCTTGACATCCGTCTCCCACACCTGAAAAAGGTTGTCAGTCTCCCTGAAAGGCAATGACCGCAGCATCAGCGCGTCGATAACGCTGAAAATCGCCGTGTTCGCCCCGATGCCCAGGCTGAGAGTGATCACGGCGATCAACGTGAAGCCGGGACTCTTCCACAACATACGCGCGCCGTAGCGCAGATCCTGCAATAGAGTTCGCATAATTCCTCAATGAGAAGATGTCAGATGCTAGATGTCAGATGTCAGTGAGAGAGCTTTGCCGCCA
>DATCXQ010000640.1:0-9795 GCA_036565725.1 Blastocatellia bacterium
CCGTCGGCGCCGGTGTAGGTCACCTCGACCCCGCCTTCGTTTACTTTGGCCGATTCGAAGCGTGTGCCGACGAGCGAGGAGATGCCGCGCCTGCGGAACGCCCGCTGCAACTCGGCGGAGATCTCTTCGTCTTCAATCGGCACGAACCGGTCCAGCATCTCGATGATCGTCATGTCCGCGCTAAACCGTTTGAAGACCGACGCGAATTCGACGCCGACCGCGCCTGCGCCGAGCACGATCATCGATTTCGGCACATGGTCGAAATCGAGAAGCTCGTCGCTGGTCACGACGCGCGGCGACTTGATCTCCAATCCCGGGAGAAGGCGCGGGGCCGACCCCGTGGCGATGATCACGTTCTTGGTGGGAATCTCGCGCGTATGTCCGGCCGAGTCTCTCACCGTCACGCGGCCTTTGCCTTCGAACCTGCCGGCGCCTTTGAAGACGGTGATCTTGTTCTTCCTCATCAGAAAATCGACGCCTTTGGAGAGCTTGCTTACAACCTTGTTCTTGCGGGCCATGACCTTGTCGAAATGCAATTTGAATCCTTCGACGCTGACGCCGAATTCCGTGGGGTCATTGACCAGGTCGTAAACGTGGGCGGCGTGGAGTAGCTCTTTGGTTGGGATGCAGCCTCGCAACAGACAGGTGCCGCCGAGGTCTTTATCTTTCTCGATGATCGCTGTTTTCAAACCGACCTGCGCGGCGCGGATGGCAGCTACATAACCTCCAGGCCCCGCGCCGATAACGGTGACGTCAAAAGCTTCAGGCATTCAATCTCCTCCAAAATAGGACTAATAGGATTCATAGGACTTATAGGACCTGCTGTAAGTCCTATGAATCCTATTAGTCCTATTGGGTACCCAGGGGCGATTATCATTAGTCATTTACCTTGAGCACAGCCAGAAAAGCTTCCTGCGGAATTTCGACCTTGCCGACGCGCTTCATGCGCTTCTTGCCCTCTTTCTGCTTTTCGAGCAACTTGCGCTTGCGCGTGATGTCGCCGCCGTAGCATTTGGCCAGGACGTTTTTGCCCATCGCCTTGATCGTCTCGCGGGCGATGACGCGCGAGCCGATGGCGGCCTGGATCGGCACCTCGAACATTTGCCGCGGAATGAGCTTGCGCATCTTCTCTACCAGCGAGCGCCCGCGCGTGTAGGCGGCGTCTTTATGCACGATCAGCGAGAGCGCGTCTACAGGATCGCCGGCAACCATTACGTCCAGCTTCACCAAGTCGGATTCGCGGTAACCGGCCAGATGATAATCGAGCGAGGCGTAACCGCGCGAGACCGATTTCAGCCGGTCGAAGAAGTCGAGCACGATCTCGTTTAGCGGAAGGTCGTAGGTGAGCAGCACGCGCGTCGGCGTAATGTAATCGAAGCCTTTTTGGACGCCGCGCTTCTCTTCCAGCAGGGCGAGTATATTTCCGAGGAACTCGTCATTGGTCATGATCATCGCCTGGATGATCGGCTCTTCGATGGCGACGATGTCGCCCGACGACGGCATTTTGGACGGGTTGTCGATGTCGTGGACCTCGCCGCGGACGTCGGTCACGCGGTAGCGCACGCCGGGCGCGGTCGTGATCAGGTCGACATTGAACTCGCGTTCGAGCCGCTCCTGCACTATTTCCATGTGCAGCAGACCCAGAAAGCCGCAGCGGAACCCGAAACCCAACGCCACCGAGACCTCCGGCTCGAAGAAGAACGACGAGTCGTTCAGCCGCAACTTTTCGAGCGCGTCGCGCAGCTCTTCGTACTGGTTCGGCTCAACCGGGTAGACCCCGGCGAAGACCATCGGCTTGATCTCCTGAAATCCGGGGAATGCCTCGGTCGTCGGCCGCGCGGTCTCGGTGATGGTGTCGCCGATGCTCACGTCAGCCACGGTCTTGATGTTCGCGACGATGAATCCGACTTCGCCCGCGCCCAGCTTATCAATCTGGCGCGGTTTCGGCGTCAGCACGCCCAGGTCTTCGACTTCGAAATCTCGGCCCTTGGCCATCAGGCGGATCTTAGTCCCTTTGCGCAATTCGCCGTCGATCATGCGAACCATGACGATCACGCCGCGGTAGGAGTCGAACCACGAGTCGAAGATCAACGCCTTGAGCGGCGATTGCGACGATCCTTGCGGCGGCGGGATGTCGCGGACGATGGCCTCCATGATCTCGTCAATGCCTATTCCCTCCTTGGCCGAAGCCATCACGGCGTTGTCAGTACCGATGCCGATGATGTTTTCTATCTGCTCTTTGACTTTTTCCGGGTCCGCGCCCGGCAGGTCGATCTTGTTAATGACCGTGATAAGTTCAAGGTCGTTATCAACGGCCAGGTAGGCGTTGGCGAGCGTCTGCGCCTCGACGCCCTGGCTCGCGTCCACCACCAGCAGCGCGCCTTCGCAGGCCGAAAGGCTGCGCGAAACTTCATAAGAGAAATCGACGTGTCCAGGCGTGTCGATCAGGTTGAGGATGTAATCCTGCCCGTCTTTGGCTTTGTAATAGAGGCGAACCGCGTGGGCCTTGATGGTGATGCCGCGCTCACGCTCCAAATCCATCGCGTCCAGCACCTGCTCGGACATCTCCCGCGATTCGAGCGCGCCGGTCTTCTCCAAGAGCCGATCCGATAGCGTCGTCTTGCCGTGGTCGATGTGCGCGATGATTGAGAAATTACGAATGTTCAACGACATACGTGTGCATACTTCAAACATTGGCGATAGCCAGTGAATTGCGAGGATAGAGAATCGAAGGACAAAAGGCAAATTCCAAAATCTGAGGAAGTAATGCGAGTACAGGGCCGATGAATAGCCACAGAGGACACAGAGGACACAGAGAAATAATTAACGTCATCATCGCCCTCTCTGTGCTCTCTGTGCTCTCTGTGGCTACTTCTCCTCCCAACCGCGCCACAAGAACCACGAGGCGATGGAGCAATATGGGCGCCAGCCGCGCTCTTCGGCGACCTGCTCTACCTCGGCGGCGGTCGGCAGATGATCGAAGCCGTAAAGCCGCTCGACTGCGCGCCTGATGCCAAGATCGCCGACCGGCAGCACGTCCATACGGCCGAGTGAAAAGATCATAAACATGTGCGCCGTCCAGACGCCGATGCCCTTAACCTGTGTGAGCATCTCAATCACCTCGTCGTCGCTCATCTTCGCGACGCGGTTGAATTTGAGCGCGCCGTCCTGCGTCTTCTCGGCCAGGTCCTTGACAAAGGAGACCTTGCCGTTCGACATCCCAGTCGCGCGCAGCGTTTCGCTCGGAGTCGCCAGAATCCGCTCCGGCGCCGGGAAGCGGTCAGGAGCATAGACCGCCTTGAAGCGTTTGCAGATCGTGTCCGCCGCCTTCGTCGACAATTGTTGAGAGATCATGGCCTCGACAAGAGTCTCGAAGTAACGGTTGTGCGGACGAATGCGACAAGGCCCGTGACGCTTGATCAGGCCTCGCAAATGCTGATCGCGACGCGACAGACTCCGCTCCGCTTTTTTCAGATCCTCGATGAATGAAGATAATTTGCTCAATGTCTCGATGGTCCTCGGAAAAGGGTGGCGCAAACTACCTGGGAGCGCCGCGATTTTTATCGTTTCAATGACAGGTCTGGCGCCGGTTCAGTGAAGTAATTCCATCATTCGGGGCAGAATCTTTTTAAGCGAACTCCAGTGTAACTCGACTGTATAGTCATCCGCCACACACTCGAAGGTTGAGTCGTGAAATGACAGCACATAGTGTTTGCGCGCCCAGAATCTTTCAGGTTTGTGACAGGAATGAACCGAGTTCATCTGTTCGAGTCGCCGAATCCACGACGAGTTTTCAATGACGAAAGCTCCATAAGGTTTCAATCCACGGTTCGCCAGCGGATGGCCGGCAAAGGCTTCGTCGTTCGGAGGCCCAAAGATTGACGCGTAACAAAGTGAGAATCTGACCAGCGCAAGAGGTACGCCTTCAGTTTCCTTGCTGACAATGCGAACAGAAGTTCCATCCCAATCATCAGGTGTATTTTGCAAATAGAAGGCGACAACAGTGACGAATTCATCGCTTAGAATAATGGGAATGGGCGCTCCAACAGACGATTGTGGAATGTCTTTAATTGGAACGACATGATCTTTTTCGTCAACCGCGTACATAGATTTTGTCCTTTGCCGTCTGGTCAAAGCCGATTCCGCTCACCTGGCGACCACCTCAAGCTTCGCTTTCTGATACTTCACTGAACTCGTCCCCACCATAATATCGAACCAGCCGGGCTCGACCACGCGGTTCATGTTCAAATCCAGGAACGAAAGTTTGTCGGGCGTGATCGTGAAGTTGACGGTCTTGCTCTCGCCAGGAGCGAGCGTGATGCGCTTGAAATCTTTCAACTCCATTACGGGTCGTGTCAATGAACTCACCAGGTCGCGGATGTAGAGTTGAACGACCTCATCGCCCGCGCGCTTGCCCGTATTCGTGACTGTCAGGCTGACTTCAGCGCGGGCGGAAGGCCCGATCTGCGCAGGCGTCACCTTCAGATTCGAATACTCGAAGGTCGTATAGCTCAATCCATGGCCGAACGCGAAGAGCGGCTCTTTGCTGGTGAAGAGATAACCGCGCCGCGCCGTCGGCTTGTGATTGTAGGCGATCGGCAACTGGCCGACCGATCGCGGGAAGCTCACCGCGAGTTTTCCGCCGGGATTGTAATCGCCGAACAACACGTCGGCCACGGCGACGCCGGTCTCCTGCCCGAGGTAGAAGCCTTCGAGGATGGCAGGGACTTTCTCCGCGATGTAGTTGATCGAGAGAGGCCCGCTGTTGATCAGCATTGCGACAGTGGGCTTGCCCGTTTCCAGCACGGCCTTGACCAGATCGTTCTGCCTGCCTACCAGATCCAAACTGTCGCGATCGCCGAGGTGATTGTCAGCCCAGCCTTCTTTATTGGTGTCTTCGTTGCCGCCGACCGCGAGCACAACCACGTCCGAAGCTTTGGCGACTTCGACCGCTTCGGCGATCAGCTTCGCATCGCTCTCCGCGTCGTTCAGTTGCGAACTGTCGCCCCACCAGTTCCCGCCCTCTTTCGTGATCTTGCATCCTTCGGCGTAATTGACTTTGATCTGCTCGCCGACCTTATTGCGCACGCCTTCGAGGATGCTGACGCCTCGTCCCGGGCCGTCGCTATAGCCGCCCAGATGGACGCCCGCCGCATTGGGGCCGATGATCGCGATGGACTTCAACTTGCCGCGATCGAGCGGCAGCAGACCGCCTTCGTTCTTGAGCAGCGTGATGGAGCGGCGCGCGGCTTCCGCCGCGAGGTCCTGATGAGCTTTGCTGTTCGTCAATTTCGCCGCGCGCTCCGGGTCGACGTATGGATTCTCGAAAAGGCCGAGCATGAACTTCGCGCGCAAGACGTTTACCACTGCACGGTCCAGCGTAGCCATTGAAACTCTTCCCTCGTTGATCAATTTAGGAAGCGACGGATAGCAATCAGGATCGGGCAGTTCTATGTCCACACCCGCCTCGAGCGCGAGTTTGGCCGCGCCGGCTCTATCCGCGGCGACTTTATGCAGAGTCTGCAACTGCTCGATCGCGTTATAGTCCGCAGCGATCAGTCCTCTAAACCCCCACTCCTGGCGCAATATCTTTTGAAGCAGTAAATGACTGGCGTGCGAAGGAACGCCGTCTATCTCATTGTAAGAAGGCATGACGCTCATCACGCCCGCTTCCTTCACAGCGGCCTCGAAGCTCGGCAGGAAGATTTCACGCAGGACGCGCTCTGAAACACTGGCCGGAGCGACGTTCGTGCCGCTTTCGGGTTGGCCGTGCGCGGCGAAATGTTTGGCCGTCGCCATGACATGTTCGCCGTCAACCGTCGGCCCGGGGCCTTGCAGCGCCTTGATGCAGGCCACGCCCAGCCGCGAGGCCAGGTATGGGTCTTCGCCGTATGTCTCTTCCGTCCGGCCCCAGCGCGGGTCGCGCGCCAGATCGAGGTTCGGGCCGAGCACCTGATGGCCGCCGCGAATGCGCGACTCCAACGCGGCGACTGTGAAGATTTTGGTGATCAAATCGGGATCCCAGCTCGAAGCCAGAGAAATCGGAGTCGGGAAGCTCGTACTGCCCAGCGCCATATGCCCGTGCAAAGCCTCGTCGTGGAACATAGCCGGGATGCCAAGCCGCGTGTTCTCTTTCAACCACTTCTGCAGGGCGTTAGCATAGATCGCCGATTGGCGCGCATCCTTTCGTTCACGCTGCCGCGCGATTTGCCCTATGCCATGCTTCATCACGAGCGTGGCCGCTTCCGGCGAGAAATCGCCCCGGTCGGCCATTGACCAATCATGGGGTTTCTGGTTCGGCTTCCTGGTCCAGAGCGTCGTGATCTGCGCGACCTTCTCTTCGACAGTCATCCGGCTCAGCAGATCGGCGACCCGCCGCTCAACGGGGAGAGACGGGTTGCGGTAATCCGGCGCCTCCTGCGCGCGGCCACTTCGGATTCCGACAACGCCGGCGGTTAGTATCAATGCGAGCGTGAATCCGATGAGAGCGAAAGTTACTTTTCGATATAGCGTCTTTGGATTGAATGGGCTTCTCATGTTGAGACTCCGAATATGATGTTGTTTAAAGAATTTCAGCCACGAATGAACACGAATGAACACGAATCTTTTTCTTGATCTTGACGCCACAACCGTTTTTCATCCTTGCTTCTATTCGTGAATATTCGTGTTCATTCGTGTTCATTCGTGGCTGAAACTTTTTCACTTAAACTCTATAGCGTCAGGGAACCGCAGTAACCCTTCCAACGACAGTGAACCGGCCGGTGGCTACGCTAGTTGTTTTGGCGTCGGCGCGTCCCGTGAAGCCGGGCTGTTTGCCTCCGACGCTGACCGTGAATTCGCCTGGCTCGACGACGCGTTGGCCTTTGTCGTCAATTACCGTCATCCGCTCGGCGCCGAGCGTAAACGAGACGGTCTGCTTCTCGCCCGGCTTTAGAAAGATTCGCTTGATCCCGGCCAGAGACCGGATCGGCGTCGGGACCGACGCGGCCACGTCGGTCACATACAATTGAACGACTTCGTCGCCGGCGCGGTCGCCGGCGTTGCGCACGTCCACGCTGACCTTGACGCCTTCGCCGGCCTTCACCGACTTCGCGCTCAACTTCAAATTTTCATACTTGAAGCTCGTGTAGCTCAGCCCGAAGCCGAAAGGATAAAGCGGATCGCCCTTGAAATAGCGATAGGTGCGCCCGCGCATGTTGTAATCTTCGAACGGGGGCAGTTGGTCGACGGACTTGTAGAAGGTGAGGGGAAGCCTGCCGCCGGGGTTGTAATCGCCGAACAGAACGTCAGCGATGGCCGTGCCCCCCTCTTCGCCGGGGTACCAGGCCTCGACGATGGCCGGAACGTTCTCGCCGGCCCAGTTGATGGACAGCGCGCTGCCGTTGAGCAATACCACCACGATCGGCCTGGTCGCCCCGACGGCATTGAAGACGGCTTTGAGCAGATCTTCCTGCGCTTTCGGCAAAGAGATGTCGGTTCGGTCGCCGCCGCGAAAGCCTGCGACGTTGACGGTCATCTCTTCGCCTTCGAGCGCTGGTGAAATCCCCAACACCATGATGACGACGTCCGCTTGCCGCGCCGTGTTGACGGCTTCGGCCAGAGTCCTTTCGGTGAAGCTTGGGAAGGACCAGAAGAATTTCGCTATCGCGTTGCGGATGTCTTCATAATACTCGAGGCGCACGTCATAAGAGCGCCCCGCTTCGAGGCTGACTTCTTTCATGACGGTCCTGATCTGGCTGGCCTGATTGCCCGCCCAGGCGTCGACCAGGAGATTGCCATCCAGGTAAAAGCGCACGCCGTCGTCGGCCATCGCGCCGAGTTGGTACGCGCCCGATTCCGGCGGAGTGAACTTGCCCGTCCAGCGAACCGAGAAACCGTCTTCATTTATTTCCGGCGCCGGCCTGCCGCGACTCCAATCGAAATTGATTTGCTCATCCGTTCGAACGAGAACGGGCTGGCCCTGCAATTCCTTGTTGTTGAAATATTCGGCCTTAAAGCCGCCCGGAGTGGCCGAAGCCGGCACGGGCGCGCCCGCGCTGCCTGTCAATGTCGAGCCGAGCGCGTAGAGAACTTTCTTTGACGTTCCGACTTTCGCCTTGATCCCGGCCAGCGGAGTGACCGATTTCGTCGGCTGGCCGTTGTAATTTCCGAGCAGGACTTCGGGCGCGTCCGCATTCGGGCCGATGACGGCGATGGACCCGGTGTTTCCTACCAGTGGCAGCGTGTTGTCGTCGTTCTTCAACAGCACGATGGATTCGCGCGCCGTCTTGAGCGAAAGCTCCCGGTGCGCGGGCGCGGTGTTCACCGAATAGGGGATGCGGGCATAAGCGACCATCTCAGGCGGATCGAACATCCCCAGGCGGAATCGCGTCTTCATCAGGCGTTTGACCGCCGTCGAGATTTCCGCCTCGGTGATCAACCCGTTTTTGACCGCCTGCAGGAGCGATCTGTACTCACGACCGCAAGTCAGGTCAGTGCCCGCCTTGACGGCGACAGCGGAAGCTTCGGCCTCAGTCTTCGCGTAGCGGTGGAATTTGTAGATGTCGTCGACCGCGCCGCAGTCAGAGACGACGTGGCCGTTGAAGCCCCACTCTTTGCGCAAAATTTCATAGAGCTTCTTGTTGGCGCAGCAAGGCTCCCCGTTGGTCCGGTTGTAGGCGCACATTATTCCCTCCGCTTTGCCTTCGGTGATTGTGGCGCGGAAGGCGGGCAGATAGGTCTCCTGCAAATCGCGTTCGCTGACGACGGCGTCGAAGCCGTGCCGCTCGGGCTCAGGCCCGCTGTGGACGGCGTAATGCTTGGGCGTAGAGACGACCTTGAGGTAGCGCGGGTCGTCGCCCTGCAGACCTTTGACGTAAGCGACGCCGATGCGCGAGGTTAGATAGGGGTCTTCGCCGAAGGTCTCCATGCCGCGCCCCCAGCGCGGGTCGCGGAAGATGTTGATGTTCGGACTCCAGAAGGTCAGCCCCTTGTAGCGTCCCCTGTCGTTCTGCCTCGCGAACTCGTGATGTTTCGCCCGCGCCTCGGTCGAGACGACGTCGGCGACCCGGCGGATGAGGTCTTCGTCCCAAGTCGCGGCCAGTCCGATGGCCTGCGGGAAGACCGTGGCGTAGCCGGCGCGCGCCACGCCGTGCAGCGCCTCGTTCCACCAATCGTACGCGGGAACGTCCAGCCGCTCGATCGGCGCGGCGGCGTTCATCATCTGCGAGACCTTATCTTCCAAAGTCATCCGCGAGACCAGGTCGTCAACGCGCTTTTCAATAGGTAGCGAAGGGTTTTTATACGGTGGCGCCGACTCCTGTCCCCTCGCGCCGGTCTGCGGCGAGGCGAGCGACAAAGCGATGAGCAGAAATAAGACACAAATAAAACTCCAACGAGAACGATTCATCTCTCCTCCGGCTATATGTTTGCGGCAAAGGACGTTTCAACAGAACGCGGATAACGCGGATTGACCCCGATCTTTTTTGGTTTTATCCAAGATGATCCATCGCATCCACGTTATTCGCGTTCTACGAACCGCTCTCGGCATATCTGCGGAGGCGGTATTTAGAAGTACAGCTTCAGACCGAACTGCAACTCACGCATCGTCCCACGCGTGCCGCTGATTCGACCGAAGGCGGCATTGCTCAGGTTATTATTGGGATTGCCCCAGTTCGGATGGTTCGCTGCGTTGAACGCCTCGAAACGGAATTGCAGGTAGGTTCGCTCCGTGAAGTTGAAGTTCTTCAGCAGCGACGCGTCCCACTGGATCAGCCCCGGCCCGATCACGGTGTTGCGTCCGGCGGAGCCGTGCCT
>DATCXQ010000661.1:0-8030 GCA_036565725.1 Blastocatellia bacterium
AAAAGACGTTGCCTCTGAAGGTCTGGCCGTTGATGTTTACTTCGAGGTCGAGGTTGTTGACGACGGGTGAACCGGTCGTCGGCCCCGGAGCATCGCTATAGGCAAGCGTCACGCGGAACGGTTGGGAAGTCGTGGCGACGGAGCCTGTGACCTGGAAGGTCTGCCCGGTCGCGCCGAGCGTCTGCGTTTGATCGACGACCATCCGCGGCGTTCCGTCGAACGCGCGTCCCAGGTCCATTCTTCCCATCCCCTGACTGTTCGACGGCAGTGTGCCTCCGGCGCCGACGCCGCTCATATAGGCCGCCGAGTTCATCAGGTAGGCTTTGGCCATCGCCGGTGACGGCGCGCTCAAGCCTGAATTGAGGAAAAATTGGTAGAGCAGCGCCGCGCCGCCCGCGACCGCCGGAGTCGAATGCGAAGTGCCGGACGACCAGCCATAAAGCGTCTGACCGGGGGGGAAGAATTGATTGCAGACGCTGCTGCCATCGTAATTCGATTGCGGGATGCCGGCCTCGATGTGCGTGCCGGGCGCGACGATGTCGGGTTTGATGCGACCGTCGCCGCCCGCCGAATTGACGGGGCCGCGGCTCGAAAAGCCGATGATGTCGTTGGCGCTGTCGGCGCCGGAGTTGGGGATGCCACAGCCGTCGTTCCCGGTCATGCGGACGTTCTCGCCCGCGCCGACCGAGATGATGTTCTTGGCGGTGCCGGGGCTGCTGACGGTGTTGGCGCCGGATCCGTCGTTGCCGGCCGCGAAGATCACTATCATCTGCTGATTGCCGGTGACGCCGCTCTGCGCGTCGCGCACGACGCTGTCAAATTGCTGCGCGTTGGAGTCATAGCGGAAGAGATTGATGAAGCCCCAGGAGTTGCTCGAGATGCGAGCGCCCTGGCCGTAAGCGGTGTTTTCCCAGGCCGCAGGGCTTGAGGCGCCATTGCCGAAGATCGCGGTCACGCCGACGCGCGCCCACGGCGCGATGCCCAGGCCGTAGTTGAATCCGAGCGCGTCTTCAAGCGTCGAGCCTGTTCCGTTGTTGAACCCACCGACGATGTGCGCATTCAGGAAACCGTGCCCGCCCTGCGCGCCGGCCTGAGCCGTGGGGTTGTTTTGGAAGGCGATGCGCCCGTTCTGCAGGTCGGGGTGCCCGGTGAGCAAAAAAGCGTCGTCGGCGACGTTTACGGCGAAAGAGCCGAATTGCGAGCTGTTGAAGCCCTTGCTCGCGAGCCAATCCAGATAGCCCGGGCCAGTGGGGCTATTGCCTGACAGATTGCCCGCGACGATCTGGCCCTGGGCCTCGTCCAGGCGGCGGCGCTGGGTGAATGGTTCGATCGCGAAGACACCGTCATTATTCGCGAGCGCTGTCAATTGCGAGGTCGGAATGACCACGGTGATGTTGCGGTAATTCATGACGCGGGTCTCGTTGATGAACTGGCGGGAGTTATTGCGCAGTTTGACGGCCAGCTCATCGCCATCCCTGCCGTCCAGCACTTGAACCGTGACTTGGACGAAGCTGGAGTCGCCCTTTGCTCGAGCGGCCGCCATCTCCGGCGCCATCTTGAAAGCAGGCTGGTAATCGTCGATCCACTGAACGGAAGGATCCTGGTCTTTCATTCGCGAGACCAACGCCGCCGAACGCGCGTCACAGCGCACGACGTAGGCGTTGTTCGAAACGTAGGAGACCACGTCGGCGCCAGTGCTCTTCAAATTGTTCAGCCAGGCGTCCTTGATCGGGCCGGCGAACTGCACGATGTAAAGCCCGGCGCCTGGTTTGAAACCGCCGGCGCGCGCCTCGGCCATTCGAGACAGTCTCAAATCGGCGGGCAATTCCTTCGAGAACGGCTGCTCCGGTGCGCTCGTGTCGATGACATAGCCGTTGAGTTCGATCCTGTCCATTTCGTCGCCCCAGTTTCCGGGCATCGCCTCGATCGCGGCGCGCACGCCCAGGGGCTCTTCGTCAACGACCACCAGCTTGAAGCTGCCGTAGTCGATCACGCTGCGGATGGCGTTCAGCCGCATCAGTTCGCCGTAGGCGGGGTCTTCGCTGCTGATGATCAATTTGTGTAGCCGGTTTTGGTTTAGTTGTTTCTGGGGCAGGGCGCCGGCTGGCGGCTCCACTTGTGATAAATCGCGGTTGCCCAACTGCTGGCGCTGGCTCTCCTGCATCAAAGCGGTTACGGTCGCAAAGAGCGCGACGCAGATCAACAAACTCGGAAGGATAATCAATCGTTTCATGTAGTTACACTCCTGACTAGAATCGGGGCAAGCCGGGGGCTCGCTAACGTTGATAAATAGTCAAACCGAAGTGGTTGACAAATAATTACCTTGATTTCAATTAGGCCTTTATCGCTGGCTGATTAGTGCGGCGCTGGTAAGCACCCTCACTTCGGGAAGCGAGTAGGAGCGAATTTCGATGGTGGACAAAAGAATCCGCAAGATAGTTCAGATTGGATTTTTGAGCAACACTTTTTTGAAAAGTTTTTCGGATAATTGGCCTGCGTGGGCAACTCTTTGTATATTATTGACGATATGAAACACGACTCAGTGACAGATCCGCCCGATCAGGTACCATTCCCTGATCCCGAATTCGTTGATAACCCAGAGCCTCGCTGTCCGTGTGTGCTACTGCTCGACACTTCGGGTTCTATGAATGACGTAAAACAGGTCTCCCAACCGCTCTCCCCGATACAAAAAATTTTGAGCGATCAGCGCGCGCCTCGAACGGTCAGACCGATTGACGAATTGAACGCCGGGCTGCTGGCCTTCCGCGATGAGTTGATGGCCGACGAACTGGCGGTCAAGCGCGTGGAAATCTCGCTGGTCACTTTCGGGCCGGTCAGGAAGATCATCGATTTTCAAACTCCCGACCTCTTTCGCGCTCCGAAACTAGCCGCCGAAGGCGACACTCCGATGGGGCTGGCGATTGAGAAGGCCATCGAGATCGTCCGCGACCGCAAGGTGGCTTATCGTCAGAACGGCGTCTCATACTATCGCCCCTGGATTTTTCTGATCAGCGACGGCGAACCGACGGACGATTGGCGGCGCGCGGCTGAACTCGTTCGCGCCGGCGAACAGACCAAGTCGTTCGCCTTTTTCGCGGTCGGGGTCGAGGGCGCCAATTTCGACATTCTCAACCGCGTCGCCGTGCGCCAGCCTCTCAAACTCAGCGGGCTGCGGTTCCGCGAGATGTTCATGTGGCTCTCGTCCAGTTTGAGTTCCGTCTCTCGTTCCAGTCCCGGAGACGAAGTCGCGCTCGATAACCCGGCGGCGCCCGACGGCTGGGCTTCAATTTGAAGATATGTGGAAATACGGTTTCGCATCGGTTGGGGGTACATATCATTTGAAGTCTTCGACGCCGTGCCAGGACGCGAGCCGCGTTGAAGTCGTCGTTGACGCAGTCGGCGCCGAGGTTCTTCTCGCCGTGGCTTCTGACGGAGCTGGCAGCGCGACGTTGGCTCAACTCGGCTCCACATTGGCTAGCGATATGTTCATTGATGAGGTCAAGTCTCGCATTGAAGGCGGCGATGCGGGCTCACTCCTAGCGGATAATTTCATCGCGGATTGGATCGTCAAATTCCGCCGGCTGGCGCTCGGCTGGTCGCACGACAAGGGCGTCGGTATACAGGACCTAGCCTGCACATTGCTGGCGGCGGTCGTATGGAGTGATCGCGTGATCTATTTCCAGATCGGCGATGGCGCAATCGTCGAGTCTCGGCGCGACGAGCCTGATCGTTATACGGTCGCCTGCTGGCCACAACAGGGCGAGTACGCCAACATGACCAACTTTTTGACCGACGCCGACGCGGCGGAGAAAGTCGTTCGCGAAGCGCGGTCGGGCGCTATTGACGAGGTTGCCATTTTCACCGACGGGATACAGAGGTTGGCGCTGGATTACCGCGCGCGATCGGCCCACGGGCCGTTCTTCGCTCCCTTGTTCGCATGGCTGCGTCCGCGCCTCGGCGGTTACTCGCAAGAACTTTCAGATTCGCTGGGCGTTTATCTTAATTCAGAGAAGATCAACTCGCGAACAGATGACGACAAGACTTTGATTCTGGCGACGAGAAGGTAGGAACCTTCATGTTGTGTTGCGACGCCATGAAAGAAAGAAAATGGCGGCGCATATTTTCCGCAGGAGAGCCATGTCCAGAATTCCTCACGCTTCCCAATTAGAGGACGATAGCCCGATTCACAGAATCTTCTACGAGTCCCAGTCCGACATCGTTCGATTGGGACGGCGAATCGGAACTGGCGCTGAAGGCGAGGTCTACGAAATTCAAGGTAAAAGCGATCTGGTGGCCAAGGTCTATCACGGGCCGCCGCCGCCGGAGAAGGCAGAGAAGCTCGTCGTCCTGTCGCGCCTAGGCAATGAAAGGTTGTTCAACCTCTCCGCGTGGCCGGTCTCGACGCTGCGCGACGCGCCGGACGGGGAGGTCGTCGGCTTCGTGATGAAAAAGATCAGCCAGGCCGAAGAAGTTCACGCGCTGCACAGTCCCAAGAGCCGGTTGCAAAAGTTCCCGGAAGCGTCGTGGGCGTTCCTGATCTACGTCGCGGCCAACATCGCGCGGGCCGTCGCCGCGATACATCAGCACGGCCTGGTCATCGGCGACGTGAACCCCAAAAACATCCTGGTCACGCGGAAGGCCACGATCTATCTGCTCGACGTCGACAGCTTCCAGGTCTCGGCCGAGGGCAAGACTTACCGCTGCGAAGGCGGATTTCCGGAGTACACTCCGCCGGAATTGCAGGGGGTCGCTTTCCGCGACATAGATCGCGCGCAGGAACATGATTGCTTCGGATTGGGGGTGGTGATCTTCCAGCTTCTGTTTATGGGCAGGCATCCGTTTTCAGGCAGGTATTTTGGAGCGGGAGAGATGCCGCTGGAGCGCGCGATCAGGGAGTTCCGCTTCGCCTACGGCGTCGAGGCCGAAGCGCGGAAGATGCGACAGCCTCCGGGCACGCTGGCCCTCGATTCCATGCCCCCGCCGCTAGTCAGCCTGTTTCGACGCGCCTTTATGTCAACGGATCGGCCTCAGGCGCGAGAGTGGATCGAGCCGCTGGACGAGCTGGCGAAGGCGCTGAAAAAATGCGAACTGCACAGCGGCCACTACTACTACCGCGAGTTGCGCGACTGCCCGTGGTGCGGGATCGAATCTCAGGCCCGCGTCCGGCTCTTCAATTTCCTGCTCCCCGGAGACGATTCGCGGCGCGGGCATTTCCGGCTCGATGAGATCTGGAAGGATATCGTGAACGTCGAGGCGCCGAGCGCACTGCTGGTTCAGTCGGATAAACAATTGGCGCCCCCGACGCCGTCGGCGGAAGTCCAGGCCTTTGCGCGAGACAGGCGCAACCGCCTCATTCTTGCGCTCGTATTTTCGGCTTTCGCCGGGCTGGCGATACCTTTATTCGCAAATTTTACGTGCGCCTTCTTCCTGCTTATTTTGGCGGGATTGGCCGCTTGCGCCGTTGGCAAAGTGGAGCGGACTTCGACCGTGCAGTTGCTCTTTCAGCGGCGACAGCCGACTCACGACGGCCCTTTACTTGAGAAGGTCGAAGCCCGCTGGCTTCTGGCGGATGAAGCGGCGCGACGGCTTCAAGAACAGCACAACCGCGAAGGGGGGAGCGAGCGATGGGGCTCCAAGCGCGATGAACTGCAGAATCGGAAAGAGACTTACGAAAATCTGTCGCAAATCCGGCAGTTCATGTTTCAACAGTTGGAATCCGAGGCGAGAAAGAGCCAGCTCTACGAATACCTCGATCAGTTCAGAATCGATGACGCCGAGATCAAAGGCGTCATCTCACCCATAAAAGCGGCTTTGCTTTCACACGGCGTTGAGACCGCCGCCGACGTGATTGAAGAAGTGAGCCAGATTCCGTCCGTCGGACGATCCCAAGCGGAAAGGCTGCTCGAATGGCGGCGCAGTCTGGAAGGGGGATTCGTCTTCGACTCCGCCAGCGGCGTTTCGCCCGAAGCCCGAGTCAAGACCGAAAGAGATGTCGACGCTCTGAGATTCCGTTTGGAGAGTGAACTGATTGGGGGGGCGCATTACCTCCGACGCATAAAGCACGAGATCGAAACCGACAGCCAGAAACTGCAGCCCGCCTTGACGCGCGCCCGCGAGGAGCTTGCCCGGGCAGAGAAAGACCTGGAGGTCGTGGGCAAGCGCAATTCACCTACGCTGATCCTGGCCGCGCTGATCATCGCTTTCTTGATCAGCTGGATGATTGATTCGCCTAACAGGGACCAATACGATTCCACCATCCGAGTTCCTCGCGGGGACTCTGGACGCCCGCCTGCTCTTGCCCCCGGACCGGTCTCTGAACCGAGGGCCGAGCAAAATGAACAAGAGAGGTCGCAAGAGGCTTTGATGTTTTATAGCCAGGGAGTGAAGCTCTCACGGGAGAGGAAGTACGCGAAAGCCGCCGAGGTTTTTCAGGAGGCTGTTAGGATTGATCCGCAATTCTCTGAAGCGCATGAAGAACTCGGTTTCGTCCTCTACCGCCTTGGAAAATACGAGGAGTCCATTAGCTCTTCAAATCAAGCGACAGCCATCCGCAGCGATTTTAGGCCCTATTACAATATGGGGCTTGCTTATATCGCTCAGAAGGACTGGAGCGGGGCGAATTTCGCTTTTGAGAGAGCCATTTCCCATTGCGAGCAAGACTCCTGGGAAGAGGATTATTCCAATGCCTATTACTATTGGGGGCTCTCTCTCGCATGGTTGCGCCAGGCTGAATCCGCTATTAAAGAATTGGAGGAAAGTTTGAAAATCAGCCCCGAAATGACCTACGGGCGTTTTGAGCTTGCGACTTTGTACTTGGGAAGTGGTAAATATAAAGATGCAATGGCGCAGTACAGGATACTGAAAGTTGTCGATCCGATGTTGGCGAATGAATTGTTGAAGCTGATAAAAAAATATCGCAGATCGGCGTGATTGTCGAAGCGTCATCGCCGGCGACCGAAACTTAAAACCGCGAAGGGAAGTTTCTAGCCGACCTTTCAATCAATTACTTTCAGGATAACTCTCGTGGCGCGGTATTAATCCACATTTGATTGAGAGCAGGCGCCTCATGTGACCGGTTAACAGTTAATCTCCTCAGCCCGCCCGCTCTCGCAATCCACTGATCGACAGACGTTTGCAAAAAAAGAGCAGCCTGAAGGCGCGTGTTTAACGGTTAAATGTATTGACAGAATGCGTCATAATGCATATATGTCAATAAAGTGTGAGAGTGGCGCCTGGCTCAGCGATGGAACGATTGGGACTCTTCACACTCGCGTATCCAGCAGTTCAAATTAGAAACGCATTGATCTGAAGAACTGTTTTGTCCTTCCCGCAAATAACGTTCTTGAGTTTGTACAATAATTGACCAGTTCGTCACCGGTAACAAAATATGACCAAGAAAAATAGCTTGGCTTTCGCCGCGCTATCGGCGGCGGTCGCGATCTCTATGTTCGCGCCGCTTAAAGAGATAGTGACGGCAAGGGGCCATAAAACGCCGTCGAGCGCCACTGCTAGTTCCGCCGCGGACGGCGTGTCTTTATTCGACGGTAAGTGCGCGCTGTGCCACGGTAAAGACGGCGTAGGCTTACCCAATTGGCGGTCTCTAGGACAGCCTGACTTCACCAAGCCCGAGTGGCAAAATGCGCATACAGACGAACAGATCGCCGACTCGATAAAGAACGGAAAAGGCAAATTCATGCCCGCGTTTAAAGGCAAACTATCAGACGAAGAGACTGGGGCCGTGGTCCAGCGCATTCGCGCGTTCGGCAAGAAAAAATAAAAATAGACGAAGGGAAATTGAAATAATAACTTCCTTCACCAACTATCAAGAAGCCATCTCATAAACGGACATATTTGTTTTGAGCTGCAGGGGGTCGCCCGAACTCCACAGTATTTATGAGATGTCTTCTAGCAAACTACCACCATCACACACGCCTACAGGAGGAAAAACCGTGAGATTGATCACCAGATTGCTGATCGCTTCCCTTATGGGAATCGTAGTATTGATCGGATCCGTCAGCCGAACTGCGGCT
>DATCXQ010000667.1:0-6250 GCA_036565725.1 Blastocatellia bacterium
CGCAATCCAACGTAGGGGCGGGGTTTCCCCGCCCCTATCACTCGGGTCACGAACCAGGGCGGGGAAAACCCGCCCCTACACCCTGGTTGTATTTAATTCTCAAACACCATAAGTCTATCCCACTCTGCCACTCAAGGTACTGATTCATCTTGGAAGATGTGGGCGGGAGATGCAAGAGGTGGGACAGGGAGTAGGGAATGGGGAATGGGGAATGGGAAAAAGAGATACTACTTCCTACTCCTCACTCCCCACTCCCCATTTTTCCGGACCGAAATGACGATCAGAACAACTTCTCTTGCGGCGGCTTCACGTCCTTCAACCGCAGATAGATCGTCGTCTGGCCGCGGTGATGGGTTTGATGCTCGAAGGCTTTGTCCAGCGCGGAGCCGCGCGTCGCGTCGAACCTGCCGAAGAGTTTGACGGGCTCGTCCATCTTCTTCACGTCCATTCCTTTGACCGAGTTGATGACGAAGTCGTAACTCTCCATCACGATCTTTGTCAGACCGGCTTTGGTCTTGTACTCATCCATCTTTTCAAGGTTCTTGCCCTGTTGCGGATTGGCTGCCCCTGTGGCGGTCGAGGCGAAGGCGAAATTTGCGCTGGCCAGATGGAGCATCTGTTCGGCGAAGCTGCGGATGTCTGGCTTCGGTTTGAAGCTGACGCCCTCTTCCGGCATGGCGTCGAGATATTCTTTGGTGTAATCCCTGGCGCGCGTCCAATCGGCTACCAACGCTGCGACGGGGTCGGCCGGCGCGGCCTTGGCCACGGGCTGCATGGCGGCGCCTGTAGCCTGTTGCGCAAAGCAGACCAGACCGAGCGCGGCGCAGATTGCCATGGCGCTGGCCAGATAACGAAAAGCTCTGATGTGATACTTCATATGCTCTCCCTCGTTAGTTTGATTGTTAGGCGACTATCTTTGATTCATGTATCCAGTGGTTGGGTTGAAAATATCGAAGACAGTTTTGAATAGACCTGCAAATGTGATATTTGACCGCTTCCAGCTTGCGACGCCGTTGGATTATAGCCGAGCTTAGACGCAGGCCGGTTGTAAAATCTTGTAAAACGAACACAGGCAGGACAGATTTTAGTCTGTCAATAGCTTGAACTCGTGGACAGACCAGGGTCTGTTCTACTCCGATTTAAAACTTAAAGAAGGACCTCTATGAGTATCCAGCCGGTCCCGAGCAGCAGCAACGCGACCGCCAGGCCGTAAAACGCAAATTTGAGCTTCGCCCCAAACCCTGGCCCACGCACTTCGTATTCAAGGAGCGCGGGCTGCCGTCGCGCATTCAGCGGAATTTCGGCGGCTACCTTTCTTTTGGAGGCTTTGCGAGCTCTCTTTTTATCTTTTTCGTTTGAGAATACGAGCAATCCGAATACCAGACGCCTCTCGGGGTCTTCATAGGCGTCTGCGTCCGCTCCCATAAAAAGCGTCTCGATTTTATGCACCTTCGCCATTGCGGCTCGCGCGATGGCCTCGGCTTCGGCCCTCTTCTGCTCGGCCTCCTGCGCCCTGGCCGTCGCCTCAAGAGCCATAGTGAAAAGCTCCGCCCTCCGTTTTTCCAATTCCGCGATAACACGCTTGATCTTTTGGCCGGCAGAAGGGTTGAGCGGGGCGAGCAGGCCGGATATCGGAGGAGTCGCCTCCTGTTCATATTGTTGTGGTGGTGGCAGTGGGCCGCTTTGGAGCGCCTCTTTCTTGGGAGGGACGACCAGGATTTCGCGTTGAAGTCTACCTGATCCCAGGGGGATATATGTTCGCTCTAGCATATTGTCGTTTCGCTTGCTTTGCTAGTGTTTGAATCAGTACCGCGAGCGGCTCTGATTATCAAGGTAAACCTTGTGAAGGTTGCGAGATAATAGCACCATAGTCTTCAGTAGACAAATATTGTTCTGCTAATATGTCACTTCATTTCGATCGAGGTTGGCGCGGCGGCGAGCCGGCGCCACAGGCCGAACAACAAATACGGAGCTATCATGGAAGAAATTTTTGGGCGCAATGGTCTGATTGCGCGACACCATCCGGATTATGAATACAGGCCCGGCCAACTGGCGATGGCCCAGGCGGTGGCCGAAGCCCTGGACCAGCGCCGTCACCTGCTCGTCGAAGCTGGCACCGGCATCGGAAAAACACTGGCCTACCTCGTCCCCGCAATCGCCACGGGCCGCCGCGTAATAATCTCGACCGGCACGAAAAATCTGCAGGAGCAGATATTCTACAAAGACATCCCCTTCCTGCAATCGATCCTCCCGAGGAAGTTCAAAGCGACCTACCTGAAGGGGCGCTCGAATTACGTCTGCCTGAACCGGCTGAAGCGCGCCGAGTCCAGCCCGGTGCTGGATGGATTGGAAGAAATGGACTATTTCGACCTGGTCAACAAGTGGGCTTACCGTAGCCAGACGGGCGACCGGGCTGAACTCACCGATTTGCCGGAAAAGGTCTCGTTCTGGCGGCACATCGACGCGAGATCAGACATCTGCATCGGCCAGAAGTGCCCTAGCTTCGACCCGTGCTTCATCACGAAAGCCCGCCAGGCTGCGCTCGAATCGGACGTCGTCATCGTCAACCATGCGCTCTTCTTCGCCGACCTCGCGCTGCGCGACAAGGAGTGGGGGCAGGTCCTCCCCGATTACAGCGCAGTGATCTTTGACGAGGCCCACCAGATCGAGGACATCGCCGCGCAATATTTCGGCGCGAGCGTGTCCAGTTATCAGATCGACGACCTGCTCGGCGACATCTCGCGTTTGATTTTGACTGACATAGAAGCCTCGCGCGAGATCACGAAGGCCGCGGCCCGCGTCTCCACGATGGCCGACAACTTCTGGACGAGTTTCTCGGGCGCCGATCCGCGCTCTTCGGTCAGGACCTTCGACGGTGAGGGAAGATTCGTGTTGCGCTCGGACATGTTCGTCCGCAAACTGCGCGGGGGCGAGTTCGAAGCGACCGCGGCCGGCGAGCGCTTCGTCAATCTGAAGACCGCGCTCCAACGTTTGAAAGGAGCGCTGCAGGTCGTCAAGGGCGCGCCGCCTGAGATGGAGGCGACGCTGCGGCGCGTCGAGCAGATTCTCTTCGACCTCGAATTCATTGTGGGCGCCGACGACGAATTGTTCGTTTATTGGGCCGAGCGGCGCGGGCGCGGGGTCTTCCTGCAAGCCACTCCGATAGACGCTTCGGGCATCTTGAACGACCGCCTCTTCTCCCATGTCGAGACCGTGGTGCTGACCTCGGCCACGCTGACCAGCGCCGGGTCCTTCGATTTCATGCGCTCGCGGCTCGGCGTCGAGCGGGCGGAGGAGTTGATCGCCGGGTCGAATTACGATTACCACGAGCAGTCGCTGCTCTACCTGCCGCCCAATATGCCCGACCCGCGCGACGCCGGGTTTCAGCAGGCGGCGGCCGGCGAGATCGTCAAAATTCTCAACGCCAGCCGGGGGCGCGCCTTCGTGCTCTGCACCAGCTATTCGCAGATGGAGGCGCTGCGCGACATGGTCGAATTCAAGATCGATTTCCCGATCCTCATGCAGGGCGAAGGCTCGCGCTCGGGCATCCTGGACAAGTTCCGCTCGACGCCGAACGCCGTCCTCTTCGCAACTTCGAGCTTCTGGCAGGGCGTAGACGTGCGCGGCGAAGCCCTTTCATGCGTGATTATCGACAAGCTACCTTTCGCCGTCCCATCCGACCCCGTGATCGGCGCGCGGCAGCGCTATATCGATAATCACGGCGGAAACAGCTTTAACAGCTACTCGGTCCCCGCGGCGATCATCACCCTGAAACAGGGTCTGGGACGGTTGATCCGCAGCGCGACCGACCGCGGCGTGCTCTCGATCCTCGACCCCAGGATCGTCACCAAGGGCTACGGACAGCAGTTCAGGAAGAGCCTGCCGCCGTCGCGCGTCACGCGAAAGATTGAGGACGTCGAGAGTTTTTTCAGTAATCCGCCGTAAGCTGAGTTAGTTATACCGGTTTTCAGATGTATGAAGACGGTTAGCCACCGCAGCGCACAGAGGCCACAGAGAGGATTTAATGACTTCTCTGCGCTCTCTGTGACCTCTGTGGCTATTCATCCATGTGAAAACTACTGTAAGATCTCCGCAGGTTCACGGACCCGATGTTCTTCCTGACAAAACCTTCACGCGAACGCATTCAACGTCTCATCGATATCTCGCGAAAGGCGCCTTTCAACTACGCCGAAGTCGGCCAGTCGCTCGGGCCGAAGCCGGCAGGTTACGCCTCCAATCACGGCCGCGTCAGGCTGGGCTACGGCGAGGCGATTTTCAACAGGGCCGTTGAAGCCCTGCGGAGCTGGAAGATGTTCGACCTCGGTTGGGTGAGCCTCTGCTGGCCCGACGCGGAAATCGAGGTCGGAACGACCGTCGCCGCGCTCGCGCGCCATTTCGGCTTCTGGTCGCTTCATCCTGCGCGGATTGTTTTCCTGGTTGACGACGACGACGCGCGGACGCGCAGGAAAGGCTTCGCGTATGGCACGCTGCAGGGCCACGGCGAGCGGGGCGAAGAGACCTTCATCATCGAGCGGCTCCATGCGGACGACAGCGTCTGGTATGACCTGCGCTCGTTTTCGACGTCGGGGCAGGCGCTGACGGCGCTCGGCTATCCTATAGCGCGCATGCTGCAGAAACGTTTCGCGCAGGAGTCGACTCTGGCGATGCTGAAAGCGGTTGGAGAAGGCCGGGGCGATTAGCTATCATTCGTTCAGCGAGAGGCGTCTTGTTATTTCATTTCCCTATCAACATAACTTCACCGGAGGCTCCATGCCATCAAAGCGCAACTTTTTGCTGCGCGCTCTGCTGTGTCTGACCATCATTGCGAACATCGCGCCGGGCGGCGCCCGCGCTTCCGATCACAAAATCGATTGGGACGAGGTTCAACAGGAAGCCCTCGACCTCTTTATTCAATATCTCAAGATTGACACGACCAATCCGCCTGGCAATGAGATTCGCGCGGCGGATTTCTTTGCCGGCGTTTGCGAACGCGAAGGCATCGAGCATCAGGTCTTCGAACCTTTTCCGGGCCGCAGCACGATCTGGGCGCGGCTGCGCGGCGACGGGAGCAGGCGCCCAATTATTCTACTCAACCACACTGACGTCGTTCCGCACGACAAGGAGTTCTGGACGGTCGAGGCCTTCGGAGGGGCCGTCAAGGACGGGTTCATTTACGGGCGCGGCGCCATGGACATGAAATCGCTCGGGATGGCGCAGTTCGTCGCGCTGCTGACGCTCAAACGCGCGAAGGTCCAGCTCAAACGCGACGTGATCTTCCTGGCCACGGCGGACGAAGAGGCCGGTGGATTGAACGGAGCGGGGTGGTTTGCGAAGAACCATCGTGAATTGATCGCCGGCGCCGAATTCCTCATCAACGAAGGCGGCAATAACATCGTGGACCCGAACGGGCGGGTCTTATCCATTGGCGTCGGGCCTTCTGAGAAAGCGCCCGCGTGGTTGCGATTGACAGCCACCGGCGAATCGGGCCACGGTTCGACGCCGCGCCCGAACTCGTCGGTCAACCGGCTGCTGCGCGCCCTGAACCGGCTGCTCGATTACACGCCCCCGATTCGGTTGACGCCGGTCGTCGAACAGTCTTTCCGGTCTGTCGCGCCGTTAATGGCGCCGCATCAGGCGGCGAAATACGCCGACGTCCGCGAGGCGGTCAAGGACCCTGAATTTTTGCGACAACTCGAAAGCGACCCCTTCGCGCGCGCGATCATTCGCAACACGATCTCGATTACGATGCTGCAGGGGAGCAACAAAATAAACGTCATCCCTTCCGCCGCCTACGCCGAGATCGACACGCGGCTCACGCCCGGCGAAAAACTCGACCGCTGGATCGCCGAGTTGCGCGGCGTGATCAAAGACGATTCGATCAAGATCGAGCCGGTCCTGTCATTCGAGGCCAACGCTTCGCCGGTCGACTCCGAACTGGTCAAGGCCGTGGCCGCGGTCTGCAAACAGCGTTATCCCGATGCGATCGTCACCTACCCGGTCCTGGCAGGCTTCACCGACAGCCACTATTTCCGCGACCTGGGCGTGATGAGCTACGGCTTCTCTCCATTCGTGGCGCCGTCCCGTGAACTCGGCGGCGGATTCCATGGCAACGACGAACGCATCGGCAAAAAGGCTTACGTCGAAGGCGTGAAGTTCTTTTACGAAGTGGTCGAGCGGTTGGCGAGATAGTAGGAGATTGCGGATTGCGGATTGCGGATTGCGGATTTTTTGAATCCCAATCGGCAATCTG
>DATCXQ010000673.1:0-18265 GCA_036565725.1 Blastocatellia bacterium
GGCGGCCCGGGCGCAGGCGCAGGCGCTGGCCCCTCGCTCTTTCTGGTGGACGCCGATCGTCAACCGCCACAGCCGGGGCAGGGACGGCTCAACGTGTCGCTGCGCATGTACCTCGATCCGAAAGAGGAGTTCAAACAAATCTTCAACGAGGGCTGGCGAAACCAGCGCGATTATCTCTACGTGCCGAACATGCACGGCGCCGACTGGCCGAAGATGAAAGAGATGTACGGCCAGTTGCTGCCCTATGTGAATCATCGCGACGACCTCAATTATCTGCTCGACAACATGGGCTCCGAGATCGCCGTCGGCCATTCATACGTGCGCGGCGGCGACATGCCCGAAGTGCCTCAATCGCCGGGCGGACTGCTCGGCGCCGACTTCACGATTGACAACGGTCGTTACAAGATCACACGCATCTACGACGACGAGAGCTGGAACACCGACCTGCGCGCGCCGCTCAGCGGCCCCGGCGTAGATGTCTCAGTCGGCGATTACATCCTGGCGATCAACGGGATTGAGCTGAAGGCGCCCGACAACATCTACCGCCTTCTCGACGGCGCGGCGAACCGGCAGACCGCGCTCACCGTCAACAGCCGCCCATCGCTCGAAGGCGCGCGCCAGGCGACGGTCGTCCCCGTGGCCAACGAGCAAGCCCTGCGCACGCGAGCCTGGGTAGAAGCTAACCGCCGTCTTGTAGACAAACTCTCCAACGGCCAGCTCGCCTACGTCTATCTGCCCAACACGGGACAGCCGGGCTACGCCAGCTTCAATCGCTATTACTTCGCGCAGCAGGACAAGAAAGGCGCGATCATTGACGAGCGCTTCAACGGCGGAGGCTCGGCGGCCGATTACATCATTGACGTATTGCAGCGCGACTTCGACGGTTACTTCAACAACGTCGCTGGCGACCGCTATCCCTTCACCAGCCCGTCTGCGGGCATCTGGGGGCCGAAGGTCATGATCGTCAACGAAATGGCCGGGTCGGGCGGCGACCTCATGCCGTGGATGTTCAAATACCGCAAGATCGGCATGCTAGTCGGCAAACGCACCTGGGGCGGCCTCGTGCATACGGCCGACACGCCGCCCTTTATTGACGGCGGCTCGATGATCGCGCCGCGCGGCGGCTTCTTCACGCGAGAAGGCAAATGGGCGGTCGAGAACGAAGGCACGGCCCCCGACATCGACGTGGAAAACTGGCCGAAGGAAGTGATCGCCGGACACGACCCGCAACTCGAACGCGCCGTCCAGGAGGCGATGCGACAATTGAAAGAACGCCCGGTCAATCGTATGTCCACAGAACCGCCGCCGCCAACGTGGGGGACGCGGAAAGGGCAAATGCCAGGCCCGGCTGTGACCGGTGGAAAAGGAAGCGGCCAGCGATAAGTTGGTATAACACGACGGCCCGCGAAGATCGTGGGCCGTCGCGCGTCTGCATTCAGCGACGATTGAACCTTGACGGCGCGGACGGTTCAATCGTCGCTGGCGCGACGGGATTTATTTTCGTCCCCCTGACCATGAGTTGATGGTCTTCGAAAATTAAACGCAACCATGCGACCCGGCGTAGTGGCGACCCGGCGTAGTGGCGACCCGGCGCAGGGGCGGGTTTACCCCGCCCAATCGCCTTGATCGCGGAGCCGGGCGGGGAAAACCCGCCCCTACATTGTTGTGTTTAATTTTTCTGGCGCTAACGGATTTTGTGGCGGTGTGCCATTTGGCAAGATGGTAGGGGCGAAATATTTATAGACGAGGAAATAATTCGTCCAAGCTCCGTTAGGAGCGACATCTGCTAACAGCGAATGTCGCCCGGCTGGGGCTAAAAACTCAACTCGCCCACATTGCTATAAACATTTCGCCCCTCCGGGGCCAGGGTAATACCCACAGCCACAAAATCAGTTGGCGCCAGTAATTTTCAAAGACTATATTCCCACGGCTAAATTCAAAAGCCGCTGACGCGAATGAACACCCGCAATCCCTTCCACTTCACAACACATCAGCCATAGAATGCGACACAAGACGGCTTTTTCACGCGCGAAGTCAAACAGGCGGTCGAAAATGGAGGAATAGATGATTGCAGAGCAGCTAGACCTGAAAAATCCACTCATTTTCGAGATACCAAATATCCTGAATGAAACGGAATGCGATCAATGGATCGATCGGATACGTTCAACAGGGACTGAGTCTGCTCCGATCAACACGGCTAGTGGCGTTAAGATTGACGCGCAAATCCGGAATAACCGGCGCGTAATTTTCGATGACGCTGAATGGGCAAACGATTTGTTCGAACGCGTGGAAGACCGTGTTCCGCAGGAAATTCATGGCATGATTTTGGCGGGCGCCAATGAGAGGCTTCGTTGCTATGAATACTTGCCAGGCCATCGATTTGCCCCGCATTCTGACGGCGCATATTTCAGAAACGAAGACGAACGAAGCTGGTACACCTATATCATTTATCTGAACGAAGAGTTCGAAGGCGGCGAAACCGTATTTTTGGTCGAACCAGAAGTTGTGATAAAGCCCAGGACAGGAGCAGGATTATTTTTTCAGCATCCGATAATTCACGAAGGAGCTTTGGTAACCTCAGGAATAAAATATGCGGTCAGGACAGACTTGATGTATAGAAAACAAACGACCTAATGGAAACCACGCAGCTTAACAAAGTAGTCGTAACAATCAACAACCACTCTTTTTGGTCAGAGCAAGATTTCATTCGTGTCATTGACGACCGATACTCATTGATTTATCGAGTCAATGTTTGTACGGCGACAGGAGAAGCGGAACACCTGGTAGTTTGCTCACTCCCACATTCTATCGGTCAGGCGGAGCGCGGCGCCATCAACCGCAAATTGCGCGAAACAAACGCCGGGGCTACCATCAGCTTTTACATTGCCGACCACGAAGGATGGGCGCAGGTGATAACCGCGCCGGACGAAGAGTTCAATCTCTTCAATCTCGCGGCGGCGATTTCAGTAATCAAGAAAAGCTGCGGCTGGGACGAGAGCTTACCTGTTGCGGTCAAAATCAATGACACCGAGGTTCATGTATGGCCTCGCTTCGACGGCCAACACTGGATTGCAGAGGATAGAGAGGGTGCAAATTGTGAAAGCTTATCCTAGAGATCGTTTCTCCGCTGAGATCACACTCACTCCCGCGCTGGTCATTACATATGCCCAGGCTGCTGGCGATACCAATCCTGTTCACCATGATCCGGAATTCGCAGCCGCCACTCGCTACGGACGCCTGATCGCGAGTGGGACGCATACAACGGCGCTCCTGCTCGGACTGACAGCGTCGCACTATTCCGAGCGTGGGGCGATGGTCGGCCTCGAATTCTGGGTTCGCTTCAGGCGTCCGATCTACGCTGACGAGACGATTCTCCTTGAATGGCTAGTGGTGAAAGTCACCCCGAACGAAAAGCTCAAGGGAGATATCGTCGAGCTACGTGGCCGCATCAGGGGCCAGAATGGAGTAACCGCCCTGGGGGCCAAGGGACGTGTCCTGATCACCGACCGGCTCTAACTAGGCGAGGGCTATGCGACGACACATCATCACATCAATCTTCCTGGCGTTGATTTGCGCCCAGATGGCGCAGGGCAAACAGGCGAGGCCGGCTCAAAATTCGCGCGGGCAAAATGCGACTGCCATCAAAGTCTATGCGGCTCGTGGAATGCGTATCAGGATCGTCGCCGGAGCGGAACGGACTTTGGTAGACTTAACAGATGACGTTTCAGGCTGTCTGGATCTGTTTGATCCGCATACTCCAAAGTTGAAATTGAAGCAGCCCCTCAGGATCAAGGTCATAGACAGAGTCAGGAAGGACGATAAGTACTATCTGGTGTTGCTGACAATCGCGCAATCCAACTGCAATGTGCAAGGGCATTGCGGCGCGGCGACTGATTCCACGCTGATTTGGCTGAAGCTGGGCGCCGGCCTCAAGCTTGAAGAGAAGCAGTCAGCCGTCATAGTCGGCTGCAGGACGAATAGCGATGTGGTTGATCCTCAGTACGATAGGCGGGATGAGCTGGTTATCAAATTGGCTGGCGGCAAGTTGACGATCGAGTACGGGAACACGTTCGATGACGACGTTCGAACGCTTTCGCAATTGGTCTATGACAGAAGATTACCTGAACAAGGATTCGTCATCACGACCAAAGAAAAGAAACCTCAACAAGAGCAATGAGCGGAATCGATCATGGCGAAAATCTTTCTTTTTCTCTCTCTCCTTTTTTTCTCCCAGGATTGGCCCGAGTTCCGAGGCCCCACGGGGCAGGGACATTCGGATGAACGCGGACTCCCGCTGGTGTGGAGCGAGGCCAAGAACGTGCGCTGGAAGACGGCGATTCCTGGGAGAGGGTGGTCTTCGCCGGCGATTCAGGGTGACCGCATATGGCTGACGACGGCGACTGAAGACGGGAAATCGTTGCGCGCGATCTCGGTTGATCGCAACACCGGCGCGATCCTACAGAACGTCGAAGTCTTCCGCTTGAAATCACAGGGAAACCTCAATTCAAAGAACAGCCAGGCGTCGCCCACGCCAGTGCTCGAAGGAGACCGAGTCTATTTGCATTTTGGCGCCTACGGGACGGCGTGTATCACCCAGTCCGGCGAGATCGTTTGGAAGACCCGGCTCGATTATGATAACGGCCAACATGGCCCTGGCGGCTCTCCGGTCGTCTATGACAACCTGTTGATTATGAGCTGCGACGGCCAGGACATGCAGTATGTAGTCGCGTTGGACAAGCTGACCGGCAAAGTTCGATGGAAGAAGCTTCGCGAAGGCTATCAGGCCTACACAACGCCGCTCGTCGTGCGATTGCCAGCAGGCGATCAGGTCATCAGTCCGGGCGCGTTCAGGGCCGTGTCCTATGAGCCGCGCACGGGCAAGGAACTCTGGCAGGTGAGATATGGCGACGGGTTTTCGAATGTGCCACGGCCCGTTTACAGCAATGGTCTGGTCTTCATCTGCACCGGATTTCAGCAACCTTCGCTGCTGGCGGTTCGTTTGGATGGGCGTGGGGACGTCACAAAATCGCACATCGCATGGACGCTCAAGCGGGGCGTGTCACTGACGCCGTCTCCGCTTTTGATCGGAGACGAATTGTATATGGTCAGCGATAACGGCGTCGCAAGCTGCGTCGACGCAAAGACAGGCGCCCCACATTGGCAAGTCCGACTTGGGGGCAATCACTCGGCCTCTCCGGTCTACGCAGACGGGCGCATCTACTTCCTAAGCGAAGAGGGAGAGTCGGTCGTGATCGCGCCTGGCAAGGAATTCAAGGCGCTGGCGAAGAACCAACTGGATGGGCCGACGCTGGCCTCGATGGCCGTCTCAGGCAGTTCGATATTCGTGCGTAGCCAGACGCATCTCTATCGTTTGAGCAATTAAAGGAGGCGATATCAGATGGGCTTTTTGGATAGACTATTCGGAAATACCGACAGCAGCGATACCGGTTTGTCGGAAGCGCAATTACAAAATGAAGCGCTGCGCTTCGCCAAGTTACTGGTTGCGGAGATCAAGCTCTACCACGAAGTCGAGGTTCATGAGGGGTGTCGGAACGCTGACCTCTATCAACGACTAAAGAAAGTGATTGATCGAAGCCGGAAAATATACGAGAGGCGGGTCTCGCCCTTGGTAGCGGCCAAATCCAACTATTTCTATGAAGAGTTGGTGAATACCCTGGCTGGAGGCGACGCTTCAAAACTTGGGCCTGGATGGGAAGAACCGAGGCGGAAGTAACATCAACGAACAGGAAGACAATGATGTATTGCCCAAATTGCGCAACGCAATCTTCTGATGATCAAAAGTTTTGCCGATCCTGCGGATTCGACTTGCAGGTAATTTCTCTAGCGCTTGCCACAGAATCCGAGCCGGATGATTCGGATGAATCGGAGCTTGCCGATAGCAAACTTCCTCAGAGTCCGCAAAAAAGAATGGCATTCCTGGGGATAGTCGCGTTGATGTCCAGCTTGATGATTGGATGCCTGATTCCAATCTGCCTGGGACTATTTCCCAATTGGTCAGGTCTTATTCCATTGATCCTGGTATTGAGTGGACTGGCCGGATTGCCTCTTTTTGGCGGAGTCATTCTTCTGGTTTATTCGGATTATTTACCTGAAACGCAGCCCCCCAAAGAGCCTTCCCGTTCAGTGTCATTGCGACGAGGAGTAACGACAAATCAATTACATCCAGCCGGTCAATCTGAACCGGTTCCGAGCGCCACAGAACGCACAACCGGCTTGCTGAATTCTCCTGTAGGCGGAGACTCTCGGGAAAGCGCCTAACGCAGGCGCGGAGAAGAGAGCCAAACTGGTGAAATTACATTGAAAGTTCTTGAAACAGATCGGCTGAACCTTCGTTGGCTATCTACTGACGATGCGGAGTTCATTCTTGAGCTTTTGAACGAACCCTCGTTCCTGCGGTTCATTGGCGATAAAGGCGTCAGAACCCTCGATGACGCGCGTGACTATATTTTGAACGGACCAGCGGATATGTATACCCGATTGGGCTTCGGTCTGTATTTGACTGAGCTGAAGGATGGCGGTGTCCCGATCGGGATTTGCGGGTTGCTCAAAAGAGATGGCCTGGAAGACGTGGATATCGGATTCGCCTTTCTTCCGAAGTTTTGGGCGAGAGGTTATGCCTACGAATCGGCCGCCGCCGTGATGGCGTATGGAAAAACAGTCCTGGGACTCAACCGGATTGTGGCAATCACTTCTCCGGACAATTATGCGTCAGGCAGGCTTCTTGAAAAGCTGGGACTGCGATTTGAGCGTATCATTCACTTGTCGAACGATGCTTCAGAAGTTCGATTGTTTGCGTCTGATCTCTAACAGATTAAAAGTAACTGCGCTGCATGTGGCAGAAAAACAGAAGACATGGCAGATCGTATTTTAAAGCTACGCGAACTCAACCGCGCGACGCTGTCGCGCCAGATGCTTTTAGAGCGCGAGGCGCTCTCCGTCCCCGCCGCCGTCGAACGGCTGGCCGGCTTACAGGCCCAACTCGCGTCTGCGCCATACGCGGGCTTGTGGACGCGTCTGCGCGACTTCCAACGCGAAGACCTCGCCCGGGAGATCGAGAATCGGAAGGTCGTCAAGGCCACGATGATGCGCGGCACGCTCCACCTCTGCACGGCGGATGATTACCTGCGATTTCGCACGGCGCTCAAGCCTCTGCTGATCGGGGCTGCGAGCGAGATCGCCAAACGGCGTGGCGGCGATTTTGATATGGATAAAGTCCTCAAGGCCGCGCGGAAGTTCATCGGCGAAAAGCCTCGAACCTTCGCCGAGATCAGCGATATGCTCACCGGACTTATGCCCGACCGCGACGTCGGGGCGATGCGCTACTCGGTGCGGACGCATATTCCTCTCGTCCAGGTTCCGATAAACACCGGATGGAGCTATTCCAACAAGCCCGAATTCACGCTCGCCGAATCCTGGATAGGGCGGCCCATCTCTCCGGAAGACAACATGCGGGAGTTGGTATTCCGCTATCTGGCGGCGTTCGGCCCCGCCTCGGTAACGGACGCGCAAACATGGATGGGGATGAAGTTGAAAGAGACCTTCGAAAAGCTGAGACCCGAATTGCAAACCTATCGCGGCGAAGGGCGGACCGAATTATTTGACCTGCCTGGCGTACAGCTTCCCGCCGAAGACGTTCCTGCGCCAGTTCGATTCCTGCCGGAATATGACAACATGCTCCTTTCGCACAGCAATCGCTCCCGCGTGATCGCCGACGAATATCGTTCGAAGGTCTATCTGCCGGGGCTGCGCGTCGCGGCGACCATTCTGGTGGACGGCTTCGTTCGCGGCGTGTGGAAGATAGAAAAGGCAAAGACCGCCGCGACGCTCGTGATCGAGCCCTTCGACAAGTTGACTAAGAAGGATCGCGCCGCGCTGGCCGAGGAGGGAGAACAGCTTGTCCGCTTCGTCGAGCCAAAGGCCAAATCGTTCGACGCGCGATTTACAGTCTAAATCGAACCACACAAGATTGGGACACGGTACAGTACCGCGCGCGTAAGCAAGCGGTTGACCGCGTGATGCGCCGCTTGCTTACGCGCGCGGTACTGTACCAATCGTACGTGGCTTGATTTAGTCAGTAAGGAAGTAGGCCGGAGCTGATCAAGCTTGTCTACACTTACGAGCAGGAGACCGAATACTACTGCCCGCCAGAACACTTCCCTCCATTGCCAGAAGGCTGAAGTTCACAATCCGTTGCCAAATATTGGCCGGTACAGTAGCGGCCTCACGTGTTCTGATCTAGCCGAGACTGCACGCTGGAAGCGATGCGTACCCAGGGCGCGCCCCGCGATTTTTACGCACGCCTCAATTAATTTACAGAGACTTTACCCGCCTGTGAGGGTTACCTAAACCCATTCTGCTACAAAGCCAGGGTCATTTCTGTAGTCAATAATCAACCGGACCAGCAATATTGACTTCAGGCATTTGGCGTAGATGTCTTGCAATCTGGCACGACTACGCTCCCGTCTATCCACCAACGATAACACTGAAACCAATTTGTAGAACCAGCTTACATAGGAGGCTTATGTCAACACCAATCAACCGTCGAAAATTTTTGAGCCGGACAGTTCAAACCACAGGAGTCGCATTTGCTATGCAGAGCTTAATCGCCAGAGGCGCTCTGGCGGCTTCAGGTAATGGTAGGAGTAGAGGGAGAAGGTGTGATGGCGATTACGGTGATCTCCAACCGACCGTGTCGGAAAATACCGGTGAGACCTTGTTAGCCCTGCCTGATGGCTTCAAGTATAACGTTTTCGGAAGGACAGGCGCGATTATGTCGGATGGAAAACCGACGCCGGGGTCCCACGATGGGATGGCCACTTTCGAAACCAATAACAGCGATGATGATGATGACCACCGGGATCACGATAGGCGGAAAAATCGCAAGCGGTTGATCACGCTGGTTCGTAATCACGAAATCACTTTTTCGACCCCCGGCGCCGCCCTTGATCCGGCCAACGCCTACGACCCTACGACCGGCGGAGGAACCACCACCTTAATAGTAGATGCGGAGACAAGACTGCCGGTCAGGAGTTTTGTCAGCATCAGCGGCACCCATAACAACTGCGCCGGAGGCGCAACACCCTGGGGTTCCTGGATCACATGCGAAGAGAATGTCGGCGGACTTGCCAGAGGCTTCAGCAAACCTCACGGTTATGCCTTCGAAGTGTCTGCGAAGTCCACGGGACCAGTGGACGCGGTCCCGCTCAAGGCCATGGGGCGCTTCGTCCACGAGGCTATTGCCGTCGATCCTCGTACGGACATTATTTATGAAACTGAAGACCGGAACCCGCAGTGCGGCTTCTATCGTTTTATCCCAAATCGCCGTAATAAGCCGGCGGAGGGAGGCCGTCTGCAAATGCTGGCGATCAAAGATAGGCCTAATTTCGACACCAGAACCGGCGTGACGCCACTCGAACCTTTGCGCGTGACATGGGTGGACATCGGCGATCCCGATCCCGCAAATGCAGAAGCTGATTCACTCGCGGTTTTCAAACAAGGCTTTGCCGGTGGTGGAGCGATTTTCACGAGGCTGGAGGGCGCATGGTTTGGGGATGGAAGCATATTCTTCACATCGACCAATGGCGGCAGCGCAGGACTCGGACAGGTGTGGCGATACCGGCCACGAGGTCACTCAGGAGGTCTGTTGTCACTGATCTTCGAATCGCCGGGCGCCGATTTCCTCGATGCCCCTGATAACATCTGTGTTACCCCGGGCGGCGGATTGATCCTCTGTGAAGACGGCGACGATGAGCAATTCCTGCGTGGATTGACGCAGCAGGGAGAAATTTTCAACTTTGCGTTGAACGTACTCAACGACAGCGAATTCGCCGGCGCGACTTTCAGCCCGGACGGCGAAACCTTATTTGTCAACATCCAGACTCCTGGGATTACATTGGCAATCTGGGGTCCGTGGGAGAACGGAGCATTATAAGCAGGCTTAAAGACTGTTAGCCGCCGCAGGGCGCCGCAGTACATAGAGAAATCATCATGTACTCTGCGCCCTGCGGCGCCTGTTCATACAATCTTTACCTGCATTTAACCAGTTTTTTTCAGTTCTCTGATATACACATCATTCTCTGTAGAAGAAACATTCAGATCAGCAATTATCTAACACAATCAAAGTTCCGTTCCGAGACTTTCAGCAAACAAGAGGAGGCTGAAATGAGACGTAGTAGTGTGTCCCGCCACATAGCGCGGGCTTTGGGTGGAATCTGTCTGGTATTTGCAATAGCGATCACAACGGTTCTGGCGCAGTCAAGCTCCAGCACCGGATTGACGGGGCGCGTCGCCGACCAGACCGGCGCCTCGATTCCGGGCGCCACTGTGACGTTGACCAGAGTGGAGACGGGAGAGCGGCGGACGATCAAAACCGATTCAGCGGGCGGCTGGGAGTCTCGTTTCCTGTCTCCCGGAATCTACCGCCTGGTCTTCGAGAGTCAGGGTTTCAAGAGACTGGCGCGCGACGGCGTCGCTGTGACCACCGCTGAGATGGCCACGGTGAACGTTCAGTTAGAGGTCGGCGCGGTTGACCAAACCGTAGAAGTGACCGCCAACGCCGAGATGGCCTCTTCGGGGTCTGCGACAATTGTTCGCACGCTGGATCGGAGAGAACTCGAGGGGCTGCCGACTTCGGCGCGCAATTTCACGCAACTGCTGGTGATCGAGCCGGGCGTGTCGGCGGACATCAGCGAACTGCTGTCGAACGACAACGCCTCGATCTCGCCGAGCGTGAACGGCGCGCGCACTACTAACAACAGCTTCGTGTTTAACGGCGTCGACGTCACCAACCTGCTCTGCTGCAACAGCCGGGTCAACGGGTCGAGAGGGACGATTGACGAAGGCGGCGGCACGCTCTCACGGAACATCGCGCCTGCGCTCGAAACGCTCCAGGAGGTCAAACTGCAAACCAGCCTCTACGATGCGGCTACGGGCCGCAACGGCGGCGGCGCCTTCCAACTCGTCTCGAAGAGCGGCGCGAACGATTTGCACGGCAGCCTCTATCATTACTTTCAGAACGACAAGCTGATCGCCAACGATTTCTTCTTCAATCGCGCCGGCCTCGATCGCCCCGTCCTCAGGAGGAACGAGGGGGGCGCCACAATCGGCGGCCCGATCGTCAAGAACAAGACTTTCTTCTTCGGGTCATATCAATTCACGCGGGCCAGGACTTCTTTCGTGGACGAGGCGAGCAACACAGTGCGGATGCCTAAAGACCTCACCGACGACCGTTCAGACGAAGGAATCAACCGGTTTGCGGCGGCCATCTGGAACCCACAGAGGAACGGTCCTATAAATTTCGCGGTGATCAATCCCATTTCGAGATCGCTGCTCAAGGCCAAGTTCTCGGACGGGTCTTTTCTGATCCCATCCGGGGCCAACGGGATCAACTGCGGTCGAGTCGAGGACCAGGTGGCCGACAGCTGCCAGGTGGTCTCGGTAATTCCCGCGACCTTCAGGCAGGACCAGTTCAGCGTCAACATCGATCATCAATTGACTCAATCGAACAAGCTCAGCGGCAAATTTTTCTTCTCGAACCAGCCCAGCCGCGATCCGCTGGCCAATGGCAATGCGTTAACCAGGTTCGAGAGAGAAGACACGACTTACCAGCGAACCTTCTCGTTGACCGACGTCCACATCTTCGGCCCCAGGCTCGTCAACGAATTCCGCGCCGGATTCTTCCGCAACCGCAACGACTCCGCGCCGGTGGTCTATTTCAACAACGCCGACTTCGGCATACAGAACCCCTTCGCCGCCGAGGTCCCCGACCTGAGCCAGATCGAGATCGACGGCGGCGAAGACGTCGGATCAACATTCCGATTCGGCACGCCGGGCGACGGCACGCGGATATTCGACGTACAGAACACCTTCACCTTCGGAGACACCGTCTCATTCAGCCGCGGAAAACATTCGCTTCGCGTTGGCGGCGAGTTGCGGCGGCATCAATTGAACGGCGCGCTCGAGGAGACGCGGAATCGCAGGCACAATCTCAAAAGCTGGTTCGACTTTCTGACGGTGGGCTACAAAAATCCGGCGGACAGAAACCGCGCGCGGCAGATTGACGACTCTTCTCTGAATTACGGCGAGACCGTCAGGGGCTACCGGATGACGGACTGGAGTTGGTTCGTCGCCGATGATTGGAAGGTTACGCCCAAGCTCACGCTCAACGTGGGCGTGCGGCACGAGTTCTTCGGATATCCGTCTGAGGTCAACGGTCTGATCACGGTATTCGATTTCCCCTCGGCGCTTGCGACGGGAAACATTCAAAACGGGTTCACCTTCCCGTCGAATTTCAAACCTGGCTCGATTGCGGGCGCGGCGGGGCTGAATCTGCGGACTGCCGACAGCAAGAGTATTATTCCAGGCGATTACAACAACATCATGCCGCGATTCGGATTCGCCTGGTCTCCGTTCGAGGGCAATAAGTTAATCCTGCGCGGCGGCTACGGAATCTTCTTCGAGCGCACGACCGGAGCCTTCGCCAACTCGCTCAGGCAGGCGGCGCCGTTCTTCCGCGAATCGCAGTTGAACGATCTAGGAGACTGGAACACCATTCCTCGCGACCTCCCCGTCTTCCCGATCCCATCCTTCAGCGTAGGATTCGACGACGGCGAGCCGATCCTCGTCGGCTCCAACGACCCTGACAATGAATTCGAAGCGTTCGAGACTCAGATGATCTCGCCCGACCTCGCCACTCCGTACATCCAGCAATGGAACCTGAACGCGCAATGGGAGTTCAAGCCGAATTGGCTGATCGAAATCGGATACGTCGGCTCGAAGGGAACGAAGCTGCTGCAACTCGCCAACCAGAATCAGGCGTTCGACATAGACCGCGTCGGCCTTCTGCGCCGCGCCGGGGTTCCGGGAGGAGGCTTCACAGGCAACTTTTATCAAATCGATGACGACAATTTCGTCAACCTCAAGACGCCGCCCGCCGGGTGCGACCTCTTCGACGATCCCGATGAATGCGTGATCCCGGCGGAACTGCGCGGGCCCATGCTCGGTTTTGACGAAGACGAAGGCGCGAACACCGTCTTTTCCAACGCGAACTCGATCTATCACTCGCTCCAAACCAGCTTGCAGAAGCGGTTCAGCCGAGGATTCATGTTCAACGTCAACTACACATTTTCGCGATCCATAGACACCTTCTCCGACGAAGGATTGTTCCAGATCGAGCATGACCAATCGCGGCCTCAGTTGAACCGCGGGTTGTCCGATTTTCATCGCAAGCACAGGCTGATATTGAGTTGGACGTGGGAACTTCCCTTCAAAGGCAATCGCTTTGTCGAGGGCTGGCAGGTTTCAGGGATCGGCACGTTCCAGTCGGGCCGCCCGTTCACGGTTGTGGACGACGATTTCAGCGGCATTCTTTTCTCTTCGACTGCGCCTCGACCTGACATGGCGCCAGGCGCAACGCATGGGGATCAGACTACCAAAGGCTCTATCACATCGCGTATCGACGGATATTTGAATCGCGACGCGTTCCACAGCTCTGGCATCGCGTTCGGCTCGCTGGGGCGCAACACCGTGATCGGACCTGATCAGCGGCGCGTCGACATCAGCGTTTCGAAAATTACCCGGCTCAAGGAAGGCTTATCGCTCGAATTCCGCGCCGAGGCTTACAACATCTCCAACACGCCGACCTTCCGAAATCCGGCCCGAGACCTGAGCGGCGGTAATTTCGGCGAGATTACTCGAACACGGGGCGGGCCTCGCGTCATCCAGCTCGGCCTCAAGCTGAGGTTCTGATCCCTAGCCGCGGAGCGACCTCATGAGCTAAGCATGGCTTTTATTGTCTTTGAAAATTAACTGCGCCCACAGCGTAGGGGCGGGTTTTCCCCGCCCTGCCTTGTGATCGTGGCGTTTGGGGCGGGGAAAACCCGCCCCTACATTGGATTGCGTGGTTGCATCATTTTTTCAAAGGCCATAAAAGCCCGGATTAGCTCAATCGCTATCGGCGCGGCTGAAGAAGTGTTGTCGCATTTATTTCCCGAAGACCGTCATATCGGCCTCCCTTGGCGTGGCGGCCAAAATAAATGCCACGCCGGAAAAAGCCAGGGCCTCGAACACGGCGGTCGTCTCGTTAGAATTTCTCATGGCCACGGCCCTGGGGATGTGCAGGATCACAACCCATATAAAGATCATCAACCCGGCGCCGGCCGCCGCCGGTCGCAACGTCAAAGGAACGCACATACCCGCGCCGCCCGCGATTAACGCCACGCCGGCAAAATAGGTCCAGAAGACGCCGCCCGGAATCCACGAAGGAACCATACTCGTCACGATTTCGTCGTACATGAAATGCTCGATCCCGCAGAGGATCAGGAAGGCCGCAAGGAAAAAACGTCCCAGTGGAATGAATTTTTCCATTGCCCTTGCGACTCTGGCGAGAGCGTTCGTCGGGCCGTCCAGTTTTACGGGGAGCGAGCCAGCCACGAGAAAACTCCCGCCAGAGAGGGCCAGCGCCTTACCGGCGCTGGTCCACAAACCGCCGTTAAAGGGAAGCAGGGGCCCCGTGAGCAGCGGCGGCAGGTACAGCAATGCAAACGAGCTGAGGATGATTGCTCCCAACAGCAAGGCCACAGGTCGCGCCGCTTTCTCGAACATGATAGCGGCGCCGGCCAAAAGCAGGAGTGCGCCGAAGACGCATGCGATAAAGGTGTGCGCGGGAATCCGCGCCGGCAAGCTCGGAAAGACCCGCGTTACAAAGTCCAGATGAACGAAATGTTGTATGCCAAAGACCACCATCGCGATGGCGAGGAAGAAACGTCCGAGCGTAGACAGTTTGTACATGACATTCCCACTACCATTCGCTGGCGAACAGGCTTTCGTGGCGCCTGTGCCGTTCGACGAATTGTCTATATTGGTATCCTGCGTCGCCGCCGCAATAGTAGAACCTGAGGCGCGCCTGACTGTCTTTATTGAGCAACTCCACGCAAGGCGATGACCGCGAGCAGCGACAATTTGAGTATGGACATAGTTTCTTACCTCCCTCCTTGTACATCGGACATTCAATATCGCTATCAATTCGTCATAAATCTTGAAGAAACTCTCAAAATTCGCCGAGCGGGTTCCGAATGCCTTGCAAGTGAATTCCGAAGGCCGCTGATGCGCTTGTCATTGGTCATCGCCGTGAGTTTACCCAACGTTTATTGGGGGTTGACTGACCCGATCTCCTGCAATGACCAATGACAAACCTCGAATGCGGCGTCTTCAAACCGCGGTTGGGGTAAAGCGGTTTTCATATCGGCGTACGGGTTAATAGAACGCGGATGACGCTGATAGAGCTGATTGACGCTGATCTTTTTTGGCTTCATCCGCGATGATCCGCCGTATCTGCGTCATCCGCGCTCTATTGACACATTCTTTTTGAGTCGCCACGCCGCTCGGGCCGACCAGGCTCTAGCGAGCCTGGCGCGACGAAACGCGGCGCGATATCCGGATTCGAATTTTCATCTCAGCTCGACCCTCAGGTTGACATCGCTAGCTTCAGCTCTATATAAGATCAACCAAAGGCTGGAGGCGCCCCTGTTCGAGCGGCCCTTGCATACCTTTCACCTCACGATTGTTCGAACACGTTCGCCGGTTTTGTCTGGGAATAGATACTCGGAAGCGGAATACGAAGTCTTTGCGGCGGTCTAATTACTTCTGAAAAGTTATCTGTCGTTCTGAAAACTCCTGAAAAGTTATGAACGGAGCGCAACGAGAGCAATCCACGCCATTCTATGAGTTTGGTCCATTTCGCGTAGATTCGGTCAAATATGTTTTGACGCGTGATGGGGAGGTTGTGCCGCTCAACCTTAAAGCTTTCGAGATTCTACTGGCGCTGATCCAAAACCGCGGCCAGGTGTTGGAGAAGAATGAACTGCTGCAGCGGGTCTGGCCCGACACCGTGGTGGAGGAGAACAACCTGGCCCGCAACATCTCCGCGCTGAGAAAAGCCCTCGACGAACAGCCGAACGAGCACCATTACATACTGACCGTCCCGGGTCGGGGCTATCGCTTCGTGGCCAGCGTGAGAGAAGTGGACGGCGCGAGCGAAGAGCTCATGGCGCTCCCGACCAATGGAAATGGATCGAAGGCCGACGCCGGCGCCGCGCTCTACCCGCCGAACAGCGCTGAGATCGCGCCGAGGCCGGCAATTAATGAGGCGTCTGAGGCGCTTGAGGGGCTTAATGGCAAAATCGTTCCTCGCAATCGATGGACGATTATTGCGCTCTCGGCGCTCGCGACCCTGACAATTGCTATCCTGGCCATCTTCCCGATCAGCCGGAGATCGCAGGACGATTCGACGCCGCCGCAGCCTAAACTCTGGCAGTTAACCTTCGATCCCGGCCTCGAAAGCGAACCGAGCTGGTCGCCCGACGGGCGAATGATCGCTTACAGCTCCGACAGGAGCGGCAATTTCGACATCTGGGTGCAGCCGGTCGGCGAAGGCAATCCGGTTCGCGTGACCACGTCCGAGGCCCATGACTGGCAGCCGGATTGGGCGCCAGAGGGGAATCGTCTGGTCTTCCGCTCTGAGCGCGACGGCGGAGGATTGTTCGTAACGCCTGTGCTCGGCGGCAAGGAACGTAAAGTTTCTTCCTTCGGATCTCGCCCGCGCTGGTCGCCGGACGGCGCGCAAATTCTCTTCTACAGTTCGCCGCTACAGACGACGGAGATCCCCAAGATCTATGTGGTGGGACTCGACGACAAACCGCCGCGCGAGGTGATGGCGGATTTTCTTCCCCAATTCGGTTTCTTTCGCCTGGCCTGGCGACCCGACGGTAAACATCTCTCGCTCTGGGGATGGAGTCGACAGGATAAGTGGACTTTTTGGACCGTTCCGTTGGATGGCGGCCCTCCGGCCAAATCGGAAATCGATCCGAAGGTTGAGGAGCGAATGAGAGAAGCGTCTGTGACTCTCACCGATTTTTTGTGGTCGCCTTCCGGCCAGACGCTCTATTTCGAAGGAACCTCACAGAGCGTGAGAAATTTGTGGAAAGTGGAAGTCGATCCGCGGAGCCTGCGGTGGACCGCCGGCCCGGAACGCCTGACCACCGCCGCGGGGCCGGACAGGGACATAGCCATCTCGCCCGACGGCAGGAAACTGGCTTTCACTGCCCGCTCCGAGAAAACCAGATTGTGGTCGCTCCCGTTTGACGCCTCGGCGGGCCGGATCAAGGGAGAGAGTCGGCCCGTCACCGCAGCCGGGGTGAAAGCCGGTTACCCCGAACTGTCGCCCGACGGCAGAAAGGTGGCGTTTGTTACGCGCCGCGCCGGGAAATGGGAGTTTTGGGAGAAGTCGCTCAAGGATGGAAGTGAAACGCTCCTGGCGGCCGACGAATTGCATCGCGCACAGCCACATTGGTCACACGACAGCTCGCGGCTGATTTATAATCGCAGCCGCCAGCTCAACCCGGAAGGCTCCAGGCATGAAAGCGGCCTTGCGTTAATGCCGTCCGGCGGCGGCGCTGAACAAACGCTCACCACTCCCAGCATGGCGAACATCAGCGTCTGGGACTGGTCCCTCGACGGGAAGTGGATACTCGGAGGGTCAGATCACCAGCCCGGACGACACGCGATCTGCATCTTCCCGATTGCGGCGGCCCCTCAGGCCGAGAAGCAAATGCGCATGGTCACCTCTCATCCCGATATGAATCTCTATCAAGCGCGTTTCTCTCCCGATCAGAAGTGGATCAGCTTCATCGCCGCCAAAGCGACTGAGGCCGGAATCTCGACCATCTTCGTCGTTCCGGCTTCTGGCGGTGAATGGAGGCGCGTCACCGAAGCCAAATACTTCGATGACAAACCTCGTTGGTCCCCAGATGGCCGTCGGCTCTACTTCGTCTCCAACCGGACCGGGTTCTTCAACGTCTGGGGCATTGACTTCGATCCGGCGAGCGGCCAACCCAGAGGAGAGCCTTTCCGCGTGACGAACTTTGAAAGCCCCGCCCAGATGGTCCTGCCCGAAGTCGGCGTTATGGAAATGGCGCTCGCCGCCGACCGCATCGTCCTGCCGATCATGGAAGTTTCCGGTGGAATTTGGATCTTGGAGAATGTGGGACGCTGAGCAATCAGGCGAGAATTTGAGGCATTTTCATTCTATTTACTTAGTACTCTGTAAACTACGTTTTCTTGTGTTTAGCGTTTTTTTTCTGGCGATATCCAGTTTAACTACAAACGCTCTCCTTTGATGGTTGAAAATTCGTTGGATGTGTCGATATCACTTGTTCCGATTTATACAAACACCAAAAAACTTAGTTTT
>DATCXQ010000678.1:0-4940 GCA_036565725.1 Blastocatellia bacterium
CCGGCGATCAGCGCATCTCCCTCAGTCGGCGTGAGCAAGCCGGTCAGCAACTTCACTGTGGTTGATTTGCCGGAACCGTTCGGCCCCAGAAAGCCGAAGATCGTCCCGCGCGGCACGCGGAGATTCAGATTGCGCACAGCAGTGAATGAGCCGAACGCCTTGGTCAACCCGCGCGCTTCAATGTCCCAAGTTTCCACCATTTTTGATTCCTTCTGCGTTTTGTGATCGTTGCTTTGGCGCCGGCAGTGCGCGACGAAGAATAACAGACCGGCCCTCCTCAATTAAACGAACATCTTCTACCGCGACGACGCTCAGATGCGGTAAGATGATCGCCAACCACAAGTTCGCGCGCCGGGATAAAAGCGCCCGGCTCTCTTCCCCCTTCTTTCTTTTCTCTTTCACGATCTATGAACAATGACGAAGCGCTGCCTGCGCAATCGCTCGCAGGAAAATTGTTGTGTCAACAGGAGGACACAATTAAGAGCGGTTTGCGAGCGCATGTACGGGGCTGTGGCGCGAGTTGTTTACTCGCGCTTGTTTCCTGATTGGACAAAGCCGCAAACAGGGCGATTAAACAAATCGCTCCACATCGTACACGCATTTGCAAACCGCTATAAGCGCGTCAATCGCTACAAGGAGGTCGCAATGAAAAGCGCCAATCGTTATAAGGAGGACACGATGAAGAGTCTCAATCGCTATGCCGCATTCTCGCTGAGAGCGATTCTGGCGGCCTCTGTAGTGATGTTTGGGATCATCCGGCCGAATGATTACGGGAGCCGGGCGGAGCCGACCGCCTTCGCCGCCGAACAATCGGCGCCAGGCTCGTTACAGTGGCGGCAAACGTCAGGCCCCGAAGGCGCCGACGTCATCTCTCTGCTAAGCGTCGGCCCAAACCTCTTCGCGGGGACAACTTTCAGCGGCGTATTTCGCTCGACTAATCAAGGGGAGAGTTGGACGCCGATCAATGAAGGCCTACTTTCGCAAAGTATTCAATCTCTCGCCGCCGTCGGGACGAACATTTTCGCGGCGACTGTCGGCGGCGGCGTCTTCCGCTTGATTGATCAAGCGGAAAGATGGGTTGCAGTCAACGCCGGCTTAACCGACCTGATTGTTGGTGGGCTCGCCGTGAGCGGGACGAATATTTTTGCGATAACACCTGGCAGCGTCTTTCGATCCGGCGACCAGGGAGAGAGTTGGATTGCGGTCAACAAGGGATTGCCGACGAATCCGCTCATTTCTTCTATAGCCGCTGTTGGACCGAACATTTTTGTGGGACTGCTTCCACTCGGCGCCGGCGTCGTTTTTCGATCGGATGACCAGGGAGATCACTGGACTGCTCTCGATTTAGGCTTATCCAATATAGCAGTTCGTAAACTCGCCGGCGTTGGGACGGACATCTTTGCCGCGCTGACGGACGGCAGGGTCATTCGATCGAGCAGTCAGGGAGAGAAATGGACATTGGTCAACACAGGTCTGCCATTGAACGCGACTGTTACTTCATTCGCCATGATCGGGGCGGACATCTTTGCAGGGATATCCAATCGCGTTGGTATCACTGGCCAGGCCACTGGCAGGGTTATCCGCTCAAGCGATCAGGGAGAGACCTGGACTGACGTCAGTACGGGCTTGTCCAATCTGGCTGTTCAGGCCCTCGCCGCCGTCGGGACAAACCTCTTTGCGGGGACGGTCGGCGGAGCCTTTCGCTCGACGAACCAGGGAGAGAACTGGGCCGCAGTCAAAACGGGTATGATCGGCCAGTCTGTTCAGACGCTTGCCGCCGTGGGGCCGAGCATTTATGCCGGGATACCTGGCATCTCCAATGGGGGCGCCTTTCGCTCAGACGATGGCGGAAATAGTTGGACGGCGATCAATACAGGTTTGCCGCCGGGGGCGCAGGTTTCTTCATTCGCCATTGTTGGAACGAAAATCTTTACCGCTACAGGCGAAGCCATAATTGGCAGTGGCGTCTTCCGTTCGACCGACCAGGGAGATAGTTGGACGGCGAGCAGAGCAGGTATACCGCTTGATACGCGTGTTACCTTATTCGCCGTGAGTGGGACGAATCTCTTTGCGGGAACAACCAGCTCCCCCGTACCTGGCCGTGGCGTTGGTGGCGTCTATCGTTCGACCGACCAGGGGGAGAGTTGGACGGCAGTCAATAATGGCCTGCCGGCGGATACGACCGTTACTGCGCTCGCCGCCGATGGGCCGAATCTTTTTGCGGCGCTATCTCAGGATCAGTCAATTTACAGCGCCGTCTTTCGCTCGACCAACCAGGGGGAGAGCTGGACAACGGTCGGCGACGGCTTACCCCAGATCTCTCGTGTTTCTTTATTAGCCGTCGTTGGGCCGAATCTCTTTGTGGCATTTGATACGCCATCTGGCAGCGAGGTATTTCGGTCTGGCGACCAGGGGGAAAGCTGGACGCAGGTCGGGGCCGGCTTGCCGCCGAACTCCACGATCTCTTCATTCGCCTCCGTCGGGACGAATCTCTATGCGTCGACATCTAACAGCGGCGTCTTTCTTTCGACCGATCAATGCGAGAGCTGGCAAGCGGTCAATGAAGGCTTAACCTCTCTGGGAGTTCGAGCGCTCGCCGTTGCCGGGGGGAAACTCTTTGCCGGGACGTTCGGCAGCGGAGTATTCGGCGCCGATGTTACGCAGTGACAAAATTTCCAGCTCAATCTGATTGACGCTTGGCGAGGTTGATCGTCGTGAGGCTGCTGGCTTATTATCTGCCCGCGCGACAGGCGACAAAATTGAATCCGATGATCGCTCTTCGGTATGGGTGAAGGGCGCAGTTAGCGATTGTCAGCCCAATTTTGCGCTGTCAGCCAGATCTTGCGCCCCATTTCGACTTTTACCACAACAACCTTCGGGTTTTTCCGTTTTGAGGCCGGTTGCCAGGCGTTATACCGATTGCCACTCTCGTGTCGCCGTTCGAACGCCGGCGCGCGTCGCTCCCTCTCTTTTCTCTTTCGCGTTCTACAAACAATAACGCAGCGTTGTTTGCGTGATCACTCACAATAACAAGGGCGCAATGCTGTTTGCTCCCTCACTCGTAGGAAAGTTGTATCCATTTCCTTAAAACACGCCCCCAATCCGGAGTCGGGATGCAATCCCCCCGGACTCGGGTTCGCACTAGGAGGTTAAGTAATGAAACGATATTTGAGATTTTTCCCCGTAATTCTGGCCGCCCTGGCTTTGGCGGCCGGCGGTTCAACCCTGATCTTACGTCAAGCCAGCGCGCAGATTAGCGGCGTGCAGAAGGGAGGCCAGAAGAAGGACGACACGCAGAAGGGCGGCGCCGCGACGTTGAGTATCGAGGCGCAGCGGCAGATCAGCGCCCTGCTCGCAGAAAAACAGTCGCGCACGCCGGAGCAGAGAAAGATCAGCTCGCATCTCCTCAATGCGATGAGAGCGCAGCGCGGCCAGGCTATGACTCGGGGCGGCGAAGTCAGGACATTGAATTCGGCAATGCCCATGGCCAAACCCGATAGCGAGGGCCGGGTGCTCGTTATTATCAAAGCCGTGGTCACCAAAGAGTTGGCCATGGCTGTCGAGAAGTCTGGCGGAGAGGTCATAAACGCCTCGGTAACGGCCGGGGTGATTCGCGCTCTCGTACCACTTGATTCGTTGGAAGGTCTGGCGGGCTACACGGCTGTCAAGTCCATCAGATCGGCCAATATGGAGGCGGCGACGCGCCGTCAATTGACCGGTTCGACTGGAACGGCGACGCCTCTCGGAATGAGCGGCGTACGCCCCAATTTCAATCAACGCGCGATGAACGTTCGCGCGAACCTTACAGCGGCGCTGGCGAAAGCCGGAGTCCATGCGAAAGCGCAAGACCAGACGACCAACACCGGGAGCGTTACTTCACAGGGCGATACGGCTCACAACGCGGCGGCGGCCCGCAATTTCTTCGGCGTCAGCGGAGCGGGGGTAAAGATCGGCGTTCTCTCAGACAGCGTCGACTTCCTGGCGCAATCGATAGCCTCCGGCAACTTGCCTGCGGACGTGACGGTATTGCCGGGACAGAGCGGCGTACCCGGCTCCGGCGAGGGGACGGCGATGCTCGAAATCGTCCACGACGTGGCGCCCGGCGCGAAGCTCTTCTTCGCCACCGCCTTCAACGGCATTGAGAGTTTCGCCGATAACATCCGCGCGCTGCGCGCCGCGGGTTGCGACATTATCGTCGATGACATCATCTACTTCGTCGAGTCGCCGTTCCATGACGACATCGTTTCGACCGCGGTAAATGAGGTGACCGCGGCCGGCGCGCTCTATTTTTCGTCGGCCGGCAACGAGGGCAACTTCAACGACGGGACGTCAGGGACCTGGGAGGGCGACTTCAAAAATTCCCGCCTCACACTCCCCGCGCTCCCCGGCGGAACGCTGCACGACTTCGGCTCCGGGGTGATCTCGAACTTCGTTGAGATCGGCGGATTTGTGACAACGCTGCACTGGTCCGACCCGCTCGGCGCGTCGGGCAACGACTACGACTTTTTCATCCTGAACAACTCGCTGACCACGGTGCTGGACGCCTCGGTCGAAGTGCAGGACGGCGACGATGATCCGTTCGAAATAACCTTCGGCGCGCCTGGGGGCTCCCGCATTCTCATTTTCAAAGCGGATAGCGCGGATCGGCGCGCCATACATCTGAACAATTTTCGTGGCGAGTTGGGGCTGGCGACTACCGGCACGATTCGCGGCCACTCCGCCGCCGCCGCCGCGTTCGCCGTTGCGGCGGTTGACGCCGCGCTCGCGGGCGGCGGATCGTTTACTGGCGGCCTGACCAATCCCGTCGAGCTCTTCAGCGCTGACGGCAACCGTCGCATATTTTATAAATCCGACGGCTCGCCTATCACGCCGGGCAAGCTGTTATTCAGCAACAATGGCGGCGAGGTCCGCAAGAAAGCCGACCTGACCGCGGCCGACGG
>DATCXQ010000687.1:0-6903 GCA_036565725.1 Blastocatellia bacterium
GGGCGGATATTTCCTGGACTTCGATCTCAAGCGTGAAGAATTAGCCCGCTACGGCCTGACGATCGATATGGTGAACATGGTCATCATGTCGGCCGTCGGCGGCGAGAATATCACGACCACGGTCGAAGGCCGTGAACGCTATCCGGTCAACGTGCGTTACATGCGCGACTGGCGAAGCGCAGTCGACCGCCTCAACCGCACTCTGGTTCCGGCCATGGGCGGCGCGCAGATTCCGATCGCGCAAATCGCCGATGTCAAGATGCTCTCGGGCCCCGGCATGATCCGCGATGAGAACGGGCGCTTGAGCGGTTACGTCTACGTTGACATTTCGGCGAGCGACGTGGGCCGTTACGTGGACGCCGCGAAGAAGGCCATCGGCGAGAAAGTGTCTCTGCCGCCTGGCTACACGCTGGTCTGGAGCGGGCAGTACGAAAACATGCAGCGGGTCGCCCAAAGACTATTGATCGTTGTGCCGATCACGATCTTCATCATCTTCCTGCTGCTGTATTTCAACACACGATCCGTGACGAAGACGATGATCGTCTTCCTGTCTTTGCCGTTTTCGGCCGTCGGCGCGATCTGGCTGCTCTACCTGTTGGGTTACAACCTGAGTATCGCGGTCTGGGTCGGACTGATCGCGCTGATGGGCGTGGCCGCGGAGATGGGCGTGTTCGTGCTGCTCTATCTGGACCTTTCATATGAGGAGATGCGCGCCAAAGGGTTGATGAAGACTAGAGAACAGTTGCGCGAAGCGATCGTCAATGGAACGGTCATGCGGTTGCGACCGATGTTTATGACCGTGGCTGTGGATTTCATCGGCCTGATACCGGTGATGCTGGCGGCGGGCACGGGCGCGGACCTGACCAAGCGCATCGCCGCGCCGCTGGTCGCCGGCATGTTCACGTCGTTCGTGATGGGGTTGGTGGTCTATCCGGCGATTTATTCGGTGTGGAAGTGGCACACCGAAGTAAAGAAACAGGAAGTGTTGTAGGTGGAAAATATGCTTGGCAAAAAAGTTTGTCTGACATTGGTTGCTATGGTCGCCGTCACGCTGGCGTTTGAGTCGCCGGCGCGCGCCCAGTCGCCGGCAGCAACTCGCGATGGCGACCCGGTCGTGAGCGCCATGGAGAGAATACACTTGGCGGTCGAAAGGCGCGCCGCGATTGCGGATCGAGTCCTTGCCGCCGTGAAACTTCTCGACGAGAGCAAGGCCGCGAGAAAGCAAGGAGAACTTGAACGCGCCATTTCTCAGCTTCGGCAAGCCGAAGCGATCGCCAATGAAATCGAGCCGTCAGAGCGGAGCCACTTATTGGATGAACTGATAAGCGCGATAGCGGCGGAGCGAGCCGCATTGATCCCCAGTCAGCCGGCAATCCGAACGCCTACTTCCGACTCGCAGAGAGTCGGCGCGTTTTTACGGCCTGCGCTCGCAAGGTACAGCGTGTATCGCGAGCCGCTAACGCGCATTCTGCGGGAGGAGAATCTCCCGCCCGAGTTGCTGGCCGTGGCGATGGTCGAAAGTGGATTGAACCCGCTTGCGCTTTCGCCCAAAGGCGCGCGCGGCATCTGGCAGTTTATGCCCGCGACGGCCGAGCGCTATGGATTGGCGGTCGGCGCCACTGATGATCACCGAACGAGCCCTGAGCATTCGACACGCGCAGCGGCCAGATACTTACGCGACCTGTATCGACAGTTCGGCGACTGGAAGCTGGCGCTTGCGGCCTACAATTGGGGCGAAGATAAGGTTCAGCGGGTAATCGACAGAACGGGAGTCCGCGACTTCGACGAGATGACGCGGCGTGGCCTGCTGCCGGTCGAGACGCGCAAGTATGTGCCTGCGGTGCTGGCCGTCTGGGCGCGGTTGAACGAGGGCGGCGCGGCTTCGCGCTAAGAGGAGGAAGTATGAACCGGATACTTTTCATCGCGACATTGTTGATCTTCTTCGCCGTCAATCCTGTATCGGCGCAAAGCTACGAGATTCCGGTGGAACACGAGCACACGTTTCGCGACTGCCGCGGGACGCTCGTCATTATGCCGGAAGGGATCGAGTACAGGACGGCTCACAAAGAAGACGCGCGCGCCTGGCGTTACACAGACCTGCGCCAGATCAAGATCGAATTGCCTAAAAGCATTGAGCTGGTTAGCTACGAGGATCAGAAGCGGATGCTCGGTCGCGACCGGGTCTTCAAGTTCAAGGCGCTCGAAGGCGAGATCACTTCAGAGATCGGTCGCCTGCTCGTGGAACGGGCGGCTCGGCCGGTGGTGACGAGCGTGGCGCCTGCGACTGAAGACGCGCCGACGTTCGAGGTTCCGGTCAAGCACCTGCACCGCTCTGGTGGTTGCGCCGGGACACTGAAAGTCTATCCTGGCCGGATCGTCTATGAGTCCGAAGATATGCCGTCGGATTCGCGCTACTGGCGCTACGGCGATATTCAGAACATCAGCCAATCGGAGCGTTATCGTTTTGAGATAGCCACGTTCGAGGACAAGCTCGGCGGGCCGAAGACATACAACTTTCAACTGCGGGAAGCGTTGCCCGCTCAAGCATATGATTACGTCTGGGCGCGAGTCTATCCGTCGAAATTCCACAGCGGGGAACCATCAGGACAGGTCGGTAGACCGGCTACGTCGAGCGAGCGCCAGTCGCGGAAGCAGTGAATCACTGACCGGTCTCGGAAGGAGACGTTGCTTTGTGTGTACCGTGAATCAGAAAACAAGCCGCTTGAAAAGGGCGGAACTCTTGAGCGGGGTCGGCGCAGTGGTCCTCGGAATGGGGCTTGGCCTTCTCTTGTCGAGATTCTTATCGTCATACACCACGCCATTGATTCTAATCGGCCTTTTGACGCACGCGTGGGGGATGTTCGACAAACACAGGCTTGAGAGCGCATCCGCGGGCGTTCGCCTTTGGTGGGCGGAAGTCCTTTATTGGATCTGCTGGGGGGCCTTGTTCGTTCTCGCCCTATACATCGCGGTGTTTCATTTAAGGGATTGATTACCTGATCGAGGTCTGGCGTGATGGGCGCGTGGTCGTGATTCCTGCGGTCGAGATCGTTCCAGGCGCCTTCATCGAGCTTGAAGCCGGAGACATCGCGCCTACTGACGCCCGGCTGCTTGAGGCGTCTTCGCTCAAGAGCGTCGAAGCCGAGCTGACCGGCGAATCCGAGACTGTCAGCAAGCGCGCCGTCACATTGGATCAAGACGACGCGCCATTAGGCAATCGCTGGAACATGGTTTTTGTCAATTACCGCCAGATAAATCAGGCGACTTGCTGGTCGGTAACGAGTACCGCCGCTTCAGTGTGAGCCTTCGATGAGTAGGTTTTACATCCTGTGACGCGTCAAACCTGCTCACCTAGCTCACAGACATCCGGATTCTGGTCAGATTCGGTCATTTGTTGACAGGGATGTTTAGGATTTAATGACTTGGTGGTAGAGAAAATAAATATCTCCGAGACCAGATAAGATCAGGGATCGGGTGTAAGATAATAGTTAGAGAGTCGTGGAGAATCCTGAATAGGACGCTATTCAGGGGAACTTGCGACTCTCTTTTTATGTCTCTAGCACGCTCCCATTGAGTCGTCTTCTTTGACCTGGTCGTTTTCGGTCATTGGCTGGGTGATAGCCAAAACAAATGTCTCGGATTTCGGACAGGGTGAAGGATCAAGAGTAGAATATATTTGAGAGGGTACGGAACCCCACTTCAACGAAATTCGACTCCCAAATCGCTGGGGCGTTAGCGTCAGCAATTCGGAGCGAAACTCCGTTGGGGGAGATACCGCGTCTTCTCAGTTTGTCCCCGAACCCGAACCCGATTGACTGAATGACTAATAGGGTTCGGCTTTTTTTGGTTCTGGAAAAACGACCGCGCTGCTAGATTCGATAGAAAAGGTTTAGCAGCGTGGAAGCTGTGGAATCAATTTCTCAAAAGTCCCCTTATATCTTCTTAGCCAAAAAGTCTTGAAAAATGCTTCCACCATCTTCCACCTTATCTATAGAGTCCTGAAGCGGGGAGTTGTAGGGAAGAAATGTGCTCGAAATCGGACAAACTGAGGAAATAAGAGTAGGCTGTATTTGAGAGGGGAAACAGACTCACATTGACAGAGTATGACTCACTTATTGCTGGCGCATTATTTTTTAAGCCCCAGCGATTCGGAGCGGGGACAATACCGGGTAACTGGAATTGTCAACTGTCAAAGGGACACTGTTTCCCCTTTCCTTTATTCATTTGCTTCGCTGCCGAAAGCTCACGCTTCAGTGCGATTGACCGCATCGGTAAACCCGACGACTAACGCCCCCTGCGCGGCAGTATTATGAGCAGCATTCACATCTGTGTCATAACTAAAGCCGCAAGAACACTTGAAGAGATGCTTTCGACGATGGCCAATAAGACCACAAGCCGAAGAGGTCTTAGAAGTGTAGGTAGGGCCAATAAAGATCATCTTTACGCATGCCTCTTTGGCCTTGTACTCAATATAGACGCGAAGTTGGTAGAATGCCCATCGCGCGGGCGCTCCCGTTGACAGAACGGCCGCGACTCGGTCACTTCCCAAACACCTCGACGCTCCGAACTCCCGCCAGCAACCCGCCCTGCGCTATGACGGTTTGCGCGCCTGTGGCTGGTTCGATCCGGATCAGCTTGTCGCCGACGAGGTCAACGACGAGGGTCTTGCCGTTCGCGTCGACGGCGATGTCCACTGGCGCCTGCAGATGCCCGCCGCTCGATATCACGTGTTGATGCCCGGTCGCCGGATCGACGTGAATCACCTTGTCGGAGCCGTGATCGACGACCAGCAGATGACCGTCGCCCGACAGCGCGATGCCGCTCGGGCTGATGAAGTGCCCGCCTTGCGAGACCACCGTCTCGGCGCCGGTGTTCTTGTCCACGCGGATCACCGCCCGCGCGCCAAGCTCAGCGACGTAGTAGTGGCCGTCCTTGCCGATCACCACACCCATCGGCCCGTCGCCGAAGTTCGCGCCGGTGTTTAGCTTGCTGATCGCTCCGGTGTCGTGATCAATGCGGAACAGCCCGCTTTGCGTGGCCGACGGCAAGTTGACTGCCACGTAATCGCCGTCCGGCAGCACGGCCACGTCCTGGAACAGCCAGCCGTTGTTCAGCACGACGTGCTGCGCGCCGCTGGCAGGTACGACGTGAAGCGCCTTCCCGCCATCGGTGACGACCACTATGTGCGGATGCGCGTCGAAGGCGATCCCCACCGCGTTGCCGATTTCGCCGCCTTCGGTGATGACGCTCACCGCGCCGCTCACCGGATCGACCCGCACGACGCGATTGCCGGTACCGACGACGATGTCGCCGCGCTTGACCGGCGGCCTCGCCGGCCTGGCTGGCTCCAGCACGCGCACCCAACGCGCGATCGACGGAACGCCACGCTTGTTGACGACGAACAGCATGTAATAGCCCGGCGGCACGAGATTGGTGTTGCCGGGCATCTGCGCATTCAGTTTGCACACGCCGCTGCGGCGGAAAGGGATGTCGACCAGTCGCTGCTCGCTGTCGTACGAGTGCGTGGTCGCCATCGGTCGCACTAGGCTGATCCACTTGATGTCGATTGCGTTCGGCACATGCAACGTAAACGACGCGCCGAGCGTGACGCGTTCCGGCGCGCGCTCGATACACGGCCGTGGTCCGCGGAACAGGTACGGCGGGTGGTAGATCTCGATCCGCATCTCGTCGTTACGTCGGCTCGGGTTCGAGCTCGCCGTCAGCACGCGCGCATCCGGCAGCAGCAGCGCGACTGAGTGATACAGGCGCGGTACACGCGCGCGCGCGCCGGTGGTCCACGTATTGGTCGCCGGGTCGTAGATCTCGGCTTCGGTCGACGCGGTCAGCGCGTCCTCCGCAACGCCGCTGCCACCGGTCGCCACCACGGTGCGATCGGGCAGGATCACCGAGTTGACGTGGATGCGATTGCGCAGCATCGCCGGCGCCGCCACGTACGCCGGACTCGCCGCGTCGGTGTCGATGATGTGCACGGAGTTGATGCTCGGGCTGCCGCCGCCCATCACCATGATCTTCTGCGACTGCGCCGGCGGCAGCAGCACCGTTGCTCCCTGGTCGCGCGCCCCGAGATTGAAGCTCGCCGGAATCGCCGCCAAGGGCAGGGGCGCGTACGCGCCGGTGGTTGGATTGAGGAACCCGGGATTCAACCCGGAACCGCCGAGACGCATGCCCGAATGGAACACACGACCGTCCTTGAGCAGGTGCAGGTGCGGGTACAACGGCCACAAGATGCCTGGCCCGGCGACGCTCCAACCAGAAGGGTTATCGTAGATCTCGTTTTCCGGCGCCCCACCGCCAGAGGTCGACATCACGCGGCCATCCCCGAGCGTGATCAGCGTCGGATACCAGCGGCCATTCTTCATCGGATGCACGAACGTCCACTGTTCAGTGATCGGATCGAATACCAGCGCGGCTTTCAGGCCGACGAACGGGTCATAGCGCTCGGTGCCGCCCGCCACCAGCAGGCGGCCGTCCGGCAGAAATGACTGGCCGGCGCAGAACACGTCGATCGGCGTAGGTGGCATACTGAACTCGCCGTTCTCGTAGTCATACACGGCGCTGCGGAAACCGGTGGTATACAACTCGTCGTTCCCGGAGCCGGCGAAGAACAGCACCTTGCCGGTGTGCATCAGCGCCGCGTGTACAGCGAGCGCCGGGGTCTCACACGGCAGCAATTCCCAGTAGCCGAGTTTCGCGGCTTGCAGCGGGTCAACCGGTTCCTGCGCAGGCACGGTCACAGGCTCGGGGTGGTGCTCGTGGCCGATGCCTTCGAGCGAATGCGCATGTTCCCCGACCATCACGATATGCTCGGGAACGCCGGCCGGGCCCGCCACGGGCGCCGCATGGGTCGTGACGCCGTGTGTATGTCCGCCGTCGTGGGGCGGC
>DATCXQ010000697.1:0-17993 GCA_036565725.1 Blastocatellia bacterium
GATCGGCCATCTTGACAGGCTTTTCCCGAAGGCCGTCGAGACGGTTGACGTCAGGGTCGACGGCGCGCTGCTGCTGATGGCGTCCAAGTTCCTTAGGAGCGACAAGGCGGATGAAGCCGCGGTCAAAGAAATAGTCCAGGCGCTCAAGGGTGTTTACGTCAAAGGCGTGGAGTTCGACAAAGAGGGCGAATACAGCGAGGCCGACGTCGAAGCGGTTCGCCAGCAACTATCCGCGCCCGGCTGGGAGCGCATCGTCGGCGTGCGCAGCAAACGCGGCGGCGATAACGTCGAGGTCTTCCTGATGATCAACAACGACGCCGTGATCGAAGGAATCGGCGTGTTGATCTCCGATCCGAAGCAGGTCATGGTCGTCAACGTCGTCGGCCCGCTCGACCCCGAAAAGATCAACAACCTGCGCGGCCACTTCGGAATCCCGAAAGATTTCGCGCTCGATTTCGGCGGGGCGAAAAAGACTCGCAGAGGGGCCAATTGAAGGAGACGGGGCGACTCACGCGACGGGGGGACGGGGGGAACCGGAAAAGATTCTTTTCCCCCCGTCGCCCTGTCGTCCCGTCTCCCCGTCGGAACAGAAGGAGGTAACGTTATGACCCGGTTATTACATCTCGTCCGAAAGAGCTTCCTGTTCGCGATAATGATCGCGCTGCTCGTTTCACCTTCGTTCTTCGCTCTGGCGAAAGGCAAAGGCTTTAAAGACGTGGTCAAACACATCGAGACCAATTACGGCGCGAAGAAGGTACGCATTCCGTTTCTCGGTCTGGCCAACTTCGCGATCAAACTGATTCGCCCGGCGGGAGTGAAGGGGTTCAAACTGGCCGTCTTCGAGGATCAGAATTTTTCCGCCCACGAGCGCGCGGCCTCCTTCGACTCGGTGATGCGCGAAGCTTACGACAAAGACTGGCGGCCGATGGTCCAGGTCAGTTCGAAGCGCAACGGCGCCAGCCATACTTTCATTTACGTCAGAAGCTCGGGTAAGGACGTTCAGTTCGCGCTGGCCGTGTTGGAAGACCGCGAAGCCGTCGTGCTCGAAGTCAAATTCAATCCCGACGCGGCGGCCCGCTTCCTCGAAAACCCGAAGATAATGGGCGTCTCGCTCGGCAAATCGATCCGCGGCAACAACGCCGCCGTAGCGTCGAATCGCCCTCCGCGCCCCGCCGCATCCAATCCCTCGGGCCCCTCGGGCAATCCTTCGAGCGCTGATTCATCACAGGCCGGGCCGTCTCAGGCGGCGGACGTCAAGACCGATGAAGCGAAACCCGCGCCGGCGTTGGACACCGCATCCAATGGCGGAAACAACCCGCCTTTGCAAACCGATACGAAAGCCGAAGACTCTTCCGCCGCGCCCGCGATAACTGAAGTTAAACCGAATTTGCCGACGCCCGGGGCCATTCGCATCGAGACGCGCCTGGTCAATCTGAACGTCAAAGCGATGGACAAGGGGGGGCGGCCGTTGACCGAACTGAAAATGGAAGATTTCGTCGTTACCGAAGACGGCGTCAAACAGGATGTTTCGCATTTCAAACCTGTCAACGCTCCGGTCAACGTGATCATGCTTCTAGACCTGAGCGGGAGCACGAAATCGAAACGCAAAGCGATGGCCGACGCCGCCAGGAAATTCATTGACGCGCTCCCCGCGCAAGACAGGATCGCGCTAGTCGCCTTTACACGCAGGTACCGGGCGCTGTCGGATTTCACTACGGACAAAGAAAGTCTCAAGAAAGTCGTCGAGCAGATCAAGGGCATCGACGGCGGCACGGCTTTTTACGATTCGATGTGGCAGGCGCTCGATCAACTGGATCAAATTCCGGACGCGCGCAAGGCCATCGTCGTGCTGACGGACGGCGAAGACGAATCGCTGATCGGCGATAAAGAGACCACGCGCACGTTCGACGAATTGTTGGATCGCGCCTCCGAAGAGGACGTGACGATCTACCCCATCTATTTCATCGGCCAGAACCATTACGACAAGGTCGGACTGCTTTTCGGCGGCGGCGGCGGACTGATGAGCGGCAGTGAGAATCGCAAGATCGCGCGCAAACAGCTCGACTCGCTGGCCGAGCAGACCGGCGGCGAGGTCTTCAGCGCGCAGCTCGAAGAAGAGCTCGATGGCGCGTACAAACGCGTCGCAGGCGAATTGCACACGCTCTACAGTCTGGCCTATTCGCCGGACAAGCCGAAACACAACGGCGAGTTCCGGAAGATCGGCGTGAAACTCAGCCGCGAAGGCGCGGTGGCGAAAACGCGCCGTGGCTATTACGACAGATGATCGGATCAGTACTGCGAGCGGCGCTTCACTAAGCGACCTGCTGCGCCGCTCGCAGTACTGATCCTGGAGAGAGAAGATGAATACAAAATCAGTCGCAGCAGGCTGCTCGTCGGCGTTGTTGGCGCTCCTGTTTTTAAGCGCGGCGCGCGCTCAGGACGCGCGATTGCGTCTCGGCCATCTGGACAGGCTCGCGGCCAGCGCGACCGAGAGCGTCGAAATAACAATGAATGACGTGCAGGTGCAGTTCTTGAGGAAGCTCGTCTCGCTCGGCGAATCCGAGCGGTCGAAGCTCAAAGGATTGCTGTCGAAGTTGAAGGGCGTTTACGTCCGGGGTTATGAATTCGCGCGGGACGGCGAATACTCCGACGCCGACATCGAGGAGGTCCGGGCGCAATTGCGCTCGCCGGGCTGGGAACGGATCGTCGAAGTTCGCAATCGGAACAAGAGCGACGAGGTCTTCTTCATGCCGCGCGGCGACGAGATCGCCGGATTCGCGGCCGTCTCGACCGAGCCGAGAAAAGTCTGCGTCATCAACATTGTCGGCCCGATGGACATGGATGAAATGGCCCTGTTGGACAGAGAGTTTCATCTCACGCGCTGCGGCGGATCGAATGTCGGACGACAGAGGAGAAATACTCGGTGAGCGAGTTAGTAGGAATGAAAAGAATTCGACCCTTGCGGACTATCGTCTTGGTCCTGCTCGCGGCGTTTTGCTTCGCGACGGCGCGGGCGCAAGACGCGAGGCTGCAAATCGATAGCCTCAACAAGCTCGCGGAAAAGGCGGCGGAGGCGGTCGAGGTCGCGCTCGACGAAAGGTCGTTGCGACTTGCGGCGAAGTTTCTTTCCGCCAATAATCCCGACGAGGCGAAGGTCAAAGAGATCGTCTCCGGTTTGAAGGGGGTTTACGTTCGGGTCTTCGAGTTCGACAAGCCCGGAGAGTATGCGCCGAACGACCTCGAACCGATCCGCTCACAACTGCGCCAGCCCGGATGGGATAAGATCGTCGGCGTCACCAGCCGCCGCGGCTCGAACGTCGACGTTCACATGAAGTATCAGGGAGATACTGTCCTGGGGGTGGCCATCGTCGCCGCCGACCCGACGGAACTTACTGTCGTCAACATCGTCGGCTCGATCGATCTGGAAAAAGTCCGCCAACTCGCAGGCCAGTTCGGCATCCCGAAACTTGACATGGGAGAAGGCGGCAAGGGCAAACCACGCAATAAATAATCAGCGCCGCGAGCGGTAGCGGGCGCGGTCTGATCAATAGAGGTCCGCTACCGCTCGCGGCGCTGATTATTTGTATGTCTGAATCGCTGATCGACGAACTCGCCAGGAAAATCTGGGACTATCATCACCTTAACCACACGCTCGAAAAGACTGACATCATTCTCGCTCTGGGGAGCAACGACCTGCGCGTGGCCGAATACGCCGCCGAATTGTATTTACAGGGTTGGGCCCCGCTGCTCGTGCTTTCGGGCAACGCCGGGGCGTTGACGCGTGAGCGTTTCAACAGGCCCGAGGCGGAGCTTTTCGCCGAGATCGCTTTGCGGAAAGGCGTGCCAGAAGGCGCGATGCTGATCGAGGCGGAATCTACAAACTCCGGCGAGAACGTGGTCTTCAGCCGCCGCCTTCTCGAATCGAAAGGGATAAATCCGGATAGCCTGATCCTCGTACAAAAGCCTTATATGGAGCGCCGCGCTTTCGCCACGTTTATGAAATTCTGGCCGGGCAAGAGGGTTATAGCCGCCTCTCCGCCCATACCCTTTTCCGAATACCCCACCGAAGATTTGCCGCGCGACCTGGTCATCAACATTATGGTCGGCGACCTGCAGCGAATCAGAATCTATCCTGGCCGCGGGTTTCAGATCGAACAGGAGATACCCGACGACGTATGGCAGGCCTTCGGTAAGCTAATTGAGCTTGGATACGATAAACACCTGATTTAGCAGATGTCAGATGTCAGATGTCAGTAAATGAATGATTCCGCAGATTCCTGACACCTAACACCTGGAACCAGGAACCTGACATCTGACATCTGACATCTGACATCTGCTATCTGTTGCTAAGGCGCAAATGAGCAAGCTATCATAGCCGCGCGTCCGCGATCCGGCTTGCGGTCCTCGCGCTGGAGCGGCGATATGTGATCTCTTTGAGACGCTGCTATTACTTCCTGGTTTCATAATTGTGGCTTGCGTCCCACGCTCCCCATCCACACTATTTGTCTGAGATGGTTTGCCTTATGAAGTTTGGATGTCTTGTGCATCGACGAGCTAGCGGTTAAAATCGTTAGCCAATCAATGAGCGCGAATCTTCTGGAAATGATCCGTCAGGCGGAAGAGAATTTTTTTACGCAAACCAAACGCAGATTTTGGAAGAGCGAATTGCCGCGCTCCCGATAGGCCTTTGTGTATCCTTGTTAAGGGGCCGTGAGCGCCCGGGGTAGGCCGGTTTTAATTTTCATTATGGATAATCAACTGAAATCACAGGTCAACATTGAAGACGAGATGAAGCGTAGTTATCTAGACTACGCCATGTCGGTGATCATCGGTCGCGCGCTGCCCGACGTTCGTGACGGTTTGAAACCCGTCCACCGGCGCATTCTTTACTCGATGAACGAGAAGGGGCTGGCGCCCGGCAAGCCGTATAAGAAATCGGCCAACGTCGTCGGCGACGTGCTCGGCGCCTATCACCCTCACGGGGACACAGCCGTCTACGACTCGATGGTTCGAATGGCGCAGGATTTTTCCATGCGCTACCCGCTGATCGACGGACAAGGAAACTGGGGCTCTGTAGACGGCGATAACGCGGCGGCCTACCGCTACACCGAAGCGCGCCTCACGCGCATCTCAACGGAGATGCTCGCCGACATCGAGAAGGAGACCGTTAAATTCGTCCCGAACTACGACGAATCGCGCCAGGAGCCGACCGTCTTGCCGACGCGCGTGCCGAATCTGCTGGTCAACGGTTCTGACGGAATCGCCGTCGGCATGGCGACCAAGATTCCGCCGCACAACCTGGGCGAGATCATCGAGGCGACCATTCTACTCATCCAGCATCCGAACACCCGGATCCAAGATTTGATCAAGATCGTGCCGGGGCCGGATTTTCCCACGGGCGGGTTCATATACGGCCGCGAAGGCGTCAAGCAGGCCTACGAGACCGGGCGCGGCGTGATGCAGATTAGGGCGAGGGCCGCCATCGACCGCATCGGGCGCGGCGCCCAGGAGCGCGACGCCATCGTCATCACCGAGATTCCTTTCCAGGTCAACAAGGCGAAGCTGATCGAACATATCGCCGACCTGGTCAACGACAAGAAGGTCGAGGGCATTTCGGAAATTCGCGACGAGACCGACCGCGAATCGACCGCGCAGAAGAAGGTCCGCATCGTCATCGAACTCAAACGCGACGCCGTCCCGCAGATCATCCTGAACAAACTATACAAGATGACGCAGATGCAGATCTCGTTCGGGATGATTAACCTCTCGATCGTCAACGGCCAGCCGAAGATCCTCAACCTGGCCGATACGCTCAGCGAATTCATCGCCTTCCGCCGCGAGGTCGTGCGCAACCGCACGACGTACGAGTTGAAGAAGGCCAGGCACCGCGCGCACATCCTGGAGGGCCTGAAGAAGGCCATCGACATCATCGACGAGATCATCAAGCTGATCCGCGGGTCGAAGTCTACGGACGACGCCAAGCAAGGGCTGGTCAACAAGTTCAGGTTCACGGAGATTCAGGCGCAGGCGATACTCGACATGCAACTCCGCCGCCTTGCGGCCCTCGAACGGCAGAAGATCATCGACGAATACGAAGAGGTGATCAAGCTGATCGCCGAGCTGGAAGAGATTCTGGCGAGCGACCGCGCGCTGAAGAGCGTGATCGTCAAGGAACTGCGCGCGGTTCAGAAGGAGTACGCCGACGAGCGCCGCACGCAGATCGTCGATAGCGGCGTCGAGTTGACGCTCGAAGACCTGATCGCCGACGAGGACGTGGTGATCACGCTGACACATTCGGGCTACGTCAAGCGCACGCCGCTGACGATGTATAAATCACAGCGCCGCGGCGGAACGGGGCGCAAAGGCATGAGCACACGTTCGGAAGACGTCGTCTCGCACATCTTCATCGCCTCGACCCACAGCTACCTGATGGTCTTCACGAACGAGGGGAAGGTCTATAAACTGAAAGTCCATGAGATCCCCGACGCCATGGCGGCGGGCAAAGGCAAGGCCATCGTCAACCTGATCAGCCTGCCGTCGAGCGAGAAGATCGCGGGCGTGATCCCGGTCCGCGAATTCGCCGAAGGCCGATATGCTGTGATGGTCACCCGCAAGGGCGTGATCAAGAAGACTGAGCTTTCAGAATTCGGCAATATCCGGCAAAACGGTATCATTGCGATGGGCGTTAACGAAGGCGATGAACTAATGACGGTCGAGGTGACCGACGGCGCGAAGAAGATCTTCCTGGCCACGCACGAAGGCATGGCGATCTGCTTCGACGAGGAGGAGGTGCGCGACATGGGGCGCCAGGCCCGCGGCGTGCGCGGCGTCACGCTGCGCGACGACGATTACGTAGTCAGCGTCGTCGCCGTGGACGGCGAGGAGCAGATGTTGAGCGTCACCAGCAACGGTTTCGGCAAGCAGACGCCGCTCTCGGAATACCGCGTTCAGTCGCGCGGCGGCAAAGGCGTGATCAACATCAAGACCACAGATAAGAACGGCAAGGTGGTCGCCGTCATGCCGGTCGCGAAGGACAGCGAAGTCTTGATCATCACCAGCAACGGCAAACTGATCCGCCTCGAAGCCGAAAAGATTCGCGCCACCGGGCGCAGCGCCCAGGGCGTCAAGTTGATCGACGCCTCGGGCGGCGACCTGGTGGCAAGCGCGTCGCTCGTCGAACAGCAGAGCGTGCAGGTGGCCGAAGAGGCGGAAGCCTAAATCAGACCACGTAACATTGGGACACTGGTACAGCGCCGCGCGCGACTGCTGCGCGGCGGATTTATCGATCAGCCGCGCAGCCCCTCGCGCGCGGTATTGCGCCAATCATTCCCCGTGGAGCTCACAGCCGAATGAACGGCCCTTTGTAGAAAGGGCAAACCGAGGAATCGGTCAAGATGGAGAATAGAAACGGAAGACGGAAGGTGGAAAATGGGAGATGCAAAAGCTGAAGCAGGTGTTACCCCACTCGCGTATTGACAATGCCCCGACTTTCATAAATTTGCTGTTAACGGTTTGCCTCCTTACGCTGACTACGCTAGGTATTTCTTGCTCCCGCGGCGCGCTGCTCGATAGCGCGCAGGCGGCATGGGACAAGGCCGATTATCGCGCGGCGGCGGATTATTACGAGCAGTTCCTCAAGGAGAATCCGGAGAACGACAAAACGGAATTCGCCCGGCTGAGGGTGGCGACGATTTACCAGCGCGATCTCAAGCGGTACGACCGCGCTATCGAACACTACATCCACTTCATTGAGGAGTTCCCGAAATCGCCAGACATCGTCCATGCGAGGGTACAACTCGGCGACTGCTACGGGCTGACCAAGAAATACCGGGAGGCCATCAGCGAGTACGAGGGCGTCTTGCCGAAGATCAGCGATCAAAGCGAGCGCCGCCGCCTGCGCCTCAGCGTCGCCGACATGTATTTCGATCTGAACGACCGGGGACAGGCGCTGGCCGAATATCAAAAGGTTGTCGCCGGCGCGCTTTACGACAGTCTGACCGAACGCGCTTATTTGCGGATCGGGGGCATCAGGCTCTTGCGCGATGAGTATGAGGACGCCATCCCGGCCTACCAGACGGTGGCGTCCAACACCAAGGACGCCATGATCCGCCGCGCCGCTCGCTTCGGAATGGCCGATTGTTACGTGCGCACGCTCCAGTACGACCTGGCGATTCGTATACTGGAACAGACCGAGCCCGATCAGAATTCGCCGAACTATATTCAGAAACGCATCGCAAACATTCGAGAACAACGACGTCAACGCAATCTATCCTCGCCGTTTCCGTCGAAATGGTCGAGTAAACAGTCGGTTAACCAATAGACCGGAGTCTTTATGCCTATATTCAGAGGAGGGGGCCGCAAGCCCACAAAGAAAAAATCATTTGGGGGGAAGCCGGGTAAGCCGAGCAGGGGCGGTGGTAAATTCGGCGGTGGTAAATTCGGAGGCAAGCCTGGTGGTAAATTCGGTAAAGCAGCCGGCCCTAAGAAGAGCAAGAAGCGCGCGCCCAAACGCAAGAAGAAAATCGTGAAGAAAGCTCCGGCGCAGACCATCGAGAGCACGGGCATGGAAGCCTGGTACATGAAACAGTTGATGACCTCAGAGATCCCCATTGTCGTCGTGCTTGACACTGGCGAAAAGGTGCGCGGTTTCGTGCGCTACTACGACAAAGACACCTTCAGCCTCGGCCCCGCCGACGGCAGCCCGAAATTGTTCCTGCTTAAAGAAAGCATACGCTATTTGTACGAAGAGCCGGAGGAGGGCGAGTTTTATGAGGATGAATACGAAGAAGAAGAAGATGAGGAAGATCGAGAGTTGGGGGTCGAGGATTGAGGGTTGCAACCCTGGACCCGTTATCTTAGGCAGTCTTCGCGCTGCGTAACCCAAATTTCGAGGAAGCCACGCTCATCGCTCGGAAACGAATGGAACTTGGGCGTGGCTTTCGCGTCTATACCGGAGTCGAAATCTCCCCCCTTGTTCAATCTGCCGCGCTCTTTCGCAGTGACATCCCCCGCAAGTTATAATCGGATGGAACGTTCATTGGTGGGGCAAACTTCCTGGGAGCGCCGCCCATCCTTGCCTGCTGGCGCCGGTCAGTCGGTCGTTGCCGGAAACCCAGCAGGCAAGGATGGGCGGCGCTCCCAGGAAGTTTGCCTTGATTCCTTGATGCGGTCTTTCGGGAAAACCAGGCAAACTGCCAGTTTGCCATACTCTTTTCTGCAGGAGTGTTCATCTATGGGGCTGAAGCGATTTGCGGCGGCATTTCTCGCCGCGCTCTTAATTTGCCTGCCTGCCCTGGCGCAGACGCCCGCGCAGACTCGAGCGCAGAAGGAAGAAAAGTCCCAAAAAGAGGATAAAGAACTGGAGAAGAAGGCGCTCGCGCTGCTCGACGAAATTGTCGGCGAGGCGATGTCGTTGAAACTGGTCGAGAATCGGATCTACGCTCTGACCACGGCCGCCGACCTGTTCTGGAAGCGTAATGAAGACCGCGCCCGGGCGCTTCTGGCCGAAGCGGTCAATCAATTCATGGCCATTGAGCGTCCATTCCAACCTGGAGCCCAGCCTGGGGCCGAACCAGAGGCCCAACCCGGGACCGGACCCGAAGGGCTGCGCGCAATGCAGGCGATGGGGGTTCGCATGGAGCTGCGGACGCAATTGCTTCAGACCCTGGCCGCGCGTGACAGCCGGATGGCGCTGGACTTCCTGCGAGCTTCACGGCTTCCCGAGGCGGGAAAGTTGTTCGGCGGCAAGGGGGCCTCACCCGATTTCGAGCGCGATTTCGAGATGCAGTTAGCCATCCGCATAGCCGAAAACGACCCGCGGTCGGCGCTGCAGATCGCCGAGGAGAGCCTCAAGCATGGGGTCAGCCATCAGATTTATGAAATCTGGGCGAACTTGCTGAATAAGGACCCGAAGGCCGCCGCGAAGCTCTCCGGCGAGATCACCTCCGCGATCAAATCAGTCGACGCGTTGAAAGACTACCAGTCCATCTACGTGGTGACTTCCATGCTGAACCAATTGCGCGGGCAACTGCGGCCTTCCCGCTCGAACGGGAAGGAATCGCCGCAACCGCCGCAAGAGGCGCGGGAAATGTTCCGCGACCTGCTCGAACTGATGGTCTCGACGGCGCTCAAAGTCACGGCGGATCAGTTGCTGAATTTTCAGGAACAGGGGCGGGCGCGAGACCTGCTGACGCAGGTTCAAATGTATTTGCCGGACATCGAGAAGCATCTGCCTTCGCGGGCGCCGGCGGCCCGCGCGAAGCTAACGCAATTCGACAAAGCCATTTATCCCCATCAGGCGCCGCAGGAGATTTTTCTAGACATGGAGAATAAATCTCCCGACGAACTGATCGCAATGGCCGCCAAATCGAAGGAAGAATTCAAGGACATGCTTTACCGGCAGGCGGCGACGAAGCTCATCGAACAGGGGGATACGGCGCGCGCGCGCAATATCGTGAAGGATTTCCTGCCTGACGATGCGGCTTGGGATCCGCTCTTCGCCGAGATCGATCGGAAGGAGCGGGAGCAGGCGGTGAAGGAAGGCAAACTGGAAGAGGCGCGCAAGAGCGTTTCGCGATTAGGGTCGAGCGAGGAGCGCGCCATGGCCCTGGTCGAACTAGCCACTAAGGCCGAGGCCGACAAGGATCAGAAATCTCAGCGGGAGTTACTCAAAGAGGCGGGCGAACTTCTCGGCAATGAGATGGAGACGCGCTCGCAGGTTGAAGCGCAGTTGGTCCTGGCCGCCGCCTCTCTCGACCTCGACCCCGACCGGAGCTTCGAGATTATGGTCTCGGCGATTGACCGCCTGAACACGGTCTTGAACGCCGTGGCGACGATCGCTAAATTCGATCAAGGCGGAATGACGTCCCCCCTCGTCGCCAACGCGCTTGACGGCGAGATGCGTCTGAACGCGGGCGAATTCGCCAACATTACTAACAACCTGGATCAGCGCTTACTTGCCTTCGCGCGAAAAGATTTCGACCGCACGGTGGCGCTGCTCAAACGTTGGCAAATCAACGAGGTCCGGTTGGCGATCTGCCTGACGCTACTGAATAAAATTCTCGGCGCCGAGAAAGTCGAGGGTCGAGCATTCTTCTTATTTGGGGACCGATGACCCATGTGGGCGCAGGCTGGAATGCCTGCGCCACCAGGAATTTTCCGCAGGAGGTCATTATGACTCTGAAGCCCAGGCAGGTTTTTTCAACCGTTCATACAGTCATTATCCTATTGTCGCTCGTCTCATCTCCATTGGCGCAAATTCCGCGCCAGCGCACCGGAATCCAACCGGCTCCGCAGGAATCACAGGAGACAGAAGAAGAGAAGAAGGCCGCGAAGGAACTCGAGAAGAAGGCTCTGGGCCTGCTAGACGAGATGGTCGTCGAAGCGGCGTCTCTGAAACTGGCGGAAAATAGAGTCTACATTCTGGCCGGCGCGTCGGACGTTTTGTGGGCGCGCAATGAAGAGCGGGCGCGGGCGCTAGTCCGCGAGGCGATGGATCAGGCCGTCGCCCATATGCGCGAGGCGAAAGACAAGGCGGCGCAGGAGGACGGCCAGTACTTCGATTCGCGTTACCCCCGCCGATACAACGCCTCATACCTGCGCCACATAGTCTTGAATTTGCTGACGAGGCGGGACCCCAAGCTGGCTTTGGAATTCCTGCAGCTAACCCGGTCGCTGCAGGCGGCCGACAGCGCGCGCAATTCCGGCGAGGAGCAGCAGGAGAAGGCGCTGGAATTGAACCTGGCCTCTCAGATCGCCGAGAGCGATTCGCAGACGGCCCTGCGGATCGCCGACGACTATCTCAACGGCAAGCTGGATTATCAGGTCATCAACCTTTGGAGCGCCCTGCAAAGAAAAGACCCTAAGGCCGCCTCTGCGTTGACCGAGAAGATCATCAGCGGCTTGAAATCGCAGGACATCCTGGCTGATTACAACGCTTCCGGCTTTGCCTTCGGCGTGTTGAGCGTTCTGAAGACGCGCGGCGTCGAAATCGCCAATGCGCGAAATATCTCGGACGCGGCGAACGCGCCGCAAATCAATTCCGCCGAGATACAACAGGCTTACCGCGACGTCCTGGAAGTCGTCGTCGCCGCCACTCTCAAGATCACGACCAACAATCTGATCAATCAGGAAGAGGCCAACAAGGCGCGCGGCCTGCTCGTGCAAATACCGAACTATCTGGCGGACATCGAAAAATTACTCCCGGCGCGCGCGGCGGCGGTCCGCGCAAAGGTCGCGCAGTTCGGCAATGCCAAGTACGGCAATCCGTATGAGAAATTTTACGCGGAAGGCGGACGCGATCTTCACCTCAAATCGCTTCAGGAACTACTCGCCCTGGCCCCGAAAGCGCCGCAGGAAGTCCGCCAGAACATATATTACCAGGCCGTAAACAAGGCCATAGAGCAGGGCGACGAGGAGACGGCCCGCAAGATCGTCAAGGAGAACATTCCGGATAAGTGGCAGGCGAACGATCTGCTCTCCAACATCGAGCGCAGAACAACGGATCGCGCCGTCGGCGAAGGCAAATTCGACGAGGCCAGGAGATCGCTCGCCCGCATGCGCACCGACGAACAGCGCGCGTCGGCCCTTGCCGAGTGGGCGTCAGCCGCCGCCGGCAAGGGAGATGAGAAATTGGCGCGCGAGATGTTGGGCGAAGCCCGATCGCTCATCGGCTCGCGAATGCAGAGGAGCGATCAACTCGAAGCGCAGGTGGCCGTCGCCAGCGTGGCCGTCAATGTCGATTCCGATATGAGCTTCGAAATAGCCGAAGCGGCCGTCGATAGGATCAACCGGCTGGTCGCCGCCAACCTGGAGATTCAGTCCTTCGGCGGGATGGAAGAAGGTGAAATCAGGATCATGGACGGAGGCGGCTGGGTGGGCTATTCGGGGAGCATTGTCCCGCTCTTCGCGGCGCTGGCGCGGAAGGATTTTGATCGCGCTGTCAGCCTGCTTAAACGCTGGCAGTTGAACGAACTCAGATTGATGATGAGCCTTTCAATCGCGCAGAACATCCTGGGCGGACAGGGAGTCGGGCCTGTGTTTGGACAGGCAGTCGGACGTGGATCCGTGTTTGGGGCGCCGCCCGTCTCTCGCCGGGCGATGGTCCCGCTTATAAAGAGGCAGTAAGCCGTCGGGCAAGGATTTTGAGGTAAGTTCATTTTTCATTTTTCATTTGTCATTGTGGAATGGCGCGGCCACAGCAATGACAAATGACAAATGAACGATGAACAATGAACAATGTCCTGATGATTACACATCAAAAATTTCCCTTGTACGCTTAACCCTCACTCCGCATCCCCCGCTCTCCACTTGCCCCGTCCTCGTTTGCGCTCGCTTTGTTTGCGCTTCCGCTCGACGCGCTCGCGTTTCGATCCGGCAGTGGGCTTCGTCGCTTTGCGGGGCTTGCGCGGGCGCTGCAATTTTTCCAGCTTTTCGGCCATTCGCCCGTAAGCCGCTTCGCGGTTGGCCGATTGCGAGCGCCGTTCGGTCGCCGTGACTACGATGCCGGTGGGGCGATGCGTCAGCCTGACGCCGGTTTCCACTTTGTTGCGATGCTGTCCGCCCGGGCCTCCCGCCACGAAAAATTCCAAATCGCAATCGCGCTCCAATGATTCTCTGTCTATCGGATGTTTATTCATAAACTCTACGGGGAGTGGGGAATGGGGAGTAGGGAATGGGGAAATTATTTTCAACGCCGCGTTCCCTATTCTCTACTCACCACTCCCCACTCACCACTCCCCACTCCCACTAACGGCTCGTTGTTGGCCCCGACCTGGGCAAGAGACCGATCCTGCCGCAGGCTGCGCCAATGCCGCAGGCAGACGATCAATAGCGCGGCCACGGGGACGCTCAAGAAGACTCCGACAACTCCGCCAAGCTCTGCGCCGCTCAAAACCGCCAGGATCACCACGACCGGATGAACCTCGACGCCTCGGCTGATCAGGCGCGGGAAGATGACGTAATCGTGAATTACGCGATAGACCGCCAGGAACGCAAACACCAGAAGCGCGTTGCGCCACGAATGGAAACTCGCCACGAGTACGGCGACCGCGCCGAGTGAGACCGGCCCGACGACCGGAACGAATTCGAACAAGCCGGCTCCGATCCCGAAGACCAGCGGGTAAGGCAATCCCAGCATCCACAGCCCAACGCCCACGACTACTACGACTATCAAACAGGCCAGCAACTGCGCCCGGATGTATCCAGCCATCGTCTCGCTCACGTCATTCAGAAATGTGGCCACGCGGTAGCGCATGTCGGCGGCAGGCAGCGCCGACAGAAACCTGTCGCTGATCGTCTTCGCGTCCTTCAGAAAGAAGAATCCCAAAACTGGGATCAGGACTATCCAGAGCAGATAAGACGCCAGGCTCACGGTTTTAAACGCCACCCCCTGCAGCCAGTTCAGCAGACCGTAGATCGCGGCGTTCACCCCGTCGGTCAGGGATTGCCGCCAGATGGAGGGCAGACGATAGCGGTTCGGCAGCGCCGAGAGTTGCTTGGCGTATTGATCGAGTTGTTTCGCGTAGTTGGGCGTGTTCTCGAAAAAGGCGCCGAGCTGGTCTGAGAGCATCGGGCCGACTTTTTCGAGCGTGAAGGTCACGGCGCCGGCTATCAACAGATAGACGATGACGATCGCCAGCGTGTGCGGGAGACGCAGGACGAACCTGCCGACCCGGATCGGGAATTCAAAGATATCCACCAGCGGCGCGATCAGGTAACAGAAGATGGCCGTGAACGCCAGCAGCAACAGGACCATTCGCAGCGCGAAGAGCAGCCAGATGAGGGCCGCCGCCGCCGCGACGAGCAGCAGGGCCTGCGTCACGATCCGTCGAACGCGGGCGGGATCGGTTAACAGGGAGTCTGTGTTCAAGGGCATAAGCCTGGCGATTATATACGAGGATCGAGGATCGAGGATCGAGGATCGAAGATATAGAATTTAAGAATAAAGAATTTCAGCCACGAATGAACACAAATGAACACGAATCTTCTTTCTGATCTTGATAAGTCATTTAGCTGCCATTCTCTCGCTTCTATTCGTGAATATTCGTGTTCATTCGCGGCTGAAAAATTCTCTTGAGAACTATAGAAATGGAACGGGCGTCGCGATCCTCGATCTTCGTTAATTCGGGGCGCCCCCTATTGCCATTGGCGGCCTCGATGGGTGAAGATGCCGCCGTCTTATGACGAAGATTTTAGTCACTAACGACGACGGATATTTTTCCGAAGGGATCGAGACCCTGTCCAAAGCGCTCGAAGCGGTAGGCGAAGTCACGGTGGTGGCGCCCGCTTCGGAGCAGAGCGCGACCGCGCATTCGCTGACGCTGACGAGGCCGTTGCGCGCGCGTCGGATCGGCGAGCGGCGTTACACGGTTGACGGCACGCCGACAGATTGCGTATTGCTGGCTCTGACGAAGATCCTTCCCGAACGCCCGGATATTGTCGTGTCGGGCATCAATCACGGCGCCAACCTCGGCGACGACGTAACCTATTCGGGCACGGTCGCAGGCGCGCTCGAAGCGTCGGTATTCAGACTGCCCGGCATCGCCGTCAGCCTGGCCGCGCGCGAGGGCGATTTCACGCGCGCCGCTAATTTCGCCGCCGACCTGACGGCGAGGGTTTTGAAAGATGGCTTGCCCGAAGGCACGATCCTCAACGTTAACGTGCCGGTTGGAGAGATTCGCGGCGTGCGACTGACCCACCAGGGAGTGGTCTCGGCCACTCCGGAAATCGTCGAAGGCGTTGATCCGCGCGGCAGGGCGTTTTACTGGATAGGTATCCAAAAGATTTCATGGAAGGAGGATCGCGGCAGCGATTACGCCGCGATCGGCGAAGGCCTGGTTTCGATTACCCCGCTGCGGACCGACATGACCGACTACCGGACGCTGGAGGCGCTCAGAAGCCACGACCTTTTTGGATTCGATGTCCAATCTTAACAATGGACAAGACAACCCGCATCACGCGCGCGCCAGGGCCGAGATGGTCGAGCGGTTGCGGCGCCATTACCACATCCGCGACGAACGCGTGCTGGCCGCGATGGAGCGCATCCCCCGCCATCTCTTCGTGCCCGAAGCGCTCCAATCGCACGCCTACGGCGACCACGCCCTGCCCATCGAATTCAATCAGACGATCTCACAACCTTACATCGTCGCTCGCCAGACCGAATTGCTGGAAGTGACCAGGGACGACCGCGCGCTCGAAATCGGGGCCGGATCGGGCTATCAGACAGCTGTGCTCGCCGCCGTCGCGGGCCAGGTCTTCGCGCTCGAGCGCATCCCCGAACTGGCGCGCGAGGCGCAGGCGCGACTGAGGCGGCTGGGCATTTACAACGTCACGGTCAAATGCTTCGACGGCACATACGGCTGGAACGAATTCGCTCCATTTCGCGCAATCCTGGTCGCTGCCGCCGCGCCAGACGCGCCGAAGCCCCTCATCGATCAACTGGCGGTCGGAGGCCGCCTGATCATCCCCGTCGGAACCGAAACCGAACAGCGCCTGATCCGCGTCACGCGGACGCCAGAAGGGATGATCAACGAAGATTTCGGCCCGTGCCAGTTTGTGAAATTGATCGGCCGTTACGGCTGGGAGAGATAGGACATTTCAGCCACGAACGCGCGTGGGTGAATAGCCAGCGCAGGGCGCCGCAGAACACAGAGGACAGTGAGGGAATCGGCGATTTCTCTGTGTTCTGCGGCGCCCTGCGCTGGCTGACATTTGAAAAACGGAATAAAGACAAGCATGGAATTTATCAAAGACTTCATTGACGTCCTTCTTCATCTCGACGCGCATCTCGTTGAACTGGTCTCGCGCTACGGGACATTCTCTTACGCCATTCTTTTCGCGATCATCTTCTGCGAAACGGGCCTGGTTGTAACGCCCTTCCTGCCCGGCGATTCGCTGCTCTTCGCCGTCGGCGCCCTGTCCGCCAAAGACGCGTTTAACGTTTACACTGTGGCCTTTCTGCTGATGCTGGCCGCGATCCTCGGTGATTCGACCAACTACTGGATCGGCTATTTCGTGGGGCCGAAGGTCTTCCGCAGCGAAAGTTCGCGCTGGTTCAACCGAGCACACCTTGAGCGCACGAACGCTTTTTATGAGAAATATGGCGTAAAAACGGTGATCATCGCGCGCTTCATGCCCATCGTCCGCACCTTCGCGCCCTTCGTCGCCGGCATCGGGCGGATGTATTATCCGCGCTTTCTCTTCTTCAGCGTCCTGGGGAGCGTTCTCTGGATCGGAATTTTCGTCGCCGCCGGTTACGTGTTCGGCAACTTCGAGGTGGTGAAGCGCAACTTCACGCTGGTGGTCCTGGCGATTATTTTCATTTCAATCCTGCCCGCGTTGATAGAAGCCATGCGCGCAAGGCGAGAGCGGAAACAACCGCAATAGCGCCTTCCGAGGCGCTGTTTGAAGCGCCGGCGACGCCGGAGATCCGCGAATACGTGGCGATCCTCGCGAGGATCGTCCGGATGCGGGCAAACAACAATCCCGACGCGTCGAGCCTGGCCGACCCCTCTCAGCCGAAAATCCTGCGAAATTGCCCCCTAGCCGCCACTCGCAAAACGCCGCTGCAATTGTTGTGCGCATCGGCCCCGGATAGGCGCTCGACCGAAGGAGAGCAAGCGCCAGACGGCTTCGATTGGCTCGCAGTCGGGGAGATTGCAGGTTGTCGCACTTTGGGGCGCAGAAAACGGCGACTCAACGCCTCTTACGGTCGGCCATCTTCCTCTCGGCCCCGCCAGTCTTCTGGCGTTCGAGTTCAATGGCCGCTCACAGCGGTAGGCCAACCGGCCCACACACTTCTTCTAAAAATACCGGCAACCATTCCCGCGCGAAAGCGCCTCTAGTGCCGCCCGCCGCGAGGAAGGCCATCTCCGCCCTGAGCCTAATCGCTTTCACTCTGGCGAGCAGATATTTCTTTTTAGCCCTCTCTATCCGTTCGACATTTTCCGTATGCCGGATGGCTAACTCTTCTCGTATGGCGGCGCACTCCGCCC
>DATCXQ010000704.1:0-8744 GCA_036565725.1 Blastocatellia bacterium
GACGCAGCTCGGAAATGTCGGACTCGCTGGTCCGGCCCCACAGCAGCAGGGTCGCCTTGCCCATCATCTCCGCGCTGCCCTCTGTGATGTAGCCCATCTGGCCGGGGCCTCCGTCGCCGCCCGCCGAAGCGTAGAACGTCGCGGCGACGGCCACCAGCCGCCGCGCCAGCCGGGCTTTGACGGCGTCTGACAACGCCGAGTCGTCGAATTTCTGTTCGAGCGCTTTGAAGAGCGCAGAGAGTTCTTTGTATTTATGCTCTTCGCTTCCGTTGGCCTTGTGTCCGTTCGCGACGAAGAGCGCGTGGCTCTGATAGCGGAAACAGTTTTCGACCAGCGCATTCGGCTCCGGCGAGAGCAGTTTTCGCGTCCAGGCCTGCTGAATCGCTTCACGCATCGGAGCATTCCATACCCACCATTGCCACGCGGCCTTCGCGGCCCACGCGCGGACGCCGGGATGCGGGTCGTCGTTGAGCGCGCGGTCGAGCAATCGAGTCAACCGTCGTTTGTCAAATCGCGGCTGCGTCATCACCGCATCGGCGCGCATCCCAAGCGCCTTCACCACGCTTTCGCGCGTCAGGTCGCCGCCCTTTTCATATGCGGCGAAGACGGCTTCGAAGCCGGCGTCGTCAAGCAGCGTCTGCTCCATCGCCCACGCCGCGGCGTCGCGAACCATCTTCACCTGATCGCCCATCAACCGGACGAGCGCCGGGACGCCCCGTTCGTGATGAACGCCGCCCAGAGCCATCGCGCCCCAAAACCGTACTTGGGGGCTTGAATGCGATGCGGCCTGAGTCATCAGGTCGATTAAGGCCGGATCGTCCGTGTGCGATAACTCGCGAACGCGAGCCGCCGCCGCCGGCAGTGTCTCTCCGCGCTTCGGTTCAAAGTCAGCGCGAGCCGGCTTGACCGGCTTATCAGGATAGAGCCTCGAGAGCGCGTGAAGCGCATATGCCGTCGTAACGAAGCCCGTCAACGCATTCTTGTTCCAGCGGCCATACGGGTCCTGCGTTCGCAGCATCGCTTTGACGCCGCGAGCCACCGCCGGGTCGTCGGCGTTGTAGCCCAGCGCCTGAAACGCGATCAGCGCCAGCGCGGTTGGCGCGGGGTCGAATTCCCCGTTGGTCTTCCAGGTCTTGCCGCCGTCGTCGCTCTTGCCGGGATCGAAGCCCCACGAGCCGTCGGCGTTTTGAATCGCCCGCAGCCGCGCCTCGTCCTTCTTCAATTGATCCTGAATGCGCGCCCATAGCTTCGTCGCCTCGTCGGCGCTCTTCAATTGATACGCCGGGAATCGCGCCGGAGGCGGTTCGGCGGGTTTGCCGTCCGCAGCGGGCTTAGGCGCAGGCTCTTCCTTCTTCTCTGGCGGCTCCGGCGGCACGGTTTGTTGAATCGATCGAGCGCGCTGGTTTTGCGCGACGTAATCTTGGGGGAAGAAGCGTTTGAAAAATTCGATGCGATGCGACAGGTCGTCGCTGTAGCGCGGGAAGACTCCGAGCATCTTCTCGGCCTTCTCCTCAATCGCCGCGAAGTAACGCGGATGAGACGCGCGGTCCCAGGCCGTGCGCAAAATCTCGCCGGCGTAGTTGTAGACCACCGACTGGCCGACGTTCGATCCGGGTCCGGCGGCGTTGATGCCGCTAGGGTCGGCGGTTTGGAGCGTGTGATTGGCGGCGCGGATCGCCTGCATCGAATGTAGCCTGCGCGCGGGGACGACGCGCTCCGCCGCGCAGACGTTGTGACCGGCGACCCGCGTTCCGGCCGGGCCGTCGCCGACGTCGAGCGGCGCGAGGCTGGTGTTGTTCGCCGCGTCTTTCAGGTAATTCGTCGGGCGCAGCGATTCGTACATCACGTTGATCAGGCGGCGGAAGTTTTGAATGTTCTCGACGCGATAGCCGTTCTCTATCGGAACGGCTGGCCCCCAGACGCCCGATTGCGTGTGGCAACTCATGCAATGCGTGCCCATCAAATTGCCCGTTTCGCGAATGCGGCGTTCGACTGAAGCGCCGCGCGGCCGGTTGGTAAGCCAGGAATCGACCTGCCCGAGATGGTCGTACATCGCCTGCCGCACGGCCATGCGCGGGTCGTCGTAAGGCGCGGGCCGCAACACACGTAGCTCAATCTCGTAGCCCGGCGCGTTGGCCTCGGCGCGCAGGAAGTATGCGCCGCCCGGTTTGATCAGGCGAACGATCGAGGCGCGATGCTGTTCGTTCTGCTGGTGCGTGCGCTCATTTTCGTTGCGCCCTTCGGCGTATTCGACCAGCGCGCCCGAAGCGTCGAGCGCGTAAAACCGGAGCTGCGCCGCCAGCGTGTGATCGGGGATCGCCAGATTGCAGGTCAGCAGGCGAGGCTCCTTGCCGTTGAACGCAAGGCGAAACCAGTCGTCTCCCGACTTGCCCACGCGACCGTTGTCGAAATATTCAATGTCGTCAGCGCCGCCCGTAATGCGCACGGCCTGCACGCCCTCGCCTTCAGGCAATTCGATCTCCTGCGCCATTTCAGGCGTGTCGTTCGGCTCGGTTTCAACGCGCATTCCCGTCTCGGCATTCAACTCCACCGGATTGATTGTGACCGACAGCGGAACCGACTTCCCGGCGGGCCACGGCGTCACTCGCGGAAAAACTGTCGCCTGCGGCGCGACGCCGTCCTCGCGCCAGCGCGCGCCTTCAAAAACAGTGGCTTCATCAGTGACCGGCGCGATCTCCAACGCGTACAGACCGGCGACAGGCGCGCGGTAGACGAGATAGAGGTCGGGGTCGAGCGCATGCAAGACCTTCTTCCAATCGGCGGTCGATTGAGTGTAGACGCCGAAGGCGTCGGATTTACGGGCGAATAGCGACGGCAAAGAGCTCGCCGCGCTGGACTCTTTCTTCTCTTCTATCAGCGTCCAGCGAACGCCGACGCGCCCGTGTTGTGGCAACGAAGACGGCGACGGCAGGCCGACCGAAAGCTCGAACGTCTCGCCTCGTTGCAACGCGAGGCGCTTCTCCCAGCGCCCCCGGAACTGAAGGTTCAGCCGGACGGGCGTCAATCCATTCGCCGCTTTTTCACGATTGGGGCCGGCTTTGCTATCGGCCATCCAGACCAGGGCGGAACAAAGAGTCAAGCAGATTGCCAATGAAACGACTCGCCTGTGATAGAGATTTGACTTTGGTATATGCATAACTCCTCGCTTTTCCCGATTACGCGATACCTTCACTGCGGCAACGCTGCAAGATTCGTAAGTGATCTCCGTGTCAGGTAGTAGGGTTTGCGCTCTCACAGTTTTACCTCAGTAGTTAAAAACGAAGTCCAGCTTGTTCAGCAAACCCCAGTGCAGATCCTCCGCTCCCTGTTTGCGATCCTTTTCGATCCACGAAACCGCGAGCTGCTTCTCCTGCGGCAGCGGATAGCGCGACAGCGTCGTCAAATACAATTCATCGACAATCTCAGCGCTCGCCTTCGACGACTTCACTAATTGTTCAACCAAACTGCCATTCGCGGCCGTCACGCGACGGGTCACGAACGGACTGTTCATCAAGGTCATCGCCTGCAGGATCGAGCCGCCCGGCTGGCGATCGAATTGTTCGCGATTGGCCTGGCCGAAAGTGCGGAGGAAACTCCTGGCCTCGCCGTTGTTGATGTCTTCGGGCGACGCGGCTTCGGTCCAGAAGCGGACGGGCGTGATCGGAGTTTCGTAAGTCCAGTCGCGCCTTTTGTAGTCGCCGAAGACGCGCGTGGCCTGGCAGATCGCGTCGTGAAGCTGTTCGGCGGTCAATTGTCGAACGTAATGCCGCGCGAAGTATGGCGTGTAACTCTCTTTCCACTCCCCGTCGAATCGCGATGAAAGTTGATAGGCGCTCGACCGCGCGATCGTCCGCATCAGGTGTTTGAGGCTGAAGCGATGCGCCGCGAAATCGGCGGCTAACACGTTGAGCAGACCGTTATTTGTCGGCTGGCATGTCCACGGCGCGGGCAAAGTCGCCTTCGGGTCCTGCCGCGCCATATCGAACGAATCCACGGGGTCAACGACGCCGAGGCCGAAGAACTGTTTCCAAATCAGGTTGACTGTGGCGCGGGCGAATTGCGGGTGACTGGTGAGCATTCGCGCGAACTGCGGTCGCAGCGGTTTGCTCAAATCGGCCTTCTCTCCCGTCAAAATGAACGTCGGATGAACCACGCCGCCGTCGCGCTGCAACCGCACCTGGCTCCAGCCCTTCGTGTCGTAGCCGATTCCGTCTTCGGTGACTGCGTAGCGATCCTGATAGGTGATCACGCGCACGCGCGTCCTGCCGAAGAACGCGCCCATCGCCCAGAAATCACTCCGCTTCTTCGAGGTCAGATCGAGGCTGACTTTTTCGAGAAAGCCTTTGCCGCCGTGGCACGAGATGCACTGATAATTTACGCCGAGGAAGATGCGCGCCGAATTGACGATGATCTCGTCGGCGGTGTCTTCGTAATTATCGTCATACATCGTCGCGCCTGTGATGTGCCATCGCGTCAGAAATCCGGAGGGCGCGGCGTCCGGCATCCAATTGGTGTTCGGCGCCGAGGCTGTCAGCATCTCCGTCACCAATCGGTCGTAGGGCTTATCCTCTTTGAACGACCGCCGCAGCCACGCGTCGAAATGCTTCAGCGCGGCGTTGCCGATGCGGTTTGCGCAGGCGCGAATCAGGTCGCCGTACCAATAGCTCCAATGCTCCACCCACGCCTGGCTCTCGATCAGTTCGTCAATCAGCTTGTCGCGCTTGTTCGGATCGGCGCTCTCGACGAAGGCTTTGAGCCGTTCGGGAGTCGGGACGCGCCCGGTCAGGTCGAGGTGGACGCGGCGACAGAATTCGTAATCGTTCGTGAGCGGCGCGTGCGGTATGTTGTCTTTCGCCATCGCGCCGAAAACATGCTGGTCAATCGGGTTGCGAATGGCGATTTTCCCGTCGCCCGCCCCGATTCGCGGAAGTTTCGACGCGACGTCATGCGTCAGATCGCTGATCTGTTTGTCAGGCCGCGCAGGATTGAGCTTTTCGTCCGTGTGCTCGCCGGGAAATGTCTGGGTCCGTTTCTGCGCTCGAAGCGAATCAGCGCCGAGCCAGACCGCAGCCGTGATCCAGAGAATGAAGAGAAATGGTTTGGTGAATCTCCTATGTCGCATGACGATCCTTTCATTGGCACTTGCCGCCAGAACATCGGGCCGCGATCAACATCCTGATCACAGAATCGTATTCTGCAAGCGGGACGTTTCTGCGGCGCTCATTCGGGCCTTGCGCCGGCGGTTGCCCCATGTCGGTCTTATGCGCGATGACCATGTCGAGTTTTGGTAAAACGGTGATGTACTGTCCGCCTGCGCCCATTCCGGTGTACGCGCCCTCGAAAGGTCCCGGCGAATTCGGCGCGTCCCACACCCACCACATATAGCCGTAGCCCCACCTGCTTCCGGTTCCGAGCGAGCGCAGCGCCGGCGGATTCATCTCGTTGAACGGCGTCACCAGGCTGGTGATTCTTCGCGTCCACTCGCGCGATACGACCTGTTGGCCATTCCAATTCCCCTGACGGAGCATCAGCAATCCGACCCTCGCCATGTCGCGGGTCGAGAGCCAGATGTGATAGGCCTTGTGCGTCGAGCGATTGGCGTCGCCGCTTTTCTGTTGGCGGGCGCGATCGAAATCCTGCATGCCTGTCGGCTTCGCCAAGTCTGTTTCCAGCGCGTCGTAAATGTCGCGGCCGGTCAGCTTCTCGAAGACGGCGCCGGCGGCGTTGAAATCCCAGTTGTTGTAGAGGTAATAGGCGCCCGGCCTCTGCGAGTTTCGCGGCGGCGCGCTGTCGGTGGAATCGCCGGGATTGGAAGCGAGATGATAGACGCCGGAGCGCGCCGAGATCAGATGCTCGATCGTCGCCTCCTGCTCGCGGGGCGACAATCCGCCGACGTCGGTGAACTCCAGCTCGCGCAGCGTCTTGTCGAGCTGAATCTTTCCGTTCTCGACGTACTTTCCGTAGAGAATCGCCAGCACGCTTTTTCGGACTGACGCGAGATAGCTTTGATGCGTAAGTTCGCCGTACTCGAACAATGATCGCCCGCCCACCGAAACCATCATAGCTGTCGTGTCCAGCGATTGGAGCCATCCGCGCAGCGCCTGCAAGCGGGCCGTGGAATAGCCGACAAGTTCAGGCTTTTCTATTCGCTCCCACTCTTTGCCGGGAAAGGGCGTCGTCTTCGCTTTCTCCGCCGTCTGTCCATGGCTGACGTTGAGCGACGAACAGAAAGCGATAAAGCAAACGATCAATCCGACCGCGGCTTTGCGATGAATTTCGTTGCAGCAAGACATGTCTCGCTCACCCACATTATCTGATTACAGGATCGAACATCATTCCAGTTGTTTTGCCCGCGCCGGCAATGGTAATGATGGCGCCTCGCGTGTCAACTTTTCTGACGCGGCGATTGGCGCGGTCGGCTATAAACAGGCTTCCGTCTTTCGCGACGGCGATCTTCTGCGGCGTGTTAAGATCGGCCTCCAAAGCCTTTCCGCCGTCCCCGCTGAAACCCTGGCGACCCGACCCGGCGACTGTCGTGATGACGCCGGCGCGAATCACGCGAATGCGGTTGTTGCCGCTGTCCGAAATATAAAGCGCGCCTGCGGCGTCGAACTTCAGATCGGTCGCCGAAAATATCTTCCCCTTTTCCGCCGGGCCGCCGTCGCCCGCGAAGCCCGCGCCGTAAGTGTCCTGTGCAGGTCCGTAGCCGACCACAGTTTGAATCAGGCCGTCGGGCGAAACACGCCGAATGCGGCTGTTGGCCGCGTCGCTGATGTAGACGGCGCCGTCGGGAGATGCGGCCACGGCCATCGCCAGATTGATCTGCGCCTGTTTCGCGTCGCCGCCGTCGCCGCCATGGCCGGGAACGGTCCCGGCGAATGTGGAGATCTTCCCATCGCGGTCGACGCGCCGCACGACGTGATTGAAAGTGTCGGCGATCAGCAAGGCGCCGTCCCGGTCGAACGCGATGCCCTGGGGAGTGTTGAGCGAAGCCTGCGGCGCCGGGCCGCCGTCGCCGGAGTATGCGGCCTTGCCGTCGCCCGCGACTGTGGTGATCGTTCCACGACGATCGACGCGGCGGACGCGATGGTTGAAGGTGTCGGCGATCAGCAGATCGCCCGCCGAATCGAACGCCAGATCGTGCGGCGCAAAAAGGCGCGCCTTCGTCGCAGGCCCGCCGTCGCCGCCGAATCCGCCTTCCCCGGTTCCGGCGACCACGGTCAAACGGCCCCGTCGGTCGAGTTTCAACACGCAGTGCGCGCCGATGTCGGAGATGTGCAGATCGCCTTTGTCATCAACGGCCAACCCGTTCGGAAAGATCAGCCCGTTCGGCCCGTTCAGGCCGTTCAGATTGACGGCGGACGACCTTTTGCCGGCCGGGTTTTGGCTCGCCGTCGCAAAATGCGCGAAAAGCGCGGGTAACAGAGCGCCACACAACGCGATGATCAGCCTGCCTGTCGCATAAGGCTTCATATATCAATACCGCCAAATGAATGATTCGGCGCTAAACGGCGCCGGCTGGGCGGAAATACCGAGCCAAAATCGAATTGCAATGATGAAAGATAGTGAATGCAAGCGCATTGTCCAACTTTTTGCGTTGAGTGACAACGCTTAATGCTGCTGCTATACTGCAATCTGCCTTAATCTGTCAGGCAGAAGCAGGTTTTCCGCGCGCGAGTGAACTCCTGCGTCGAAATTTGCGTATCATTGAAACGATGAGCGTGACAGTCCGCCTGACCGGTATTCGGCTTCAGGCGGCGACGAGGGAGGGCGCAAGCGGGGACAGGCGGCTGAAGCTGGCGTCCATCCAGCAACATAACGCCCCTACTCACACCGATTCAGGAGAGAAACGAAAAATGTGGAATCGTCTAAAAAGGCTGTTTCGCTCAATCTTCGGCGGAATCATTGAGAGCGCGGAGGACCCGGAATTGATCCTCCAGCAATTGATCCGCGACATGAACGACGAAGTCCCTAAGATGCGCAACAACGTCGCCCTGGTCATGTCCACCGAGAAACGCCTGGAGCGCGAAATCCAGGCCAACCAAACCAGTCTGAACGAGATCGACAACAAGATCAAAGCCGCTATCCGCACCGGTCACGACGATATCGCCGCCACGCTCATCGGGGAGTTGCAGCTCAAACAGCGGTCGCTGGAAACCACCAAACAGAACTACGAGCAGGCAAAAGTCGCATCGGCCAAGGCGCGCGAGTTCCTGGACAATTACATGGCCCAGGTGCGCCGCCGCCAGGCCGAGGCTATGCAGTTGATCTCGGCCGCCAAACAGGCGCAGATGCAGGAGCGCATGGCCCAGACGATGGCCAGCTTCCAACTCGGCGACACCTCGCAAACCTTCGACGACATGCGCGAGAAGATCGCCAACCGCTCCGCCACCGCCGAGGCCAGGGCCGAATTGGCTTCGACCACGCTCGACGCCCGGATGCAGAACGTAGATCGGGAACTGGCCAACATCGAGGCGCAGGACATGCTGCTTGCTTACAAACAGCAGATGGGGTTGGCGCCCGCGGCCGAAAAACCGGCCCTGGGCGAAGGCTCGCCCGCGGTCAACGCAGACAAGAGCCTGGGATCAGCGGAACACGCGCTGCAAGAACATAAGAACAGAAATTGACTTAAGTAATCGCCCTACGTATGGAGTTCAAAATCTCCTACTTCAAAGAGGCTCTCAAAGAGCCTGTCAATATCGGGGGGCTGCTGCTGTCGGCGGCGGCGGCGGCCTACTCCGCCA
>DATCXQ010000714.1:0-4014 GCA_036565725.1 Blastocatellia bacterium
CGGCGGAGGCGCAAGCCGACGCGCATGCATGTCTGCTCGACGCGCTCAAAATCAGTCGCGCTGCGGTAGTCGGCGCCTCCGCTGGCGCGCCATCTTCCATGCAATTTGCGCTGAGATACCCCGACCGGTGTAGCGCTATGATTCTCCTGGTTCCCGCCGCCTATGCGCCACGACCTGGCGGCGCGCCGCCGATGCAGACACCCGCCGGGACCGAGTTCCTGTTCGATACCGCTCTCAAGTCCGACTTTCTCTTCTGGGCCGCGACCAGGTTTGTCAACTCGACCGTGACCAGGGCGATTCTCGCAACACCGCCGGAAGTGGTAGAGAACGCGAGCGCCGGCGAGCAGGCGCGCATTGGCAAAGTTCTGAAGCACATCCTGCCCGTCAGTCCTCGCCGGCTAGGGTTGCTCAACGACGCGGCGGTCACATCCTCGCTCCAACCCTACGAACTGGAGCGGATTGCCATTCCCACGCTTGTCATAAGCGCCACCGATGACTTATTCGGGACCTTCGACGGCGCTCGCTATACAGCCGAGCACGTTCCGCGCGCCCGCTTCATCGGCTATCCAAGCGGCGGCCATTTGTTGGTGGGGAGCCAGAAAGAAGTTACGTTCGAGATGGCGGCCTTCCTGAAATAGCGGAAGACCTGGAGTGTCCAATTATGTCGAAGGCGCCAAAACAAGTCGCTGAGTTTCTTAGCAAGAAGCACATTGCCGTCGCCGGCGTCTCCCGGGATTTTCAGCAGCCGGCCAATGCCATATACCGGAAGCTGCGCGGCGCGGGTTACCAGGTCTATGCGATCAATCCGAATGCCGAGCGAGTAGAGGAGGACCCTTGCTATCCCGACCTTCATTCAGTCCCTGAAACGGTCGAGGCCGTAATGATAGTGACTCACCCGGATATAGCCGCGAAGGTCGTCCGGGAATGCGCAGACCTTGGAATCCGCCACGTATGGCTGCACCGTTCCTTCGGGCAGGGGAGCGTATCCGAAGAGGCCGCAGCGGAGTGCGAACGACATGACATCAACTGTCTGGTCGGAGGCTGCCCGATGATGTATTGCGAGCCGGTGGATTTTGGGCATCGCTGTATGAAGTGGATCCTCAAAATACAAAGCCGCCTTCCAGGTTGAAGCCGGAACTCCTAACGCTACGTTCATCAAGGTCCGGGCGCCAAAACGATCGAGAAACAGCGAAACACGAGTGTGTAGACAAAGAACTCTATGAAACTGGCGGCGAATTCGCCTTGCAAGAGATCAGCCGGAAGAAGCCGCTCCTCAAGAACCGCGTCGATGCAGTAGTCGAGCGGGCCGTCGTCGCGCTCGCGGTTGAACAGCCGGCATATGGTCATCAGCGAAAAGGCGGCGGCAGGCGTCGGGTGAAGCTGATGATGTCGGACGACAATATCCGATCCGCCGCGAAAATTTCCGCTCGATAGAAAGCGCGCGCCCACGGTGTGATCGCGCCTCCATTGAAGTGAACTCAGCCACCGGTTGCTTCGCTCCGCAAACTTGAAACTCGAGCTTTTCATTTCTACACTCTGCCTGCATTTGTCAGTTTCATCTGCTGAAGCCGGGGCTACGAACTATCTTGATATGAAAGGACACGCGATGCTTTCGATCTTTCGACATTACCTTCGTTTTTCTTTGGTTCTGCTCTTGTTTGCAGGCGCAGGCATCATGCGCCTTCCCGCGCAAAGTGTCAGTTGCCAGGGGGCGTTCGATGTGAAGGCCTATGGCGCGAAGGGAGACGGCAAGACGCTGGACACCGACGCTATCAACAAAGCCATTGAAGCGGCAGCGGCGGCGGGCGGTGGCACGGTGCGTTTTCCAGCTGGCGTGTACTTGAGCTTTTCGATCCGGCTGAAGAACAACATCGCTCTCTATCTTGATGCGGGCGCGACGATCCTCGCCGCTGATCCGGCCGAGGCGAAAGGCGCTTACGATATGCCGGAGCCCAACGAATGGGATATGTATCAGGATTTCGGCCATAGCCACTGGCAGAACAGTTTGATCTGGGGCATCGGCTTGCACGACGTTTCGATCCTGGGGCCGGGGATGATCTACGGCAAAGGGTTGACGCGCCGTGGCCCGGGCCCGCGCGCTGAAGCTCGCCCCGGCGACAGCCCGATCAGTTTGGGCGGCGGACGCCCCGGCGCGCAGCCGCAGACGCCGCTCGGCGAAGGCGCGCAACGCAATCAGAACAACTCAATGGACGGGCAAGGGAATAAGGCGATTGCGCTGAAACTCTGCCGAAACGTGACGCTCCGCGATGTCTCTATTTTGATGGGCGGACACTTCGCCTTACTGGCTACCGGCGTTGACAACCTGACGATTGATAACGTCAAGATAGACACCAACCGCGACGGCCTGGACATTGACGCCTGCCGCAACGTTCGAGTCTCCAATTGCAGCGTCAATTCGCCCAGCGACGACGGCATCTGCTTGAAGAGTTCCTTCGGGCTCGGGTTTGCGCGCGCGACGGAAAACGTGACCATCATGAACTGCCAGGTCTCTGGCTATGATGCGGGCTCGTTTCTCGACGGCACGTTCAAACGCGCGCAACGGCAAGCGCCTGACCGCGACGGCCCGACCGGTCGAATCAAATTCGGGACGGAGTCGAATGGCGGCTTCAAAAATATCACGATCTCCAATTGCATCTTCGACCATTGCCGCGGGTTTGCCATCGAAACTGTTGATGGCGGCATTATCGAAGATGTCACCGCCACAAACCTCACGATGCGCGACGTGACGACCGCGCCTATCTTTCTGCGCCTAGGCAGCCGGATGCGCGGCCCGAAAGAGACGCCCGTGGGCGCGATTCGCCGCGTCAACATCAGCAACATTGTCGTTTCTGACGCCGTAGCGAAGTTCGCTTCGATCATCAGCGGCGTTCCCGGCCACTACATTGAAGATGTTCATTTGAGCAACATTCACATCATTTATCGCGGCGGCGGCGCAAAGGAAGACGCCGCCATCGAACCGCCCGAACTCGAGAACGCCTACCCCGAACCGAGCATGTTTGGGACGGTCCCGGCCTACGGATTTTTCATTCGCCACGTGAAAGGCATTGAGCTGAACAACGTCGAAGTCGGTTATATGAAGGAAGACCTGCGGCCGGCGTTCGCGCTGAGCGATGTGAAAGGCGCGGAGTTCCAAAACATCAAGGCGCAGCGCGCAACAGATGCGCCCATCTTTGCGCTGAAGGATGTCGAAGACTTTGGCGTGCGACAAAGCAAGGGCGTGCCGGATACGCGGCTTGAGCGAGTGGCGGAAAAGAAGTTTTAGAGTCTGTTTGGAAATGGTTCGTCGTGAGCTTGCCACGAATTCCATAATCCAGCGGTTATTCCACATCACTAGGAGCGAAAACATATGCTGAAAAGGAAAGGGTCCAAGTTGATTTCACTGTTTCTCATCGCCTCCCTGCTCGCGTTGAGTCCAGTGATGAGCGGTGATGCGAGCGCGAGGCAGAGACGCAATCCCGAAGCGGGCAAGAAAAAAGCCGCCAAGCGCATCGGGATCGGAACGGCCATCGGCGCTGGGGCGGGCGGATTGATTGGCGGCAAAAAAGGCGCGCTCATCGGCGCAGGCGCGGGCGCGGGCGCAGGCACGGCCTATCACTACCACAAGAAGCGCAGTTACAGGAAGCGTCATCATCGTTGAACAATCACATCCACGAAGCGGCGCCTAAACGCGCCTCGCTGCCTTGCGGCCAATGGCGTGAGGCCACGACATCTACGGCGCCTCGGCTCGCTTCGATCCATCCAGGCCGAAATCAAGCGAAGCGGAAATCTCTGCAATCGCCGGGCAGCTTTTTATCCTTCTGAACCTGATTCGCGGTACTCCCTATGTTGTCTTTGAAATAATTGCAGCATTGAAGCTGTCATTTCCCGAAGATTGAAATGTCAAAAGCCGAATTCTTTTGCAAGTCGGCATAGAGAGTTGGCGATAGATGCAAGTAGCGCAATACATCTGGCAACCACTCCGGCAAAGGCGAAAGCTGAAGAGACGTTTGACCG
>DATCXQ010000727.1:0-14517 GCA_036565725.1 Blastocatellia bacterium
GATCGTTAGTACGCGCGAGCGGCTCGCCGAAAAGATTCGTTCTCGAACCCGAGCCCGAGCCTGAACAACAGGTGTCGGCGAATGACCGCATCAGAATCGGATTGATCGGCGCGGGCGGGATGGGCTTCGGCGACACCGAAACCGCGTTGCGCGTCCCAGGCGTCGAACTCGTCGCCGCCGCCGACCTCTACGACGGACGCCTCACACACGTCAAGGAGGTCTTCGGCAAAAACGTCTTCACGACGCGCGATTACCGCGAGGTTCTTTCGCGATCCGACATTGACGCGGTGATCATCGCCACGCCGGATCACTGGCACCAGAAGATTTCGATTGAAGCGATGAAGGCGAACAAGGACGTCTACTGCGAAAAGCCGATGGTGCAGAAGCTCGAAGAGGGGCTCGCCGTCGTCGAAACGCAGAACCAGACGAAGCGAATTTTCCAGGTCGGCAGCCAGTTCGTCAGTTCCGTCGTTTACAAGAAAGCCAAGGAGATGCTGGCGTCCGGCGCCATCGGCCAGTTGAACCTGGTCGATTCGAGTTTGTGGCGGCGCGGGGCGATGAGCGCATGGCAATATTCGATCCCGCCCGACGCCTCGCCGGAGACCTGCGACTGGGATCGCTTTGTGGGCCATGCGCCGAAAGTCCCGTGGGACCCGAAGCGATTCTTCAGGTGGCGCAACTACCGCGATTACGGCACGGGCATCGGCGGCGATCTCTTCGTTCACCAATTCACCAGCGCGCATTTCGTCACCAACTCCAAGGGCCCTTCACGCGTCTTTGCGACCGGGGGGTTGCGGCTCTGGCATGACGGGCGCGACGTGCCCGACGTGCTGCTCGGCCTGTTCGATTACCCGAAAACCGACGCGAGCCCGGCCTTCTCGATGAATTTCAGAGTCAGTCTCGCCGACGGCGGAACCGACCAGGCCGGCTGGGGCACATGGACTTATCGTTTCGTCGGCAGCGACGGCGTGATCGAACTCGGCGATGAGCTAGTCATCAAACGCCCGCCGCCGGCGAAAGAACCCGGAACCTCCATCGACACCTTCCCCGAAGCCGTTCAGAAGGCGTTCATGGCCGAGTACCGCAAACAGTATCCGAGAGGCGAAGCCGCGATGAAGGAGATTACCGAGGTGAAGTACAGCCCTCCGCCGAGATACGACGAACGACTCGATCATTTCAAGAACTTCTTCAAGGCGATGCGGACGCGCGAGCAGGTCCTGGAAGACGCCGCGTTCGGCTTCCGCGCGGCGGCCCCGGCGCTGATGGTCAACGTCAGTTACTTCGATAACCGCGTCTGTGAATGGGACCCGGAAGCGATGAAGTTGAAGGCGAGAGCATAGAAATTGCCACGGAGACACAGAGACACAGAGGTAAAGAGACAGAGGGACCGCAGAGACGGACAGACGGAGAGATGGCGCGTCAATTGGCCTCTCTGTCACCCTGTCCCTCTCCCTCTGTGCCTCTGTGCCTCTGTGGCAGTTTATTGTTACTCAGCCGGCAAAAACAGGCGGGCGCTTCTTCGCCCAGGGCCGCGCCTCTTCCAATTCATAAGCCAGTCCGAGCAGCGTCGCTTCGCCCCCACGCCATGCCGCGAACTGGCTTCCCACCGGCAATCCGTCGCGCGTCCAATACAACGGCACGGACATCGCAGGCGTCCCGACGGCGTTGTGCAATGGCGTGTAGCCGACTTCGTCCAAAAACCTGTTGAGCAGCGTGTCGAAATCGAGCGTCGGGGAATGCCAGCCGATCTTGGATGGCGGAAGGCGCAGAACGGGGGACAGAAGCGCGTCATAGGTCTTGAATAACTTTTCGACGGATGCGCTCACTTCCGTAAACACCTTGACCGCTCGTTGCGAGCAGAGTTGAAGTCCGCCGCGTTTTTTGGCCAGGTCAACCAGACCAAGCGTCCACGGCTCCAACACATCTTCGAGCCTGATCTCTTTGCTCGGCAATAGATTGATTTGCCGCAAGGTAAACGACGCCGCCAAACCCAGAAACGCATCGTTGAATTCCTGGCCGCTGATTTCCAGCTTCGCCTCCTCGACCCTATGACCGAGCCTTTCTAACAATTGCGCGCTCGCGCGGATCGCCTTTTCGACTTCCGGATGAGGCTTCTTGCCTTGAACGGTCTCCAAGATCATAGCCACTTTCAGACGTTTTTTGGACGGGCCGGAGATGAACCCCACAGGCGGCAGGTTCTCGTCGTTCTTCTTTTCGATGAAGTTCAGGAACGCCGCCGTATCGCGCACCGAACGGCTCAGACACAGTTCGGAGGGGATGTTGAGAGATTCGATCCCCAGGCTCCAGGCGCGGGTGTTTCCCAGTTCGCGCTCTCGCGTGGGCTTCAACCCGAAGATCCCGCATTGACAGGCCGGCATGCGAATCGAGCCGACCGCGTCAGTGCCATGCGCAAACGGAATTATTCCGGCCGCGACCGCCGCCGCCGATCCGCCGCTCGATCCGCCCGCCGAGTGATCGGTATTCCACGGATTGCGCGTCGCGCCGTGTAAAACGGGTTCGGTAGTATCGAGCAATCCAAACTCCGGCGAGTTGGTTATGCCCGCGACGATCATCCCCGAACGCTCCATCGCGTCGATCAACGGAGAGTTCGTCCGAAACGGACTGCCGTTCTTCTCGATGTATCTCGCTAAGAGACGCGAGCCGGCGTCTATGCGGGCGTCCTTGTATTGAGTGAGATTCTTCAACATCACCGGGACTCCGGCGAACGGCCCGTCGCCGATTTCCTGCTTCGCCCGTTCGCGCGCCTTCTCGACGTCGAAGAGTTTGGTCAATACGGCGTTGATCTTCGGATTGACTCGTTCGATTCGCCCGATCACGTCGTCAACGAGTTCGAGCGGTGAAATCCGCTTCTTCCTGATCAACTCGGCCAACCCGAGCGCGTCGTAATTGGCGAGTTCGGAAAGCTTAGGTTTTACCTGGGCGGCGGCGGCGTATTCGCAGAGCAGTGAACCGCCCGCTGTCGCGAGCGTAAAGACAGCGGATTTCTTGAGAAAGTCTCTGCGAGCATGATCCATAATGGTGTCCTCCTGGAAAATCGTGCGGAACCTCGGCGGGAAGCGGGTGATACGGCATTCGGGTGAATACAACTATGAACTAACAGACCTTTACGAAGTTTCTTCGATGGGCTAATTTTCAGCGCGAATTTGTCTCTTAAATCAAACCGCGCAAGATTGGCACAGCATTGCGCGAGGAAGCAAGCGGTCGCATGCAGGATCGACCGCTTGCTTCCTCGCGCAGCGCCGCGCCGGTGTCTTTAATACAACCCGAAAGAAGGGCCGAAAGGAAACTTTATGAACGAAAAATCCCACTCTCCCGCGAAGAGGGCGAGCGTCGCGCTGCCGCTGTTGATTACCTTATTCTGCGCTTCGATCTCGACGTCCCAATCGCCCGCCCCCGCCGAAGCTTATCAGGTGACAGTTCAGACCGGCGTGCGAGTGAAGATGCGCGACGGCGCGCAGCTCGTCGCCGACGTCTACCGGCCCAAGGCCGCCGGCAAATTTCCCGTGCTGCTGACGCGCACGCCGTACAACCGCCGCGATTTCAATACCGGGACGTACCTTGCCTCGCTCGGCTACGTGGCCATTCTACAGGACACTCGCGGGCGGTTCGATTCCGAAGGCGAATTCTATCCGTTCAAACACGAAATCGAGGACGGCTACGACACCGTCGAATGGGCCGCCGCGCTGGAATACTCGAACGGAGACGTCGGGATGTTCGGCGGATCATACGTCGGAGCGACGCAGATGCTCGCCGGCGTTTCAAAACCTCCGCATCTGAAAGCGATCTTCCCTTACATCACGGCGTCGGAGTATTACGACGGCTGGACATATCAGGGCGGCGCGTTGATGCAGTGGTTCGCCAGTTCGTGGTCTTCCGGGTTGGCCGAAGACACGCTGCGCAAGATGGTCAATTCCAGACAGCGCCCGAAAGATTGGGTTCAGCAGTCCCCCATCGAAGATTACCGTTTGATCAATATCCCGGCAGCCCGGGAAGTCGCGCCCTATTTCCGCGACTGGGTCGAGCACGAGCGCGACGACGAATACTGGCGCAGGTGGAAGGTCTCGAATCATTACAGCCAGATGAACGTCAAGGCGCTGCACGCCGGCGGGTGGCACGACATCTTCCTGAAAGGCTCCATCAAGAATTTCGTCGAAATGCGGAAGGGCGCGGCCACGCCGGAGGCGCGCGACGGTCAGCGGCTGCTCGTCGGCCCCTGGGCGCACGCGGGGACCTCACCCGAAGGAAAGATCGGAGACGTGGTCTTCGGCAAACAGGCCGTGTTGGACATGAACGCCACGATAGTCAGATGGGCCGATTTCGCGCTGAAGGGCGTCAAGAACGAATTCGCCGGCGATGCGCCCGTCCGCATCTTCGTGATGGGCGACAACGTCTGGCGCGATGAAAAGGAGTTCCCCCTGGCCCGCACGCAGTACACGAAGTATTACTTCCACTCGAACAAGGGCGCGAATTCGGCGGCCGGCGACGGCGGGCTTTCGATAAAGGCTCCAGTCAAAGAGGCAGTCAAAGAGAAGGCCGACACTTATGAGTACGACCCGCAGAACCCGACGCCGACCATCGGCGGGCGGTTGTGCTGCGGCGCGGCCATTCAGCCAGGCCCTTTCGATCAACGCCCTAACGAATCGCGACAGGACGTGCTGGTCTTTTCCACCCCGCCGCTCGAACGCGACACCGAGGTCACTGGTTACATCACCGTCGAGCTTTACGCCTCGTCCTCCGCGCCTGACACCGATTTCACCGCGATGATCGTGGACGTCGATTCACACGAAGGTAGGGCGGGTTATGCGCGCTTTCTGACCGACGGCGTCGTTCGAGCGCGCTACCGTAATTCGACCGAACGCGCGGAGCCGATTGAACCGGGCAAGATCTACAAATACACGATTGATCTGTGGGCTACGAGCAACGTCTTCAAGGCCGGACACCGAATTCGCGTCTACATATCCAGCAGCAACTTCCCGCGCTTCAATCGCAACCTCAACACGGGCGAGCCGGCGCTCGGAGCGACCAAGATGATCAAGGCGAATCAGACGATCTATCACGACGCCGAGCGCCCATCGGCGATCGTGTTGCCGATCATTCCAAGGTAGCCGCTAAGCGACTGGGCGACAAGGCGATGGGGCGACGGAGGGACAGGGTGACATAGAAATAATGTCTTCTTTCTTTCGCCCCGTCGCCCTCTCGCCCCGTCGCCCCGTCGCCCTGTCTCTCCGTCTTTTCCTTTAATCAGGCTCTGTTCGATTGAGGACGGACTGAAGGCGCCTGCCGAAATAAGCTCTACCTCTCCCATTTTCCCGCGTTTTTAATTCGGTGAACGAGGCAAGTCTGGATAGGCGCGCCCGTTCATAATCAGGATTGACTTCGATTCAATGTGTAGAAGGAGGAAATTCCATGGCGAACAGCAGAGGTATAACCACGTTCATTTTAACACTGGGGTTTACAGTTTTGATCTTTACGGCTTGTGAGCCTCGACCAGAGCGCGAGCGCGTCGGCGAAGCCACCCCCAGTCCGACCGTGGGAGTGACCCCGTCGCCGACCGCAAGCCCGACTGGAAGCCCTGTGGCGCTCACTGCTCCCGAAAAGGAGTTTATGACGAATGCGGCGCGCGGAGGCATGCTGGAAGTTCAACTGGGCAACATGGCCGCGCAGAAGGCTTCGAGCAATGACGTGAAGCAGTTCGGAGAGAGCATGGCCACGGACCATAGCCAACTGGGCCAGAAGTTGCAGCAACTGGCGTCGAACCTAGGCGTCACGCTGCCGACGAATTTGAAGCCAGAACAGCAGGCCCTTGTCAGCCGGTTGGAGAAACTCTCCGGCAAGACGTTCGACCGTGAATATATAAAAGAGATGGTCACCGACCACGCAAATGACGTATCGGTATTCGAGCGCGCCGCAACCCAAGCGACCAACGCGGATATCAAACAGTTCGCGTCCGAGGCGCTTCCGACGCTGCGCGATCACTTGAAGATGGCGCGCGAGATAGCCGGCAAGCTGGGCGGCAAGACTCAATGACCTCGCCGCGCGCCGGTTATAACTAAATCAAAACACCTGAGGCCGGCAGGGCGCCACGCGGCGCTTTGCCGGGGTCTCATTGTCGCGTGTTTCGATTTAGCGTGGAGGTTTTCGATGAAAGCGATTCTGCTCGTCGCAACAATATTACTATCTCTTGCCGGGCAGAATCCCTCTCAAGATAAACAGACCGCCACGGACGACCAGGGCGTGCAGAGCCTGCAATCCACTCCCCCGGCCCAACAACCCACTCCCCCAACTCAAGGCCAACAGCCTCCGACTCCGGCGCAGGACAGCCAGGGGCCTAACCTGGTTATTGAAGAAGTCATCTTTGAAGGTAACAACGTCTTTTCAAGCGCGGAGCTGAGCCGTCAATTGCGACGCGTTAGCGCGGATGTGTTCTTGCGGGCGTTCGGGCGGCGCAATGTTTTCACGCGCGAGCGCTTTCAGGAAGACGCCACGCGTTTGATGAGATACATGACCGATCGTGGTTACCTGAACGCCTCGGTCGGTGAGCCCAAGATACGGTTCATCAATATAGCCGACGCCGCGCGTACCGAAGGTGACGTTCCCGTCCGGCTGATCATTCCCATCACCGAAGGCCCTCTGCACAGGCTCGGCAAATTGACCGTCCGCGACGGCTCCGTGCTCACGCCCGAACAGGCGCGCGCGCAGTTCCCCATAAAAGAGGGCGAAGTGATCAACGCCAGTCTGATGGAAGCCGCGCTCGCTCAGCTGCGCGATCTTTATGGCCGGCTGGGCTACCTGCAGTTCGCCCCCGAGATCGAGTTCAAATCCACGCCGCCCGTCAACAATGAAGTGGTGACCGACATCACCATCACGCTCAACGAGGGGAGGCGCTTCACGCTCGGGCGGCTGGAATTCGTCGGCAATTACCGGACGGTGGACCTGTACCTGCGGCGAATGATCCCTCTAGATGAGGGCGAGTATTTCGATTACGGGAGATTGCAGGAGGCGATTGAGAGGTTCAACCGCACGGGACTCTTCGACCCCATCAAGCCCAGCGACATAATCATCAATTACGACATGGCGCAAGGAACCGCGAACGTCGAACTGCATCTGACCGAGCACGACGTCCAGCGGATCGATTTCAGCGGCGGCGGGGGCAGCATCGGCGGAGTCAATGCCGGGGTGGATTATTCGAACATCAGCCTGACCGGGCGGCTCGACAGCTTCGCCGCTCAGATGCGCTTTGGCAATCTGGAGCAATTGGCTTCGGCGCAATACACCAACACGCTGCTGACGGCGAGGCCGGTCACTATAAGTCTGTCAGGCTTCTACCAGCGATTCAAATTCGTTGAAGCGGGGTCTGACCGTCGTCCGCTCTACATTCAAACCTCGGCCGGGATGAGCATGGGAGGGACGATACCGCTGGCCAGAGGGCGCAACAGCCTGGCCGCCGCGACGCGCGCGAGTCTCTTCTACGCGCTGAATTTCACCAGGCTGAGAGACCTCACGGCCGGGCAGTCGCCGGGCGTGAGCAGCGTCGAACGGGACAACTTCCGGCTGGCCGGCTTCACGCCGGCTCTGACGCACGACAAGCTGGATCGAAGTTTTGACCCGATGCGCGGCGTGCGGCTGACCTCCGGCGTCGAGACGAACGGACGGGCGCTCGGAGGCAACATCAACACGGTCAGACCCTGGATCGATTTCCGGCAGTTCGTCCCGCTCAATGAGGGGCTGCGGCGCGGCGAGCGGAACGTCTTCGGCTACCGCCTGCGCGCCGGGCACATCGCCTCATACGGCAGGCCCTTCGATGCGCGCACGCTTTCGGTGATCGACGGCGTACCGATCTCCAGTCGCTACTTCCTTGGCGGAGATATGGAGGTGCGCGGCTTCCCGATCAATTCTATTGCGCCGCTGGCCCGCGTGGATCGGCTACTGGCCGTCGGAGACACTCCGCCGGTCCTTCTCTCCAGCGGCGTGCAGCCCATCGGCGGCGACACCGAACTGATCGGCAACGCCGAATACCGCGCGCCGCTGACGCGAAGATTGTCCGGGGCGGCCTTCTTCGACATCGGCGCAGTGTTCAACACTGGCGGGTTGAAGGAGCAGCAATTCATCAGCCCGGTGCAAACCACTCCGCCGGTTTCAAACACCTTCCTGATAACGCGGGTGCGGCCCCTGGGAGACATTGGCGATCGGCTCCCGAATTACCGCATCTCGCTCGGCGTCGAACTTCGCGTCATGGTTCCCGTCGTCCACATTCCCCTGCGCTTCATCTTCGCCTACAACCCGAACGCTCAAATCAGCCCGCCTCCGGCGACGCTGCTCGCGCCCGAAAAGAGGTTCGCCTTCAGAATCGGTTTCGGCCGCACGCTATAGCTTCAGCCGTCATTCTGGGGAATGTGATTTGATGCTCTACGGTAATTTTTCTTGGTTCACTTCAAGTACGAATAGAAAGCGCTATTCGCTGCTGAATTTCTTCATTCCGATTGGGATTCTTGAGAATCAAATTCGGATTTCTGACTATAGACAGACTGAATCTGAACTTCTCATTCACTGCCGCCTCTCGCTCGACGCGGTCGATAAACTCCTCTGAATTACCATACAACAAATCCTCCAGAGGACCAGCTCCGATGGAGCCGAGCGCATCGTCATTCGGAGCAGCGGCCACGAGCGCTTTGATGAATTCCCACTTCTGCTCTGCGTCCAACGCCCACTCCACTTCCCTCGCCCATCTATGCCCCTCAAACCAATCATTCACCAAGTCTTCACTATTGACCTCTCGTTGCCCGACCTGATTTTTTGGTTTGTTGCTCATGCTTACTCCAAATTACCATCCGATATGAAAGTGGCCGCTAGTATCCATCGGTTACTCTATTTGTAGTTCCAGGCAAGCGGCCGGGAAAATAGCGCAAAACACCATGCGCGGAAAAAAATCCCCCCGGCATGCGAGGCTGAAGCCCCGCGGAGCCGGGGGGGTACGGAAATGGGTACAAGCACATCGACCTTTTGTTTTGTCGAGATAGCTTTTGCCTTCTATCCCAAAATCAACTTTTGTGCCGCAGATCGCTTCGGACTCACTAAAGCTTCTAACCCACGCTGGCGCTGGGATTTAGTATATTGCCAACAATCTCTGGGCTGCGGACCATTCCGGCGTCAGTTGGTCATGGCCTGACCACCTACAATGCTTCCATTTCAGCACAACATCGCTCAACCATCTGATTTTAAACGGCTTATCTCAGTGATCACGGCGTGACCACTTCATGGTCACGCCGTGATCACTGAGATAAATAAGAAGCCGTCTGATCGAAGTAGTGGGATCGGGAAGTCATAGAGCAAATTGCCGAGTTTGCGTGGACATGAGTTGTGGCCCGGGCCTGCCTTATAACCAGGAAAAATAGTGGCGCGGACTTTAGTCCGCGCGGCCCGAGGATATGACGCATGCGCAGACTAAAGTCCGCGCCACGGTTAAGATCGATCCTATCGATCTTAACCGTGGATTTGGGGGCGACAGTTTGCGCTACGATTGCCGATGGCTTGCGGATATTGACACATTCTTCGCGCGCTTCTATTCTGCCTCCGACTCTCGGTAAATTTAGGTCTCTCGCCCTATGCTGCCAGAAACAAATCTTATCAAGAAGACTCGTTGGGTCTGGGTCGTTATCCTCGCGCTCTCGCCACTGGCTTATATGGCAGGGTCGTCTTTGCTTTTTAAATACGATCCGAACCTCAAAGTTGGGTTCAAGATTGACAGGCGAGCGGCGATAGAGGCCGCCGCGAAGTTCGCGGCCTCAAAGGGAATCGACGTGACCGGATGGAAAAGCCTGTGCCACGTCGAGACCGCAAATGACCTGCTCTTCTATTATAGTTTGGACAAAGGCAGAGAGGGCCAGATCGCAAGACAGTTCGTCCCGGAAGTAGTGGTCGGCGTTCGTTTCAGATCGCCCGACAGTTTGGAAAGCCTTGAAGTCGAACTGGGCCCCGACGGACGCGCGCTAGGATATACGCGAAACTTCTCTAAGCAGCGCAAAGTGGGCGATATCGCCGAACCCGAGGCGCGGCGTATAGCCATGGAGGCCTTTAAATCGAGGCTCTCACAGCATCTCGTTCAGGATGGCGCCTTATCCGATGTGGATTGGAAACTGGAGGAGAAGGCGGAGACCGGCGCAGTCATCAGGAAATACGCCTGGAAGTGGCCCCTCAAGACCATTCCCGAATTGACCGTCAGCAGCGAACTATCATTTCGCGGCGACGTCTTAACCGGCGATACAGTTAACGCCAAGATTGACTCGGCATTCGCCAAAAGCAATCTGAACAGCGGATCGACACTGAAGACCGTCTTTGGCGTCGCATACGGATTACTGATCGCCGTTGTCATGATCTTCGGCCTCTACCGCTTCGTTCAGCGAGTCAAACAGAAGGAAGTATCATATTCGCGCATCGCGCTGGTGACGATCATCTTCGCCGCCGTGCTGTCGCTCTTTCTTCTGCTGACTGACGTAGTCTTTTATGGCAACGGCGGTATCCACGATATTCCGATCCCTGATTGGCTGCTTACTTCGATCATCTACTTTTCGGTCACGATGTTTTATGTCGTTTGCGGGCTGTTTATCGGGTTTGCTTATGGAAGTGGAGAAGGCGACATACGAGAATCCTATCCCGGCAAACTGACATCGCTCGATGCGCTGGTCACGGGCCGCCTCTTCTCTCAGAATGTCAGCCGCGCTTTTTTGATCGGATGCGCGATGGGCGGTTGGATGTTATTGCTTTGCGGTGTGGCTTTCTTGCCCTGGCAAGGGAAGCCGGGTTACGGCGAAGCCTTCGGACCGTTCGATCCATGGTTCGGGTATTTGCCATTGATTTCGTCTCTGATGGTGACGCCGACAGACACCATTCTGGTCACTGTCACTGGCCTGCTTTTACCGCTGCCATTTCTACACCGGCGATTCCGCTCGCGGCGCGCGGTCATCGTGTCGGCGGCGGTCTTCGTCTGGCTGGCTTGCGCAGGCCCCTATCTGGGCTTTCGTCCGTGGACGGCCATTCTACTGATGGCGGCTGCGAGGACTTTCCTCTTCATGCTCGCTTTCTTCTATTTCGATCTGCTCACTGCGATAATCTGCATCGCGGCCCCGACCTATTGGTCAATCATCGTGGAAATGATTGCGCAACCGTCCAAGGGCCTCCACGACACCGGCCTCGTCTCTCTGATCCTTGCGGCGGCTTCACTCCCGATTGCGTTCATATTCGCTTTCAAAGGCAGGTTCTATCGCGAGGACGAGGTGAGGCCGGTATACGCCGAACGTCTGGCGGAACGAATCTCGATGCAGGCGGAGGCCTCGGCGGCGCGCGAGGCTCAAAAAAGATTGATGCCCGAGCGATTGCCCAGCCATCCCAATCTCTCCATCGCGGCCTGTTGCCATCCAGCTCACGAAGTGGGCGGCGATTTCTATGACGTATTCGAATTGGAGGGGGGCAAGCTTGGAATCCTGATCGCCGAAGGAGGCGGCAAGGGGCTCGGGTCGGCGCTCTCGATCGCCTTCGCCAAAGGCTTTCTGACGCCGAGGATTCTGGGGGACGGTCAATCAGATAATTCGCCAACCGAGCTCATCCGCGGATTACAGGATCGCCTCGCCGCAATGCTCGACGACGAGGATGGGTTCGGCCTCGCCTACGCCGTGATCGACCCCGGCGACGGGACGTTGCGCTATGCGCGCGTCGGGACTCATCCTGCGATCATGGTTGCCAGCGAAAATTCGCCCGGCCGGTTGTCGCTCCCCGAAGAACGCGAGATCAAATTCAAGTCCAATAGAAAAGAGGGAAGACGAGCCGACGCTGACATTTTGGTGATCGAGGGAAGCTGCGCGCTAGGCGAGGGCGACAGCGTGGCGATGCTTACCGACGGCATCGTAAAAAACTGGAAGAACGACAAGACCGGCCCCGCCGCCGAGCTGTCTAAAGTTCTGACCGACGCCCGCGGCGCCGATTCCGCCGCGCTGCAAGTGGCGCTCGACAAGAACGTCAAAGAGGGCTCAAAAAGGGCTAGAAAACAGATGGTGGATGACGATCTGACTGTGGTAATCGTTAAACTCAATCAAAAGGAGAATGATTGATGACCAACCGCCGCCTGGTGACATTGCTTGTCCTCGGCCTGATCGGCTACGGCGGCCTCTTCTTTCTGTTCCGCAAGACCAACCCGGCGGCGAGGTGGAACTTCGAGATGGATCGCGCCGCGGCGATCGAAATAGCGACAGCGGCGGCGGCCGCCCACGGCTATACGGCGCCCATCCGGGCCGCAACCGTCAAGATTGAATATCACCGCGACGATGAATACTACCTTTCCCGACAGGCCAACCCGCTGATTGATTCGCTCTTCACGCCGGTGAAGGCGCGAGTCAACCTGGCCGGCGCGCAATCGGGTTCGGGTTTTGAAGTGAGGCTCAATTCGCTCGGTGAATTGTTGGGGTACAGGCTGCGCGAGCCCAGCAAGAAAAAAGACGGGGAGAAAAAAGATGAGCCGCAAACGGCGCAGGCCCCCGACGCGCTCGCCAACGAACAGAAGATCGCCGATGAAGCCTTGAGGCGGTTCCTGGGCAATCGATACGGCAAATTCTCTTTCCTTTCCGGATCGAACGCCGGCGACGAAGACAGGAAGTTCTCGTGGACGGCGGCTGACGACGGCCTCAATGTTTTAGCCGGCGTGGTCGTTCGCGATGGGAAAGTCAAAGAGGTCTGGCTGCAATCCAATCTCACCCCGAAGTTTCAAGAGGAATCCGACGCTCGGCGCAGCGGGACGATAGCCGCCCTGTCGAGCGCGAATACCTTTTTGATCTTCCCCGCGATCATTCTGGTGGTTATCTTCTACTTCGTCAGCCTGGCCAGGCGGCGGATTGACCACCGCAAGACGCTGGTCTTTCTAGCCTGCGCCTTCCTGCTCCTGCTTGTTTCCAACATGTTCGGAAGCCTTGCCGACGAATCGGTCTATAACATTCGCTTCAACAACAACTCTTTTGCGCTTGGCGCCGGGGCGGTGATTCGATGGGCGCTCCTCATCGCCGTTAATCTCTGCACAGCCGCTATTCTTTACCTGTTTCTGGCGCCTGGTCTGGCGCTATCATCCGGCATTGCCAATCGCAGAACGGTGGACCTGGAGCTGGCTCTGAAAGGCAAGATTCTCAGGCGCCCGGTGATGGGAAGCCTTGTCGCGGGATTATTGACGGGGGGCTTGCTGGAAGTGATCGCGTATGTGGTCGCCGCGACCGGCGTTTTCCCCGGCGCCTCGATCAGCGCCAAGGGTATTGAAAGCGCGTTCGGCGCTTCGGCGCCGGCGTTGGACGAATTTCTTGACGGCAACCAGTTTCTGATCTTCGTATCCTTCGCGTTTCTGATTCCGGTGGCGGAGGCGTTCATGAAGAGGGCCTTGTTCCGGCGGATTTTGGTCTTCGTCATCGCTTTTGTGACGGTGACGGGGCTGGAATTGTTCCACACATCGGCGCCGGCGCTCGTAGTGGCGAGCATGCTGCAAGCCTGGCTGTTCGTCTGGCTCTATCGCAATTTCGGTCTGCTGGCGGTGATAGCGACGACGATGGCCTCACGGACGGCTCTCGGCTCGGCTGCGCTACTGGCTCAAAGTTCGGCGTCTCTTCAGGCGTCCGGCCGTCATGCCGCGATCGGTCTGGCATTGGCGATCATCGCCGCTCTGGCCGGATTGTCGAGGTCGAGCGAAGCCAAAGAAGAAGAGACGGCGATCAAGGAACCTCCGGAGAGACGCGCCGAGCGCGAGCGATTGCAGGGTGAATTCGCAGTCGCGCGCAAAGCGCAATTGCGCATGCTGCCTGACGCCCCGCCCTCCGCGCCCGGCGTCGCCATCTCGGCCGTCTGCAACCCGTCGAAGGAAGTCGGCGGCGACCTCTACGATTTTCTTGCGCTGCCCGATGGCAAAATCGGCGTCGTCATCGCCGACGTCTCGGGCAAAGGAGTTCCGGCGTCGCTCTACATGACCTTGACCAAAGGGCTGCTCGATTCCGTCGCCGAATATAAGGACGATCCCGGAGAGATTCTGCGGGAGGTCAATCGCCATCTTTACGACGTCTGCCGGAGAAAAACCTTCGTGACCATGTTCTTGGGAGTGATCGATCCGCCAAGAAGAACGCTCAGTTACGCCCGCGCCGGCCACAACCCGACGATCATCCATAGAGGCGGCGCCGCCGCAGAGCGCAATACCTGGATGTTGAAATCGCCCGGCATGGGAATGGGGTTGAACCAGGGGGGAGCCTTCGACCGGTCGCTGAAGGTCGAGACCATTCAACTGGAACGTGGAGACAAGCTCTTTTTCTACTCGGACGGAATCACCGAGGCGATGAACGAGAAGAGGGATGAGTACGGCGAAGACCGTTTAATGGCGATGGCCGAGGGGACCAACGGGCTGAGCGCCGAACAGTCGCGCGACGCGGTGATGGCTGACGTCGCGGGGTTTCTGGGGACGGTTCACCCTCAGGATGACCAGAC
>DATCXQ010000811.1:0-23365 GCA_036565725.1 Blastocatellia bacterium
AGCCCGTTATTGCCTAATCCGCTGACGAGGTCGGACGTGACGGCGCAGCCCGAGACGGATATCTCTATCGGGGAGTTCAGCGCCTGATCGACGGCGGCCAGCGCCAGATGCGCGTCGATGAAGAGTTCATGGAATTCATAGGCGCGTGAATCGTCCAGAATCAACAGCGTCACCCCCGACGAAACAGCCTCACGCGCTTCCTGTCTGACCCGCTCGAGCGCGCCGCCGAGCGTCTCGCCCTCGTCGTAAGTGATGTCAATCGTGCGGGCGATCAGTCCGGTCAACGTCTCTCCCTCAAAGCTGGCGCGCAACTGTCTCAGTCGCGCTTCAGCCGAAAAGGGGTTGGCACCGGTCTTGAGGCTCTCCACGCTCTCGCTGAATTCGCGCGCGATGTCGTCAATCAAACAGGTTCCGAACTCCTGAGCGACCGCCGCGTGCGCCGGCAGGAAATCTCGGGTGGCCCCGCCCAGCAGGATCGGCGATTTCAATTCGATCTGCTGGCGCATTGAACCGCCTTCGGCGAGCGATGGCCTGGCGCCTAGAAAGACGCGGACGGAAAAGTGATCGCCTTCACGCACGCGGTCAATAGCGGGGTTGGTGACCACCGCGACCCGCTCGTGGAAGTAATCGCTCAGGTTGCGGCGGACTTTCGAGAAGGCGGCGAGCGGGCCGTCGTAGCCGAGTCCGGAGAGCGGGTCTTTGCCAGTGACCATCGTCATCAGGTTGTCGACCTCTTCTTTCGTCCATCCCATCGCGGTCAGGGCGTCGGTGGCGGCCAGCGTGCGCTCGATCTTGATCGCGCGCTCTTTCTGCTGTTCTTCGACGGCCAGCGCGTCTTCGGGCGATTCGTTCTCGGCGTTTACGAGAGAAGGCTTCGCTTCGGCCTTCTCTTCGTCATCGAAATTGAACGAGAAGACGCCGGAGGTCATCGTGACCTCGTTGAGCCGGTGGAAGTCGTAACGCTCCGAGGACATTTCGTGGATGCGCCGTTGCATCTGCTGGTGCTCGAAGACCTCTACCTCGCGGGCGCGCCTGACCAACAACCCCATCTTCTCACCGGGCGCCAGGGGACGGGGGTTTTCCGCCATCGCCTCCAGGGGCACAACGCCTTTTTCGGACGAGGCGAAGTATTCTTTTTCGGTCTTTCCGAACCAGAGCGGGCGCAGGCCCAGCGCGTCGCAACTGAAGACCACTTCGTCGCCCTCGCGCGCGATGATCGCGGCGGGCCCTTGCGCGAGCGACCCGAACGCGCGGCGGAAGTAGCGGTGAAAAGGCTTGAGCGGCGTGTCGTACTTCTCGCTCTCGCTCCAGACCGGCGGGAAGATGATCTCGACGGTTTCCATCAGCGACAGGCCGTAATTGAACATCAGGCATTCGAAGACGCGGTCGAGAATCTGCGAATCGCTCGCGCTCGCCGGCAGTTGAAAGCCCAGCGCGACAGCTTCGCGCGTCAGCCGGTCGATCGCATTGATCTCGCCGTTGTGGCCGAGCGTAGAAAACATCTGCGCCTTCTCGGCGGCTGAGTTGGTGTTGGTGGAATAGCGCCCGTGGCCCAGCGTGATCGCCGATTTGAACTCCGGCCTGGAGAGCTCCGGAAAATACCGCCGCAGCGCCTCGGCGTCGCCGCGAATCTTGTAGACGGCGCTGGTGTGACTCAGAGAGGCTACGTGGACCGGCAGCTCGCGTTCGAGCGCCAGGTGGATGTGGAAGGTTTCGCGGTTTCCCATTCGTCGCGCCCCGCGCGGGATCGCCGCCAGTTGCCAGAAGAGCGGCTCATTAGCCCGCCCCAGCGGCCCCAACGTCTCGCGCCTGACCTGCGCGTCCTGTTCGAGCACGATCTCCATTCCGCGCGTCTCGAATATCTCGACCGCGCGCCGCTTGACGTCATCGTGATTGGCGCGCTCGGTGGCGGGCAACAGAAGGTGCGAGACTGTGAAGTAGGGGTGGTTGACAGTCGAGCCGATCAACCCGCGCGATTCCAGATGATGCAGCCAGATTTCGCGCGGGATGTCGGTCTGAATGCCCGCGCCGTCGCCTTCGCCGGCGATCTCGCCCGTCCGGTGCCCCATCTTGGTCAGCGCTTCGATCGTCCGCTTGACATTGCCGTGCGACGCCCTGCCGTCGCGTTTGACGCAGGCGATGATCGCGCAGGCGTCGCGTTCTTCTTCGATTCCCAATTGTTCGAGTAATGTCATGGGTTCCAGCCTGTTGTCAGTTGTCGGGGTTAATCCTATGACGATTTGCAAATGCGTGTAGGATGTGGGGCGATTTGTTTAATCGCCCTGTCTGTGGCCTCGTCCGATCAGGAGTCCAATCAGGAAAGAGGCGCGAGTAAACAACTCGCGGCGCCGCTCCCCTGCGCGCATTTGCTTACTGATCTAAGCTTGTAGCTCCACCTTCAGGCGGCAAAGCATCAACAACATTCATTCGCCCTATGAAATTTGGCGATGATAAATTCAAAAGCCCCAGCGAGCTTCTTTTTCTCGCTGGGGCTTGGCTTAATCTTGAGCCTCTTCGTCTCAATTCAACTTCCGCCGCCAGCGAGTCGCGTCCATTTAGCCGCGATAGTCGACGCGATGGTCGGGATGACGTTTACCGATACGATGTTTTTCAGATTACGCTTTGTCATCTTCTTTATAAGTTCGCCATCAAACCTATACTTCCCCCCCACGATTCAGTCTTGCTCTCGGCGCCGAATCGGAACGCTGTACGGAGTTTCTAGTGGAAGAGATACGGATATTCTTACCCAAGGTGGAAGATAAGGTTTCCTAACTTGGATTGTCCAATGATATATTTTTATTGGTGGATAAACAGCTCTTATTTAAGGCGACTCGTGCGGTTTCGTGAGTATCTCAGTATCTACCAGACGTTTGATGGTCGACGCTATCTGCTCAAAGTCGTTAGGCTTGATCAGGTAAGCCTGCGCGCCGGCGTTGACCGCCGCCACCAGATCAGAATCGCGCGTGAGCGCCGAATAAAAGACTATCGGGGTAGTCGGATCGAACTGCCGTATCAGCCGGCACAAATCAAGACCCGTCCCGTCAATGAACTTACCGCTCAATATGTAGATGTTGAAAGTTCCGCTTTTGGCCAGGATCAACCCGTCGGACAGCGTGTTGGCTGATACAAGCTCATAGCCGTAACTGCCCAGCCACAAGGCGAGCAGTTCACTAGACTCCGCATGCTCTTCGACATAGAGGATACGCATCGCACACCTAACCTTTTAAATTCCGTCGGTGTTCCATGTCGGCTATCTGAACTGGGATGCGGATCAGACGGCTGTGATGGATTGCGTGTTGGCGCGCGAGAAGCTATCAAAAGAAGCGAGAGGTCGGCAATTCGGAGAATTACCGGTATTGGCGGATAAAAATACGGGCGCCTGGCCTTAGAAGGGGAAAGCGATTCAGGAAACTTCCGACGAGACGAAGCGCTTGTCCTCAAGCGCGCTGTGGATGGCGAGTGAGAGTTCTTCGTCCGCCTTCAGCTTCAGCACATAACCCAGCGCGCCGGCGGATAGACCTTGTTCGAGGAGCGCCGGGTCTTTATACACAGTCAATAGAATGATTCTGGAGGCGGGATTTTTTTGAATGATCAGGCGGGCGGCCTCGATCCCATTCAAACTCGGCATTGAGATGTCGGTGACGATCACGTCGGGTTGAAATGTGTCAGCCGCCGAAATAAGGGACTGCCCATCCCCCACGGCGCCGATCACGTCGAATTCCGGCTCCAGCAGCCCGCGAATATCGTCGAGCACGCCTTCATGATCATCAGCAATGAGAACTCTTATTCGGCCCACGATTCACTCTTCATTCTTTGCAAAATGATGACTGCCGGATCGCAAATTTCATCATGTTTCTACTTGAGGCCTCAGGCGAGGTCAATTGGGGAAAATACGGGATTGCCGGGAGGCGTCTACTGAGAAAGGTCGCCCGGCGTGGGCGAGACGGAGACCAACCCTATCTTGATCGCGTATTGCACCAGTTCAGCGTTGGTTTGGACGCCGAGCGCTTCCATCATTTCGTATTTATGAGATTCGACCGTCCGGGCCGAAATATTGAGGATGGAGGCGACCTCCTTCATCGTGCGGCCTTCGGCGACAAGCTGCAGCACCTCGCGCTGGCGCGGCGTCAGCTTGACGGCCGGCTGGCGCGGCTGGCGGGCGGCGTCCATCAGGAAGCTCAACACGTCTTTGGTTATCAGAGGCGTAACATAGGCGCGCCCCTTGGCCACCTCATGAATGGCGGCGATGAGCTCTTCACCGGCGGAGGACTTGAGCACGTAACCGGAAGCGCCCGCCCGAAAAGCCTCGGCCGCGAGTTGCGCCTCGGCGTGCATTGTCAGGAAGACGATCTTGGCCGTGACGCCGTCCCGCTTGAGTTGGCGCGCGGCGTCAAGGCCGTTCAGCAGCGGCATGGAAATGTCCGCCACGATCACGTCGGGCTTGAGGTTCCGCGCGGCGTCCAACAACGCGCGCCCGTCGCCGACCGTGCCGACGAATTCGAACTCGCCTTCCAGCAAGCTTCGCAAGCCCTCCGCCACGATGGTGTGATCGTCAGCCAGCAAGACTCTTGTTTTGCTCATACTCCCGCCTCAATGGAATTTGCGCTCTCAATTCAGTCCCCGCGCCCGGCCGAGTCGTTAATACAAAATTGCCATGCAGCAACTTCACCCGCTCTTCCATACTGACCAGCCCAAGTCCGCGGCTTTCCCGCGCCTGTCCCGGATCGAACCCGACGCCCTCATCTACGACGCGCAACTCGACGGCGCCGTTAACGTGGGTCAGCGCCACTATGGCGCTACGAGCGCCCGAATGCTTTGCGACGTTACGCAATGATTCCTGCGCCACCCTGTAAAGGCAAAGCGCCGCGTCCTGCGATACGGCTTCGACGCCGTCTCGAATGTCGAGCGTAACAGCGATCCCTTCCCGGTCGGAGAACTCCGCGCAATAAGAATTAAGCGCGGCGGGAAGGCCGACGTGTTGCAGAATTGAAGAGTGCAGATCGTGCGACAGTTGCCGGATGCGTTCGGAGAGCCAGTCCGTCTTCTCCCGCAGCCTGGCGATCTGTTCCTGAAGGGCGGCGCCGGCGTCAGGGAACTGGCGCTTGAGACGGCTGATGCCTATGGCCAGCGCCGCTACCTGCTGGTTCAGGTCGTCATGCAACTCGCGCGCGATGTGTCTGCGCTCATCCTCCTGGGCGGCGATCAAACGTCCGGCCAGGTCTTCTATCCGGGCGTGGCTTCTGCGCAGGGCCTCCTCGTTGCGGCGGAGGGCTTCTTCCGCCAGCTTGAGTTCGGTGACGTCCCGCACGATGACCAGCAGGCAAGGCTCGTCGCGTATCATCATCGGCTCGGCGCAGGTCAAGACATTCCGGATTTCGCCCGTCTTCTTTCGTATATCCACTTCGAAGTCGCGCGCGGAACCTTGCTCGTCCACCAGAGCGACCAGCCGCGCTCGTTCGCCGGGGTTCTGGTAGATTTGCAGTTCCCACACGGTGCGCCCAACCGCTTCGTCGCGAGTGTAGCCGAGAATTTCTTCCCAACGCCCGTTGACTTCCAGGATCATGCCGTCAGCCAGCCTGGCGATGGCAATCGCATCGGGGCTGGAGCGGAAAGCCTTGGAGAATTTGTCTTCGGACATTCGAAGCGCATCTTCGGCTTGCTTGCGTTCGGTAATGTCAACGATGAAGCCGCTCATTTTCAGGCATTGCCCGCCTTCGTCGTAAACGGGCTTGGCTCGCCCCTCCACCCAGCGCATGCTCCCGTCAGGCCAGATGATGCGGTACTCCTGTCTGTATTCTCCCTTCTCCGCGATCGCTCTACTCATCGTCTCCGTCGCCACCGGCAGGTCATCCGGATGCACACGGTCAGCCCAGGCGTAATAATCCGGCTCGACGCTGAATGGCCTGAGGCCCATAACCGTGTAATGCTCCTTGGACCACTTGACGGCGTTGTTTCTCGGATCCCATTCCCAGACACCCATGCGCCCCGCTTCGAGCGCAAGCCGCAGACGCTCTTCACTCTCGCGCAACTCCTCCTCCATCTGTTTGCGTTCGGTGATATCACGCCCGACAGCCTGAAATTCAACGACTTTTCCGCTGGCGTCGAGGATTGCATGGTCAATCCATTGCTGCCATCCCATGTCCCCATTGGGAAGCAGCACCTCATGCTCATTTATCTCCACGCTCCGATTTTCGACTAACGATTCGACGTGTTTGCGAACGCCTTCGCGCGCCGGCTCGGGGATAAAGTCGAGAAATTTCGCGCCAATGAGCTCTTCCTGAGTCTTGCCAAAATACCGGCAGTAGGTGGCGTTGACAAACGTAAGCGTGGTGTCCGGCAGGTAGCGGCATATCAACTCGGTCTGGCCCTCCACCACGCTGCGATACCTGTCCTTGCTCTCGCGCAACTCCTCTACCGCACGCGCCCGTTTGTAGGCCGGCCAGAGGCGCGCGGTGATGTCCCGCATCAACTGCGTCTCGTCCGGACGCCAATCCCGCGCTTGCGGGTGATTAATATTCAAGCTGGCCTCCCACTGCTTTTCGTTCAGGGCAGGTATGGTGATGAATGCGCCGACGCCGAAAGACTCGTATTTGGAGGCGAAATCGCGAGTTCGCGGATCGGTCATGACGTCGTTGACGATAGCGGCCTGCCCGGACTCGAGATTTTCGCGGAACCCCGGCGTGGCATAATCGCTGATGCGGTATTCGCCCACTACGCTTTTCCCGTCGCGACGCCAACCATCCCAACCATCACGAACGAACGCCAAACCGGCCGCCGGATTTACTTCGATAACGTAGCAGCTGGTCACGCCGAGGTATTCGCCAAGCCTGCTTGTCGCCAACCGGATGATTTCGTCCGCATCGGCGATCTGCGACAGCTCGAAGTCAAGCTGGTTGATGAATTGTGTGTTGAGTTCGGCCCGCTTGGTCTCGGTAATGTCAACGACCGAGCCGATATAACCGAGGAACCCACCCTGCGGGCAAAAGCGCGGCATGGCAGAATCAATCGCCCTGCGATACTCACCGTCTTTTCGCCTCAGCCGGTATTCGAGCCGGAACGGCTCGCGCTTCTCATTAGCGGCGAGGAAAGTCGTTTCCGAAAGTTCGCGGTCATCCGGATGAAGGGCGCCGACCCAGCCGAAGCCGAGCCCAATTCCGGGAGTTTGGCCGGTGAACTCGTACCACGACTGGCTCAAATAGGAGCAAGCGCCATCCGCCTCCGTCACCCAAACCATCACCGGAGCATTGTCGGCCATGTTACGGAAACGAGCTTCGCTTTCACGCAGCGCCACTTCGGTCCTATTGCGGTCTTCTATGTCGGTGTTCGTCCCATACCACTTGATGATGTTCCCTTCCTGATCGTACTGCGGCATTGCGCGCGCCAGGAACCAGCGGTACTGGCCGTCAACGCCCTTCAAACGCATTTCGACCTCATAAATCCCCTTCCGCGATGAAGCTTCTCGTATCGTATTAAACACAATTTCGTGATCGTCTGGATGGAGCGCGGTCATCCATCCCTTTTGGCGCACTTCTTCCATTGTCATCCCGGTGTAATCGAGCCAGCGCCGGTTGTGAAAATCGGTCGTGTTATCTGGATTTCCTGTCCAGATATGTTGCGGGATCAGTTCCGTCAGCAGGCGCAATTGCGCCTCACTTTCCATTAGCCGGTCTTCGGCCTGTTTGCGTTGAGTAATGTCCTGTACGATAAGGACCAGGTAATCAACTGTTCGGTCCGCGCGACGCGCGCATCGCGCGGAAATGCTCGTATAAACGATGCGCCCGTCGCGATGTATGAACCGCTTGTCCATCACATAGCTTTCGGTCTTCCCCCTCAAGGTCTCGTCCAACAGCCGGATGTTTTCAGCCACGTCATCTGGATGCGTCACGTCAACCCAGCTCATTCCTGTCAGCTGATCCATTGAATAACCGAGGATGTCGCAGAGCTTTTGATTGACTTCGACGAATCGGCGGTCAGGCGACGTGATTGCCATGCCGATCAGCGGCAATTCAAAGTAGCTCCGGAGCCGCTCTTCGGCCCGCTTTCGGTCGGTGATGTCCATATTGACGCCGAGCATGCGCGCCGCCTGCCCTGCCTTGTCCGAGAAAACTTTCCCCTTGCCCATCACCCAATGCCTGCTCCCGTCCTGATGGAATGTGCGGAATTCGACATCATAGGGAGCGCCCAGATTGATGGTCCGCGTGATTGCCTTTAAGACTGCCGGACGGTCGTCCGGGTGGATCAGGCCGAAGAATAATTTTGTCGTCAGAGCTTTGCCGCCGGCGAAGCCGAAGATTTGTCGCATTTCGTCTGACCATTTCAATTCGCCGGTGTCAATGCGCCAATCCCAGTCGCCCATGTTCGCCGCGCCTAAGGCCAGATTGAGGCGCTCTTCGTTATCGCGCAGCGCCTCTTCCACACGCCGGCGCCTGGCCCGCTGGGCGAGCAGGGCGAAGATCAGCAGCCCCTCAACTATGCATAACGAGACGACCCCTATGATCCGCCATTTATAGTGGCCCCAGAAGGATGGCGCTCTGAACTGGATGACGCTGCCGGGCGGCAATCGACCTTCGCTGATGCCCCAGCGCTGGAGTTGACGCCAAACAACCATGGCGCCGCTCGTACCCTCGTTTAAAGGGAACCGTGACAGGTCCATGAACTCGGTGTAGATGTCGAGATTGCTGTTCGCCCCGGCTCTCAAAGCTGACGTCAAACTTCGGTCCAACAGGGCGAGGCCGGAAAAGTCTTTATTCTCATCGTAGAGAATCAGCGCGCTTTTTACGGCCGAGGACTGCTCCTGGGCTATGACTACAGACGAAGAAAACAGAACCAGCCAGGAGAGCAACGCCGACGTCTGGATAAGTCTATAAATGGGGAACCTTATTGTAATTCTGCGGAGTTTCATAGCCCTCGGTTGTTAATGCCCCTCCCAAACATCATAGCTAAGCCAGACATTGAGGGATCCGTTTGCCGAACACTCCCGGCCTTGAGGTCTATCTTCCCGCCGCCAGATCGGCCCTGCGTTTGAGGATGTAAGCGCGGATTGCCTCGACGTCTTCATTGCCCAGCCACTTGCCGAACGCGGGCATGCCACGCGACGAATAATCCCCGTCGAGCACGATCTCCTTGTACATCTTGAAGACTTCCGGCTTCGACATCGGCAAGGCCGTAATAAGCCCGCCGCCGCCGACCGCCCCCACGCCATGACACACGGCGCACCACTGGGTGAATAGCGCGCCGCCTTTATCGATCATCTCCGGCGACGCTTTCGATTCTATCGGCGGCGCCTCAGCCATCGAACGTTTCGGCAATGCGGCCAGCGGCTGTTTCGCGTCGAGCGCGAAGGTCAGCAATCGGCCCACGTTCTGCGTGTTGATGTCGGTCAGCGCATATCCGCCGACCAGCGCGAAAGCCCCACCCCAGCCCGCCATTACCGACACGTACTGAACGCCGTCAATCTCGTAGGTCATCGGTGAGCCGATGACGCCGACGCCGAGCGGAGACTCCCACAGTTTTTCGCCTTTATCGGCGCTGTAGGCGACCAGGCGCCCGTCGGACGTCCCTTGAAAAACCAGATTGCCGGCGGTCGTCAGCGTGCCGCCGTTCCACGCCATTTTGTACTGCGCGCGCCAGCGTTCTTTCTGCGCGACGGGGTCCCAGGCCAGCAGATGTCCGGGAGGTATTGACGGCGGCGCGTCCTTCATCGGCGAAAAATCGACGCCGGTATTCCAGGCCCCCGGTCTGTATTTGAATTTCGCGTCGGGGGTGTAGAGGCCGGGGAAATCCTGAGCCGGAATGTAGACCAGCCCGGTTTGCGGATTGAACGACATCGGCATCCAGTTGTGCCCGCCCAATGGTCCGGGCTTCTGAACTGAAAATCCGGTCTTGTAGCGCGCCGCGGGGTTCTCGACGGGCCGCCCGGTCTTTTTATCGACGCCTTTCGCCCAGGTGATCTCGACATAAGCTTCGGCTGAGATCAATTCGCCCGTGGCGCGGTCGAGCACGTAAAAGAACCCGTTCTTCGGCGCCTGCATTAAAACTTTTCGCGCGCGCCCCTCGATATTCAGATCTGCCAGGATCATGTGCTGGGTAGCGGTGTAATCCCAGGTGTCGCCGGGCGTGCCCTGATAATGCCAGACGAGTTCGCCCGTGTCGGGACGAAGCGCGAGGATGCAGGAGAGATAAAGATTATCGCCGCCTTGCGGGCTGCGAATCTGCTGGTTCCAGGGCGAGCCGTTGCCCGTGCCGACGTAAAGCAGATCGAGTTCGGGGTCGTAAGCGAGCGAATCCCAAACCGTGCCGCCGCCTCCCATCTTCCACCATTGGCCCGTCCACGTCTTCGCGGCCTTCTCCAACGCGGGCGATTCAAACGGCTTCGACGGATCGCCCGGCACGGTGTAGAAACGCCATGCCTGCCTGCCCGTTTCGGCGTCATAGGCCGTTACGTACCCGCGCACGCCATATTCGCCGCCGCCGTTGCCGATGATCACCTTGCCCTTCACGACGCGCGGCGCGCCCGTGATCGTGTACGGCTGATTCTGATCGACCGTCGTGACCTGCCAGACGACCTTTCCGTCAACGGCGTCGAGCGCGATCAACCGCCCGTCGAGCGCGCCGACATAAACCTTGCCTTTGTAGACGGCGACGCCGCGATTTACCACGTCGCAGCAGGCCCGCGCGCCGTACGAAGGCGCGACCTGCGGGTCGTATTTCCACAATTGCCCGCCCGTCTTCGCGTCGAGCGCGTAGACGACGCTCCAACTGCCCGTCGTGTACATCACGCCGTCGACGACAATCGGCGTCGCCTCAAGACCGCGATTGGTCTGCGTGTCGAACGACCAGGCCAGGCCCAGCCTTTGAACGTTGGCCGCGTCGATCCGTTTCAGCGGGCTGTGGCGAGCTTCGGAATACGTGCGCCCGTGCGTGATCCAATCGCCCGGACGCGCGTCAGCCTGCCGCAGCGCCTTGTCATCAATTCCCGTGGCGGGCTTTTTCGCCGCGGGCTGGCGCTTCTGGGCCTGGCGTGTGGGAACCAACAACGCGCAGCAAAGAAGCAAAGCGATTAAGACGATCTTGGTCTGGCGCTTGAAAGGCGCCGCAAGGTTAATGTTCATGGCTCGCAATCTCCGGAAACGCATTGGTCGAAGAACGAAGGCTTGATACGCGGACGGAAAACTACGCCTGATGGAAGGAATCGTCAAGGAGGTATTTAGTCAGGCCTGTCGCAATGGCTGAGGACGGTTTGCGGCAGGCCCAATCTGTTTTAACGCAGTGGGCGGATCACCTGCTGTTGCTTACGATAATGATATAAATAACCAGGAGCGTCACCCCGACCGCAACGCCGGCCGCGATGGCGATGATCACTCCCGTCGAAAGGTTATTCCCTTTCACCTGTGTGACATCGCCGTAAGCGACGCTGGTCTCGGCGCCGGTCTTTGCGTCTGCGATGAAAAAAGCGTCTTCCTCGATGCGGCTGACATAGCCCTTGAGTTTTGTTTTGTTGCGCAGCTTGACCGATATCTTCGTGTCGGTGCCGGCGCCGAGTTTCGCGACTCCGGCTTTCACTTTCGCAGCCAGAGCCGCTCCCTTCTCCTCCTTCGTCTTCGCCAATGTGGATGGGATGGCGAAGAGGGAAAGCATCAGAGAGCCGATGAGAAATACCGACAATTTTTTCTTGAACATAATTTTTCCTCTACAATTGGATCAGTCGTTGTAGACGGCTCTAAGCACAAGGGCGATAACCAGAAGTGTCGCCCCAACTCCGATGCCGACCGTGATGGCGATGAGCGCTCCCGTCGAAAGGTTCTTCCCTCTCGCATACCTGACATCGCCGTAAGCAATCCTGGTCTCAGCGCCGGTCTTTGCGTCGGCGACGACGAAAGCGTCTTCCTCAATGCGTCTGACATAGCCATTGAGTTTCGTATTGTCGCGCAGCTTGACGAATATCTTCGTGTCCTCTCCGGCGCCGAGTTTCGCGACGCTCGCCTTTACTTTCGCGACCGACGCCGCTTCCTTCTCCTGCTTCGTCTTTGCAAAAGCGGACGGGGCGGCGAAGAGGGAAAGCATCAGAGAGCCGATGAGAAACAGCGACAGGTTTTTCCTGAACATAGTCTTTCCTCCGGTGCGGTGAATTTCGTCCATGGCCGAGATTGGCAATCGCCATTCCGTTGGATGCGGAGTCTTGCAACCGTTGCTAACTGCTTACAACAAAGTTGATAGCCGGATTGATACGCCAAGGCCGAAAGCGCCGTGGTGACAGTTTTTCCGGTCGAATGTCGGCATTTCTCTGCTTTTCCCTGATGTGGAAAGCGACAGCGCAACAATATGCCCGGTTGTTTTAACCTTTTCTGGACTGAAATATCCTGACTAACTTAACTCTCCCCGCGCGCCGTTATTAAACGATTCCGCGTTGCATATGCCCCGACTTCGTCATGGAATTGCGATCACCGTCGGATTCAATTAAAGAAGTGAAAGAAAAAATGGAAGAGTATATCGAAAACGGCGCGCAACTCGGCTGGCTGATCGTTCCAATTCAGAAGAAAGTCTACATCTATCGTCCGAACGCAGAAGTTGAAGAACTCGACAATCCGGACTCGATCTCTGGCGATCCTTTGCTCAAAGGTTTCGTCCTGGATCTCAAAAACTACTTCGGCCGTTGATCACATCTCCGGAACGCAGACGCTCAGCGATTGCGGACGTATCCGGTAACGCAGGGGCGTGCGGAGTCGGATCACTTCTCCGTCAACCGCGACGCGTAGGCGGCGCAGGCGGCGGCGCCGCGAATTAACGGTCAGACTCTGCACGCGCGAGGCTTCGATCTCCGGCGCAAGACGCAGTCGCCCGAGCAGCAGACTTAAGGCCGAACGCAGGAGCGCAAGCCGGCTCGCCTCGCGCATGAGCCAGAAGCTCAGGCAGCCCTCGTCAAGGCGTTCGCGCTCGCCCAGGTCCGGCCACTCGACCGAGTAGGCGTTGTTTCCCACGAAGAGCAATGGAACTCGCCGGCGCAAGCGCCGGCCGTCAATATCAAGGCTGAGCTTGAGAGTAGGGAAGCGGCGCAGCACCGTGAGCGCGCCGATCGCGAGCGCCGGCCATTTGCCCAACAGCGGCCGCCAGCGCTCGCGGACGCGCACCGCATCAGGGTACACACCGAGGCTCGAGTTGTTGATGAAGTAGCGCCCGTTGACCTCGCCTACATCCACCCGCTTGATCGCGCCGCGGCATACCACTTCGACGGCCGCGCGAGGGTCGAGCGGAATCCCTAAATCCTTGGCGAAGTGGTTGAGCGTTCCGAAGGGCAGGACACCGAGCGCGACGTGCGTGCCGACGAGTTGATTGGCCACCGTGCTGATCGTGCCATCGCCTCCGCCCGCGGCGATCACGTCCGCGTCCGACGCGATCGCCTGGCGGACGATCTGCGCCAGGGACTTCGGTCGCGCGCAAATTTCGACGATGCTCTCAACCTCATAATCGCGTCCGTGGTCGGCAAAGGCTTGATGCAAAGCTTCGCGCTGGACGTCAGCCGCCGATCCCGCCAGGCAGTTGATGACGCAGTAAATCCTGCGCCGCCGCTTCGACTCAGCAGGCCGCGCGCCCCACTCGATCACCTGTGTGTTGGACCTTGATCTCATCGGTCTATTGAATCAGTACCGCGAGTGGCGGCGAATCCGCATCCGTCGTTTGGCGTAGCCAGATCCGCTACTGCTCGCAGGACTGATTCGGCTCATCTCCGCTAATTCCTACTACCAGCCGCCATTCGCCACGCTTCTCGTAATGAGAGGTAGGGAGCGGGACGAATGCGGCGCTATCGGGATCCCAGGCATGGACTGTGACGCTTGCCGCGTCCATCCTTACGTCTATCGAGTTGAAACTGTTCCGCTCGTCACGCGTGCGCGCGGAGAGCGTCGTGCCCGATTGCGCCACGAGAATCGAACGCCTGGCCAGCCGATAGAACGACGCGGTCTGGCGCGCATAGCTCCGGTGGAGGTGCCCCGCCAAGATCAAATCAGCGCCGCAATCCTCCAGCGCCTCCAGCGCCATCGCGGCGCGCCCCACCGCGTCGAAATCTTCAGCGCCGGCGCGAGGCACGAACGGGTGATGCGTAACCAGAACTTTAAAGACGTGAGGGGCGATCACGCAGAGCCGGTCGCGCAGCCGCGCGACTTGATCCAGCGAAATCCTGCCCGCCTTCCACGCAAGCGATCGCGCGGTGTTGAGGCCGAGCAGGAATAGTTGGTCGTCGGAGTAGCTAGGCTCGGTCTCCGCGTTGATGTATCGCCGGTAACGCTCAAGCGGTCGCCTGAAGCGCCGGTGTACGTTCCAAAACGGGATGTCATGATTGCCAGGAACGACGACTTGCGGAAATGGGATGCGCCGCAGAAAATCGCGCGCCGCCTCGAATTGCTCGACGGTGGCGCGCTGCGTCAGGTCGCCTGAGACCGCGACCACGTCCGGCCGCAGCTCTATGATGCTCGCGAGCAGCGGCTCGACAAGCTCCAGATGGGCGCGACCGAAGTGTAAATCCGAAATGTGGACGACTCGCCTCATTGCCTCACGGACGCGGATAAGCTTTTGGCGGGTATGAAGATGAAAGCGACAGTTCATCGGACAGACATACTTCGAGCATCTCAAGTCCCGCGCCGGCTCGAAGCGTATAACCCATGCGCTCAGGGATGACGCAACTGGCGCCGGCCAGCAATTGATGATTCCCCTGCCCGCGACAGTCTATCCAGAGCGCGCCCTGAAGAATAAACAGAAACAACAACCCGCCCGCGCGTCCGCCATCCGTCGCCGTGATCGCCGATTTGGATTTCACGACGCGCGCCGCCGCCAAACCTTTCGTCGCCGCCGCGACGCCGGTGTCGCGCGCCACGAACCCGTCGAGTCGCCAGGGCGCCCAACTCGCTTCGCGCGCGCGATGGAGCGCAAAACGCTGGCCGCCGAAGAGCCGTTCTGGCAAAACCTCTGGCGTGGGAAGCCGCATCTCGTGATCGGCGCAGGTTTCATATTCCGCGGGACAGGCGACCTCGATGACTTCGAGGCCGGCGGAAGATTCCAACACGCGATGTCGAATCTCCGGCGGTTGCAGTACGCAATCCCCCGCCTCGAGCGCGAATGGCGGCCCCTGATCTTCGTAAACCAAGCGCGCCCAGCCCTCCTTACAGTAAATCATCTGAAAGAGCGCCTTGTGGTAATGAACATAATCCGGCGTCTCGCCGCCGTCGGGGATGCGAATGTGCGAGGCGATAAAACGCCCGCCGAGCCGCCCAGGAATCAGATCGCGGTATTGCATGCCAGCCCGCCCCACATACCATGCGTCGTTTGCAGCGCCCTGGCGGCTGATCACGAATCCCTCCTCCGGCGAATCAGTAGAAATTTCAGGCATAAAAGTTGACAAGTTGGGCTACGAAAGCCTCGTGTAATCGGCCTTCCGCTTCACGGGCCTGAATCCCTCCTCGACGATCACGTTGACCAGCATTTGTTCGGTAGCCTTGTGATTAGCGCCGGCCTTTGAAATCACATTCTCTTCAATCATCGTCGAGCCGATGTCGTTGGCGCCGAAATGCAACCCGCGCCGCCCGTCTTTCAATCCCACGGTCAGCCAGGAGACCTGAATGTTCGGGATGTTGTCGAGATAAAGCCGCGACAGCGCGAGCCATCGCAGATATTCTTCGGCGGGCATTCGGGCTGGAATGATCCTGCCCAGCGGCGTGTTGTCGGGCTGGAAAGTCCAGGGGATGAACGAGACGAAGCCGGAGTGTCCGCTGCTGAGCGCGCGCCGCTGCAACTTGCGCAGTTTTTCCAGGTGTTGGATGCGGTGCGAGATCGTTTCACCGTAACCGATCATCATCGTAGCGGTGGTCTTGATTCCGAGTCGGTGCGCGGCCTCCATCACGTCCAGCCACTCCTGCGAGTTGCACTCGGTGCGGCGCTTGCGGCGAATCTCGTCGACTAGAATCTCCCCGCCGCCGCCAGGAATGCTGTCCAACCCCGCGTCGCGTAACTCGCGGATCACCTGCTCGTAACTCATCTCGAAGGTCTTCGACATCCCATAAATCTCAGTAGGCGAGAAGCAATGAAGGTGAATGCCGTAACGCCGCTTCAACTGGCTGAGCAGTCCGGTGTACCAGTCCATCGGCAGATCTGGGTGCAGCCCGCCCTGCATCAGCACCCCGCTGCCGCCGAGTTCGATCATCTCTTCGACCTTCTCGAAGATTTCGTCGTAGCCGAGCACGTATCCTTCGGGGTGGCCCGGCTTGCGGTAGAACGCGCAAAAATTGCAGACCGAAAAACAGACGTTCGAGTAGTTGATGTTCCGGTCAACGACGTAGGTCACGGCGTCGTCCGGATGCAGTTCGCGGCGCAGACCGTCAGCCAACCGGCGCAAGTCTTCGGTCTTCGCTTCTTCAATCACACGCGCCCATTCGTCGTGTTCAAGGCGCTCACGTCGCGCGATTCGGTCGAGAAGTTCAACGACCGGCTGGGTAATGATTGCTTCTGTCGTCATAAGTTGTTCTGTTGAATTTGATGATTTAACGCCTATTCTATCCTGCTCGGCGCCATTGGTACAGTACCGCGCGCGTAAGCAAGCGGTCGACTCTGCATGCGACCGCGCAGCAATCGCGCGCGGTACTGTACCGGCGTCGCGATTTGGTTATACTACGGCTCTTTACATCACATACTTTTTAAGGAGCAATCAAATGAAACCGTCACGAGTCGTCGAATTCATGGAGAAGATGGAGCCGAATAGCGTCGCGGTCTTCGCCAGCGCCCACGAGATCAAACGCAACCACGACACCGATTTCGAGTTCCGTCAGGACACCGATTTTTACTACCTGACGCGATTGAACGAGCCGGACTGCGTGGCCGTGCTCGCGCCCTCGCATCCGGAACACAAATACGTCCTCTTCGTCCGACCGCGAATCCGCGAGGAGGAGATTTGGACCGGCATACGAACCGGCGTCGAAGGCGCGATCTCGGAGCATGGCGCCGACGCCGCTTATGAAATCGGCAAAATTTCCGAAGTCCTGCCGAAATACCTGCAGAATGTCGAAAAGCTTTATTACCGCTTCGGTAACAATGAACATTTCGACAACAAGATTATCTCCACCGTCAAATATATCCGTGAGAAGGTTCGCGGCGGAGTCTACGCCCCGACAGTGATCATCGACTCAGGAGTGATTCTGCATGAGATGCGGCTGCGCAAGAGCGAAGACGACCTGAACAGTCTGCGCCGCGCCGTCGCCATCAGCGGCGAAGGCCACGTCGCCGCGATGAAGCATTGCAAACCGGGCATGTACGAATACGAGCTTGAAGCGATCGTCGAATACGTCTTTCGCAAGAGCGGCGCGACGGGCGTCGGCTACCCCTCAATTGTCGGATCGGGATTCAACACGACGATCCTGCATTACAACACCAACAACGACCGGATCAAAGACGGCGACATGGTGCTCATTGACGCGGGCGCCGAATATAACCTCTTTTCCGGCGACATCACGCGAACCTTTCCCGCCAACGGCAAATTCACGCGCCCCCAGCAGGCTATTTACGAGGCCGTGCTCAACGCCAATAAAGAGGTGATCAAGATGGTCAAACCCGGCGAGAGCTTTATGAAGTTGCACGAGAAGGCCGTCGAGGTGGTCTCGGAAGAATTGCTCAAGTTGGGTCTGGTCACGGGGGCGCCTCAAGAGGTCGTCGAAAAAGAGTCGTACAAAAAATTCTTCATGCACCGCACCGGCCACTGGCTCGGGATGGACGTCCACGACGTGGGACGCTACAGAGTTCAGAACGATTGGCGAAAACTGGAGCCGGGAATGGTCTTCACCGTCGAGCCGGGGATTTATATCGCCGCCGGAACCGAAGGCGTCCCCGAAGAGTATTTCAACATCGGCGTGCGAATTGAGGACGACGTGCTGGTGACCGAAGACGGTTTCGAGGTGTTGACCGCGAAGACGCCGAAAGAGGTCAAGGATGTCGAAGCCACGATGAAGGAGTCGGTGATGATCGCGGTCTAAGGACTGCGGGGTCACGCCTGAAATTTCCACTACCGGAGCGAATCAATGGCGAAAGAGTACGATGTTGTCGTGCTGGGCGCAGGGCCGGGAGGTTACGTTGCGGCCATCCGCGCCAAACAACTTGGGCTGAAGACAGCCATTATCGAAAAACAGTATTGGGGCGGCGTCTGTCTTAATGTCGGGTGCATTCCGTCCAAGGCGCTGCTCCGCAACGCGGAGTTGGTTCACATCTTCAAACACGAGGCCAAGACCTTCGGCATCAACGTCGAAGGAAGCGTCAGTTTCGATTACGGCGAAGCCTTCCGCCGAAGCCGCAAGGTGGCCGACGGCCGCGTCAAAGGCGTGCGCTACCTGATGAAGAAGAACAAGATTGACGAATACGAGGGCTGGGCGGCATTCACCGATCCGCATACGCTGAACGTGAAGCTGAACGCGGGCGGCGAAGAGACTGTCAGGTTTAAAAACTGCATCATCGCCGCGGGTTCGACCACGCGGCTGATCCCCGGCTCTAAGCTGAGCGAGCGCGTCGTCACTTACGAAGAACAGATCATGGAAGACCACCTCCCGGGGAGTGTCATCATCGCGGGCGCGGGCGCCATCGGAGTCGAGTTCGCCTACGTGTTCAATAGTTACGGCGTGGATGTTACCGTCGTGGAGTTTCTTGATCGCGTCACGCCGCTGGAGGACGAAGAGGTGTCGGCGGAGTTGAACCGCCAATTCCGGCGCAACGGCGTCAAGGTTATGACCGGAACGCGCGTAGACAACATCGAAGACACGGGCCGGAACGTCCGCTGCGCCGTCACCACGCCGGACGGCAAACAGCAGACGCTCGAAGCCGACAAGGTTCTGCAAGCAATCGGATTCAAACCGCGCGTCGAAGGCTACGGCCTGGAAAGGACCGACGTCAGGTTGACCGAGCGCGGCGCGATCGAGATCAACAGCAAGATGCAGACCAATATCCCGCACATCTACGCCATCGGCGACGTGACCGCCAAACTGATGCTCGCGCATGTGGCCGAGGTGATGGGCGTCATCGCGGCTGAAAACATTGCTGGAGTCGAAACCATAGAATTGGAGTTCGACATGATGCCTCGCGCCACTTACTGCCAGCCGCAGATCGCCAGCTTCGGTTACACCGAGAAACAGGCGCGCGAACGCGGCTACGACATCAACGTCGCCAAGTTTCCATTCACGGCGAACGGCAAGGCGCAGGGTCTGGGCGACCCCACGGGCTTCGTCAAATTGATCAGCGACAAAAAATACGGCGAGATGCTCGGCGCTCACATGATCGGCCCTGACGTGACTGAACTTTTGCCGGAATTGACGCTGGCCCGGTTCGCCGAGTTGACGCCGCGCGAGATCGCCCGCAACGTCCACTCGCACCCGACTCTCAGCGAAGCCGTCAAAGAGGCCGCGCACGGCTTGGAAGGACATATGATCAATCTTTAGTACTCTGGAAAACTAAGTTGTTTGGCGTTTGCATAAATCAGAACAAGTGATATCGGAACATCCAATGAAATTACAACCATCGAAGGAGAGCGTTTAGAGTCCCGGCTTTAGCCGGTAGGGCCTGGGCTCCAAGCCCTGCCGGCTAAAGCCGGGACTCTAACTCTCTCCCGAGGTTCGTAGTTAAACTGGATATCGCTAATGCCGGTTATTTCGATCAGGAAAAACGCTAAACAGAAAGAAAACTTACTTTACAGAATATCTAGCCTTCACTTCATTACTAATAGCGCGGCCATTGTTTCAATCGCGTCCCACAGATTCTGCAATCGAATATTCTCGTTTGCGCTGTGCTGGTTGTTGTCGTGATTGGCTATTGGAACGCCTATGCAAGGCGTCTTCAGGTCGTCGGTGAAGATGTAAAGCGGCACGCTGCCACCGAGCGTGGGCATTCTGATCACGCTTCCGTGAGCGCTTTCGACCGCGGCGACAATCGCCTTCGAGATCGGCAAATCCATTGAAGTGCGCGACGCGTTGTACCCACCCTGACGGATCACCTTCGCGATCTTCGGATATTTCAACCTCGTCGCCTGGTCGGGTTCGGATTCGACCACGTGGTAGCCTTGCGCGCGGATGTGTTCGATCACGCGATCGACTGTCTGGACGTGGTCGACGCCCTTGACCAAACGAATGTCTATCGAGGCCGTGGCGGTCGAGGGAATCACATTGCGCGCGGTCGCGCCGACCGAAGAACTCAAAAACCCGCGAATGTTGAGCGAGGGCAAATTGATCAGTTCTATCAGCCTCTTCCCCGCTCCTTCGGTCCACGCGATGCCCAGCTCGCGCCGCAGCATCGCGTCGTTGTCGGGGGCCGAGGCCGCCGCGCGTTTTTCGGTCTCGGTAAGCGCCTCAACGCCGTCGTAAAAGCCTTTGATCAGCACGCGTCCGTCATCGTCCTTCATCGAGGCCAGCAACTTCGCCAGCATCATTGCGGGGTTGGGCGCCCAATTTCCATAATGTCCGCTGTGAAGCTCGCGGCGCGGGCCGTATACAGTGAGCTCCATGCCGGTCACGCCTCGCGCCCCAAAATAGATTTGTTGCCGCCGCGTCTGATCGACCGGCCCGTCGCAGATCAGCCATGCGTCGGCTTTCAACAGGTCGCGATATTTTTCGACGATCTGAGCCAGATGCGGCGACCCGGCCTCTTCTTCGCCCTCGAAGAAAAATCTGAGGTTCGAATTGATGGCGATCTTGCCCGCCCGCAGCGCGTCGAGCGCTGCGCATATGGCGATGATCGGCGCCTTGTCGTCTCCGCTTGAACGCGCGTAGAGCCGCCATTCGGGATCGAATTTCTGACCTTTGGCCGGGAACGCAATGTCGCGCCCCTCCGCATCAAGCGACGCCGAACGGAGCGTGGGCTTGAACGGATCGCCGCCGGCCCATTTAGCAGGCTCGACCGGCTGCCCGTCGTAATGAACGTAAAAGATCAGCGTGCGCGTCGCGCCCGGCGTATCGATTTCACTGAAGACGACGGGCGGAGCATCGGGGACTTCGAGCAGGCGGGTCTTGACGCCGCGTTTTTCGAGCATCCGCGAGATCAATTGCGCGTTGCGGCGGATGTTCGGCGTGTCTGAAGCCACGTTCGGGATCGAAAGCAAGTCGACGAATTCTTCGATGATTTCGTGTTCATGGGCTTGCCGGTAAGACCGGGCGGCGGATGCGGCCGGCGATTGAGAGAATGCTTCTTTCGAGAGCGCCAGGAATAAAAGCGAGACCAATATGAATACAGACTTCAAGCAAACCTCCAGGAGTGATCTATACAATTCGATAGCATCTAAGAAAAAGAGAGCCAGCCACCAATGAACACGAATATGCGCGAATTGTGGCAAGGATGGAAATCAAACCGGATCATAAGATCAAGAAAAAGATTCGTGTTCATTGGTGTTCATTCGTGGCTGATATTCTTTTTCTTGAAATCCGGAGAATTGAGAATGATGTCGGCCATCTTCATACGTTCGCCGCTGGCCTCGTCGCCCAGGCCGGTTTCGCGGCAATGATCCAGATTCAAAAGCGCCAATCGCAGGTTCAACGCCTCAAGCGGTACAAGATGATCTTCGTCGAGATCGTCTACAGCTCCGGCCTCGGTGAAATTCAGGTGACAGAAATCGACCTCCTGCCCACCGTCTTCCGCTTCCATCAACAACGGCAAGCCTTGTGTGCGGCAAATCAGCGGACGAGATTCGTAGATTGAACAACGATCATTAACCAGCAAAGGGCATGCTACCGGCTCGCCCTGAGTTTCGTGTTTTATAACCTCGCGGGCCTGCTCTTCCACGCGCGCGCGAATTGGAGTTGGCAAAGTTTCAATCGCCGCGCGCGCCTCTTCGGCTTCGACGGCGAACACGGAAAGGTGATGACGGCAACATCCGGCGCATCCCGCGCGGCAAACCAAATGCTTCGAGTAACGCGCCTGAAGCTTCGCGGCAATCCGGTCCACCTGTTCTATGAATTGCCTGTATGAATACACGACTAGATTCTACATCAAAACCCTTCCGACGCCTTGCTTGACAGGACTTATTCGCGCCAGTACCATTCGCCTTCGCGTTTCGGCGCGCCTGGCACACAATGGCAAAGCGCAAGTCAGCAGACGGAGAAACAAACGGTGATGTAACGACCGACCTTCTCCGTGATTCCGACGCAAATGATGAGTTCTTTATGGGCTTCGCGCTGAACGAAGCCCGGCTGGCGCGTGACGAGGGCGAGGTTCCCATCGGCGCCGTCGTCGTAATTGACAATAAGATCGCGGGAAGCGGGCGCAACCGTCCGATCGGCTCCAGCGACCCGACCGCGCACGCCGAAATCCTGGCTCTGCGCGAAGCCGCGTGGCGAGTGGGTAACTATCGCTTAACCGAAGCGACCTTATACGTTACCATTGAACCCTGCGCGATGTGCGCCGGGGCGCTGGTCAACGCCAGAGTAAAGCGGCTGGTTTACGGCGCGGCCGACTTGCGGGCGGGCGGAGTCGACACCGTCTTCCAGATTTGCGCGAACAGTTCATTGAATCATCAAGTGGAAGTTACTTCGGGAGTGCGCGCCGAAGAAGGCCGTCGGTTAATGCAGACTTTCTTCAGACAGCGTCGCAAGACCGGCGTCGACGCTGACGGCGATAAGATAATTCCCGATAAGATAATTCCCGAGGATGAGTGATGAGTAATAAGTAAGCCTTTATGCGGAGAGGTGCGAGAGTGGCTGAATCGGGCGGTCTCGAAAACCGTTGTACCCTTACGGGTACCGTGGGTTCGAATCCCACCCTCTCCGCCAGAAAGATTGAAGGGATGAGTGGGTGAAAGGGTGAAGAGCGAAATCGTTCTCGACGCCCTGGCGCCGTGGCGCCCATTCCCCCCTTCGTGGTTTCGGAGAGATCGCCTAATTGGTATGGCACCGCGTTGGAAGCGCGGCGGGTCGAAAGGCCTGTGCGGGTTCGAGTCCCGCTCTCTCCGCTATTTGATCTCGAGTCTCAAATCTGAAATTTGAGACTTGGATATCAGGCTCCGGACTCCGTGCAATCACGAACGCGTGAACCCCGCCAGGACCGGAAGGTAGCAACGGTAGCGCAGTTCTGATGTGCCGCGGTAGTAACCGGAGCCTGTCCCATTTTTGGGGCGTGTTCCGCCCTGATTCAATTATCAATATCGCGCGCGTCAGCATCGATTGCTTGTAGAACCGCCGCTGACGCGCGCGGTACTCCGACTTAACCTTAGGCAATCTAATCCATTTCCCCTCTGTACCTAGCCCAGCGCGCCTTGGCGGCGGCTTTCAGTTTCCTCTTGGTCGAGTCTGATACAACCCGCTTGGGCTTGGCGCTTACGGACGCCAGCGCGCTCGAAGGTCGTCCCCTGCGGCGCACGCTTGCC
>DATCXQ010000825.1:0-3370 GCA_036565725.1 Blastocatellia bacterium
AAGCCATTGCCGTTCGATCCGGCCAAACTCAAGGGGATTTCGGAAAAGCTCATCCGCTCGCATCACGAGAACAACTACAGCGGCGCCGTACGCGCTCTCAACGCCGTCGAGCAGCGCCTGGCCGCGATGCTCGCTGACAAGGACCTGCCGCCATACGTCTACGGCGACCTTAAGCGCGAAGAACTTGTTCGCACCGGCTCGCTCGTTTTGCACGAAATCTACTTCGCCAATCTCGGAGGTGACGGTAAGGCCGCCGGCGACGTACTGGAAGCGATCAAGAAAGCATTTGGCGCCTATGAGCAGTGGGAGGCCGAATTCAAGCGCACAGGCAATGCTCTCGGCGGCGGATCCGGCTGGGTGATTCTCGCGCTCAACTTCCACACGGGCAAGCTGCACAATTACTGGGCCTGGGACCACATGCATAACGCGCCGTTCTCAAGGCCGCTGCTCGCGCTCGACATGTATGAGCATGCGTACCACATGGACTACGGCGCGGCTGCCGCGAAGTACGTTGACGCGTTTATGCAGAACGTCAATTGGGAAGAGGTCAATCGCCGCTTCACGAGCGCGCAAAAAGCCGCCGCGGCGTTGAATGCATAAGCGTGAGCGCTTGATCCGATAGGCGGTGGCGCCTACGGCAAGAAGGCGGCCGTGCCGAAGAACCAATGGAGCGAACTGCGCGTGACGGCCAAAGGCAATCTCTTCACCGTCTGGCTGAACTGGCAGTGGCTCTATGAATTCGAGGACGCAACGTTCACCGAGGCCGGGAAAGTCGGCCTCTGGACGAACGGCGATTCTGTGACCTACTTCGACGATCTGAAAGTCGTCGCGCAATGAACCGGTCGAAATGGTAAGATTCACAGGAGGTAAAGCGATGAAGAGAACGAGTATTTTTCTGACAGTATGGTTGGCGACCCTTGTGTTCGCTCATCCCATAAATGGACTGGCGCAAGACGCCGGAAATCAGACGGAACAGGCGCCCGTGGTCATCTTCGTGTGTGAACACGGGGCTGCCAAAAGCATTTTGTCTGCGGCTATTTTCAACAAGCTCGCCCGAGAGCGGGGCCTGAATCTTCGTGCGATCGCACGGGGAACCAATCCTGACCCGGAGATTTCGCCAAAGGTCGCGGCCGGGTTAATGGCTGACGAACTGACGTCGAGTGAGCCGGCGCCGAAGAAAATCTCCAAGGCTGATCTCGCCGACGCCAGACGAGTGATCACTTTCTGCGCGCTTCCCGACGACTATCCAGGGAGCATCAAGGTCGAAAACTGGGACCCTGTCTTACCGGCGATTGAAGATTACGGCAAGGCTCGTGACAAACTTGCCGAACGGATCGGCCTTCTGCTGGAAGAGCTGAAGCCAAAACAGTAACGGCCACTCATGACGGCGGTTGAACGGCCGGCGCCTGGACGAAGGGAGGGATAATGATTCGTAAATCTTTTGAATCACACCAATCCCGGGCCGATCATCGGCAACATCACCTCGCCCCTATTCGGTCAGGCCAACCAACCCGCAGGCGGCGGTGGCTTCATCTTCTCAGAAGCCAAGAACAACCGCAGGTTGGAAGTTGCAGCTGCGATTTACGTTCTAAATGACGTATTACGGCGAAGAAAAAGAGATCACGTTGCAAGGAGGCGGAAGGCGAATCGTCTCGCGAACTCGTCTTCATCCTAACTGATGACTCATCCCTGAGGTATAGAGCGGCTGAGCCAGTCCTCAAAACGCGTCGGGCCGATGCGCGGGTTATCGCCAGGGGTGAGGCTTTGATCGTTCAACTCTATGCCGAAGTAGAGCGCGTTGACGTCTGTGGTCACCTTCCGTGCGTCTCCGGTTGCGCGTAAGAATTGTCGGACGAGTTCGTCGAGAGGTATCAGTTGGGGACCCGCCAGCTCGACCATGCCATTCACCGGTTCCTTGACTGCGACATCGGCCATTACGGCAGCGACGTCATCCGAAGCGATAGGCTGCAAAAGGGCAGATGACAACCGAACCGTTTGCCCATCGGTGGCCGATTGGGCGATGCTGCCCACGAACTCGAAGAACTGCGTTGCGCGGACTATCGTGTAGGGAACCGGGGAGGCCTTGATCAGGTTTTCCTGAGCCATCTTCGCGCGGAAGTACCCACTTACAAGAAGGCGATCGGTTCCGACAACCGACAGTGCAACGTGATGCCCCACGCCAGCGGTCGCTTCCGCGGCAAGGAGGTTACGCCCTGATGTCTCGAAGAACTCCAAAACCGCCTTATCCTCAAACGAAGGCGAGTTCGCTACGTCAACAACGACCTGAGCGCCTGTAAGCGCTTCAGCCAAGCCCTCGCCAGTGAGGGTATTGACGCCCGAGGAGGGTGAGGCTGCCACTACCTCATGGCCCTGCTCACGAAGGTTTTTCACGAGCTTTTTTCCGATGAGCCCGCTGCCGCCAATCACCACAATCTTCAAAATGAATCTCCCAATTTGTCGCCCGCAAGCCGGGTCCGAGTTTTTGACCGTCGTATACATTCGTCACCCGTGTGACCTAAGCCAACAAACGAAAAAAATGGATCCTACGCTCGATGGGCGCCAACTACAATCAGTATGAAACAAAAACTATGAAGACTGAGAAAGGTTTTGCCAATGGCTCTTCGGCGCCATCGGTCAAAATAATGTGTTGGCCGGTATGAACATTAGTGGAAACGCCTGCGCAGTTTTTTGCGGCGTTTCGAAGATGAGCAGACCAATGTAAAGAAGACATTTTCCTATCCTCGCTCGCTCGCAGGGCACGGCAACGCGGACGTCGCGGCGTCGTGGATGGAAAGGCTGCGAATACTGTGACTATCAACCTCAAATAATCGTTTAGTAAACCAAAGGAGAAGGGGCTTGAAAAAACGATAGATCTTCTGCATTTTAAGTTGGACCGCGAGCAACGCTTGGTTAGATTTAACAGCATCCTGGATGAATAGGCGTCGAATGAAATTTACAATCGCTCTGGCAAGCTTCCTGCTGATGGTCGTCGGTGGCGGCGACCATCCATCGGTGGCGCGCACGGCGTGGCGCGTCTCGCAATTTGAAAACGTGCTCGGCACTTCGCTCGAATTGAAGTTCGCCGTCGCCTCCGACAATGAAGCCGCGCGCGCCGAAGCCGCCGCGTTGGCTGAGATCGAACGCCTCAACCACATCCTGAGCGGCTACGAGCGCGAGAGCGAATTCAACCGATGGCTCAGTTCGTCGGGGCAGCCGGCGCCCGTGTCGCCGGAACTGTTTGAAGCGCTGAGCCTGTTCGATCAGTGGCGAGCGCGCACAAGCGGCGCGCTCGATCCGGCGGCGCAGGTCGTGTCGGAGCTTTGGCGCCGCGCCGCGGCAGAGCATCGCACGCCGAGCGCCGATGAATTGC
>DATCXQ010000847.1:0-3258 GCA_036565725.1 Blastocatellia bacterium
CGCAAGCCGTAGTCGAGCCGCTCCCGGACTCGGTGGAGCGATGCGACAACCCCTTGAGGACGCAGAAGTCGCCCCCCTGCGTATTGCCGACGCTGTTCCCGCTCGGGGGTGACGCTCTGGCCGTCTTCAACTTCGAATTGCGGTATCCTTTGACCAGCCGGCTGCGGTTTGTGCCCTTTTACGACCTCGGCAATGTCTTCAAAAGCGCCACCGATTTCAGGTTCAGTGACATGACAAACACGGTCGGCGTCGGAATGCGAATCAACACGCCGCTGGGTCCTCTCGGGGTTGACTATGGCCTTCTGATCGACCCGCCCGTCTACGCCACTTCCTCCGGCGCGCTCTTGCGCCAACCGCGTGGGACGATTCATATTAGGTTTGGACAGACATTCTAATAGTGGTTGGTGGTTGGCGCATGGCGCCTGATAGCCAGGCGTAATGCGCCAACCACCAACCACCAAAGGAGTCTCTAATGGCGAAATTCTGCACGCAATGCGGGGCGCAAGTGGACGAGACCGCCAAATTTTGTAAGAAGTGCGGCGCCAGACTGGCGCCTACGCAATCCCCTGGATATAGCGCTCCCACGATCAACAATCAACCTTCGAATTACCAGGAGCCGTCGGGCTTCGGCGCCGCTCAGCCGCCTTATCAACAACCGTATCAGCCGCCGTATCAAGGTCCTGCGTCGCAGGCCGATCTTAAACCGAACGTGGCGGGGATGCTTTGTTATCCGCTTTCATTCATTACCGGCATCCTATTTCTTGTGCTCACGCCGTACAACAGAGACCGATTCGTCAGGTTCCACGCCTGGCAATCGATCTTCTTTTTCCTTGGATTGTTGGTGTTGAGCTTCGCCTTGCGGATCCTTCCCTGGTTTTTGGAATGGATTTTTATTTCCGCGCTTCAGCTGCTCGCCCTCGGCGGAACGGGGTGGTTGATGTACAAGGCCTATAACAATGAAATGTTCAAATTACCGGTAGTCGGAGATTGGGCCGAAAAGCAGGCGTCGAAGGATGCGCCGTGACGGGGGGACAGAGATTGTAGATTTCAACGCGCGCGCTACTGTCGAGCGCGGTTTGATTTGGTTCCGCCCCGTTGCGTTTGGCTTCGCAATCTCCGAATGATATTTTATGGGCTGTAGCGTCTCCCCGTTTCAGAATCATCAACAACCCGATATTCATTGCTGGGAAGAATTCAGTTATGGCGCTAAAACCTATACTTACGCTGCTCGTGGGAGTCGTTCTGGGTTGCGCCGAGCCTCGGGTCGGCGATATGTCATTGGCCGGCCAGTTGCCCGGCCAACTGCCCGAACAACTGCCCGGAATGCTGAGCGAAATGGAAAAGCAGTCAATCTTGAAGGAGCGGGACCCGAAGCCGCATGTCGAATCCGCCCTCAAGGTCGCCGAGGCGCGCATCAAAACCGCGTTCCAGTTCGCGCAAGAGAGCCAAATAAGCGCGGCGGCGCAGGACCTTGACGCCTTTTTAGCGTTGATCGTCTACGCCGACACATACGCTCGCAAAGCGCTCGTTTCGAAAAACAAAGATCGCAATCATTGCCTGAAACGGATCGAGCAGGCCATCTTCAAACAATCACGCAACATGGAATCGGTCACGCGCGCGCTGCCGCTGGAATCACGCGAAGCGGTCGAATCTCTGATCGCCGATGTGAAAAAAATCCGGCTCCGCGCAATCAACGATATATTGGGCGGTGGGCAGGTGATCAATTCATCGAATTAGTGGTTAGTGGTTGGTCGTCGGTGGTTGGTTAAAGATAAAGGCGCATTTAAAACCAACCACCAACGACCAACCACCGTCCACTAACCGCCGACCACACTAATGATCAACACTCTCGTACTCGACCGATCGACAAAAACATTCACTCACATCAGCGATCCCGATCTCATTTCCGATCATTGCGCCCACCCGTCCGACATCATTTGGGTCGACGTCGCGGACCCGACCAGTAGTGATTTCGACGACCTGGCGCGCGAATTCGGCTTTCACCCGCTCTCCATCGAAGATTGCCGCCACCAACACCAGCGTCCCAAGGTCGAAGAGTATCCGGGCTATTATTTCATCGTCATCTACGAAGCCGAGATGCAAGCTGACTCCCAGTTGGAGCTGCGCGAATTGGGCCTCTTCCTGGGATCGAACTATCTGGTCACTGTCCACAGTCAGCCGATCCGCAACATCGAAAAAGCCCAGCGCCTCTGGCGGCAGTGGGCAGACCTGGCCGAACGCAAAACAGGGCTGCCCGCTTACCTGTTGATGGACACGATCGTCGACGGTTACATGCCGATGCTCGACGATTTCTCCGACCGCCTGGACGAGCTCGAGACGCAGATATTCGAGAACTTTCAGCCCGAATCGCTGCACGACATCTTCAGAATAAAAAAGCAATTGATCTTCCTGCGCCGCGCCGTAGTTCCCTTGCGCGACATCTTCAACACGCTGTTGAGGCGCGAGCAGCCGATCTTTTCGCGTGAGACGATGATCTATTTTCAGGACGTTTACGACCACCTCATCCGCGTGGCCGATTCTATCGACGCGCTGCGCGAGATCGTCGGCTCGACGATGGACGCTTTCCTGTCGGTCTCGGCCAACCGAACGAATTTCGTGATGAGGCGATTGACATCTTACGCGACAATCCTGATGTCGATCACATTGATCGCTGGAATTTACGGGATGAATTTCAACTTTATGCCAGAGCTGCGCTGGCGCTACGGCTACATCGGCGCGCTGGCCTCAATGCTCGTCATCGGGATGGCGCTCTATTTTTACTTCCGTAAAATCAAATGGCTGTGAAACGGAAAAGAAGAGCAAAGCGTGTAAGGCGGCGACTTCTCCAGGCGGTCAAAGGCGGGCCGTTCAGGCTGCGAAAGGAGCCTAAAGCCGCCGACGCGCCCGCCGCCGTAGAAGAGCCTCCGCGCGTGGGCGTCCTGCGGTTCGACTCCAAGGAGTGGCGCTTGCCCGAAGCCCTGGCGGAGGCCGGCGAGGCCGAATCGAACGGCCCCGGGACCGGACGAGCCGTGTCGGTCATCGCAATCCTTGCAATCGTCTTCATTGCGATTATGGCCTGGTTCGTTTCGCAAATGCCTGAGAAATGATCCGGCGCGGCCGCGGCGGAACGTAAGGCGTTGATAAAACTCGCGGAGCGCAGCGCGAAAGCCTCAGGGCGCCTCCAGGTGAATTATATGCCCGGCGCCGCCAAGATCTGGATTGAGGCGACGAGTCAGTACCGCGAGCGGTAGCGGCGGC
>DATCXQ010000855.1:0-3394 GCA_036565725.1 Blastocatellia bacterium
GTACACCGCGGCCGGGGCAGACACGCAGGTCTGCCCCTACGATGGATAATGCCGGATTATTTTTGCGCGAGTGCTTATTGAGTGATTCCTGGCAGGGAGAACCCAGCCGTCGCATCCATCAACACGAGAACCCAATCATTCCCGCGCCCGCTGGTCGGCGGCGTGAACGTCTGGATGCCCCAACTGTCCTGCTCCTTGAACAAGTAGGAGACGCCGTATCGTGGGTCGTACCAGTACTGGTTCTGTCGTTCGGCCTTGATGACGCTCTTATCCATCGTGAAGCTCTCGCCGCGCGGCGAATAGATGATGGCGAATGACCCGTCGCCGGCGCGCGCAGCCCGAATCCTCGCTCCGCCGGTGGTGGGGCCGTTCAGAATGATTTGCTGATCGGGCGCGAGCCTGGTGAAGGGAAGCGATTCGAACAGACGGCGCACGTAACGCATCTGGAACGCGCCGGGATGATCGAGGGCTTCGTACCAGGGGATGTTTGCTCCGATGACGCTTCTCGGGCCGCCGAAGAGATCGCGTCGCGCGGCGTCGCTCTCCCCGCCGCCTCCCGGCTTATACATCTGCCAGATGTTGTTGTTGCCGTAAGTGTGACCGCAGGCGCCGGCCAGCAGCGACCAGTAGGCCGCCTGGCGCGCGTCGTAATCGTCGAACCGCTCCATGCCGCTCGCGCCACGATTGTAAAAGCCGACGGGAATGCCTTCGTAGCGCGGTTCGCCGTCCAGCGTGGGTTTGGCGGGCTTCAGCGCGTAATCGCGCTCGACGTACAAGCCGTTGTCGTGATCGCGCGCCGCATGCGACGACTGGAACATGTTGAAGTCGAGCCAGGGGGCGTCGTGCAGTTTGATGGACGAAAGCCCGGGGCCGATGGGGTGGAATGTTCTCAGATGAGCGCCGCCGTCGCCTTCGGTCAGGCCTGCGGCCATCGCGTCAATGATCGCGCGCTCCTCGTCATTGGTGATCGAGCGGTCGCCGCCGAGAATCCAGATGATCGCCTTTTCCTTGTAGCGCGCGCCGAGGAAGCGGCCGTACTGTCGCGCGTTGGTCGGGTTGAACGCGGCCTTGCCCAGCGCCCAGTGGCTGCCCCAGGTCGGCAGCATCCCGATGAACATTCCGAGCTCTTCAGCTTTGTTGACGATGAAGTCTACGTGGCGGAAATAGGCTTCATTGGGTTTGGCGGGGTCGCCGCCAATCAACGGCAAATCGCCATACGGGTTCGGAACGGTCAGCCCGCCAAGCTGAGCCAGAACTACGGCTTGAATCACCGTGAAGCCTTTCTGCGCGCGGTTGGCCAGGTATTGCGTGGCCTCCTCGCGATTCAAACGGTGGAACAGTTCCCAGGCCGTGTCGCCGAGGTAGAAGAAGGGCTTGCCGTTTTCGTATTGCAGGTATCGGCGGTTCTCGGTGATCTTCAGCTTCGGAGCGACTGCGTTCGCGGGCGAGAACAGGACTGCGGTTGCGATCAGGCATGCTGCGATACGAGAATCCCACTTCACGTCTTGATTCCTTTCTGAGCAATTTCAGGCTTTTCTACGAACTTCATTGATTTGCGGCATGCTCGCTGGGCGCCGGTTCGAGCGAGCGAGTAGTGTTCTCAGTAACGCTCTGATGCGATACGCTCGGCGCATCCCCTTCCGCCGGGAGCATTTTGTTGGTATCGCGCGACGGCCCTAAGGCTCCGATGTCGGTTTTCTTCAAATTTTTAGCCATTCGTAAGGTCTCCCGGAGGCTCAGCCAGAAGATAGTCAGGAATGCTATTGAACTCAGAACCAGGTAGGCGACGACCACTCCGCGGCTGAAATCAAGAACTTGTGTCAGCACAGTCGCCCCGCCCAGAATAACTCCCAGCCCGAAGACCGTAACCCAGAATAATCCCTCGAGGTATTGGTCAAAGCGTTTCTCCGCCTGTCCGATCTCAATCATGTTCGTTTGCGCCCCACAACGGGTGCAATACTTCACCTGCCGCGACAAGGCCGATCCGCAAGATGGACAATACATAACTCGGTCTCCCGTTATTTCAGATCGCCAGTCTAATCACTGCAGCGCCTAATCTGTATTTTTTGACGAATGCGCCTGTGCGGCAAGCGATTTGGTCGTGTGTTCAGTGATGCTCGGCGTAGGAAATAGCATTTTGCTGGCTAAAGGGTCAGTATCAGGAACCTTTACCGGATCATCAGCCGGTTGAGGTAACGTCACTCTCGACCCCATACTTGCGACCTGCATAATGGCGCCAAGGCCTGAGGCTATCGAGAAGATTCCCCAGCAAGCCATCCAGCCGAAGAATACCGCCCAGAGACCCATGACAGCGATTCGATCCGGATGGTTGCTGAGCAAGTTAATCGCAAGGCATATCAAGAGCGACCCTACTAAAAGGGTCGCTCCTTCAATGGCGTCGCGCACGCCTTTGCCTCGCTTTTCCTCAGGGCTCTTTCCCGCCCTGGCGCTTTTAGCTTTATCTTTGCCGCCTTTGGCTGGGAGGTTTTGCCCGGCGAGCGAAAGTGCGACGGCTTTAAGGTCTGCGCCGCATGAGCGACAGAACTTGGGGTCATCAATTGATTGCGCCGCGCATCGAGGACAGTACATATGACGACTCCTATTTCGGACGGGAGAGATTGAAAGTCCCGGTGTAAAACGCGCTCGTGAAGAATCCGATGAACTCCTTGTCGTTGGCGCGTCCGATCCAATCGAAGACGCCCCCGTCATTTTTGCCGAGGTCTACAGTGCCTTTGAACATCACGGCCTTGCCGACCTGCCGGCCTTCCATCTTGATCGTGTATTTGTAGGGGCGTCCGCAATCGCCTTCAAATACGGCTTCCCAGACATTGTCTTTACGTTCTACCTTGGCGTCGAGTTTCTTGCAGATGTCCTTGGGCGGGGTCGTGCCTTGCGCCGGATTGTAAACTCCCCACGTCCCGGTCCAAATGCCGGCGATGTCGGGGGCAGGGTCTTTGGTCTGAGAGGGCTCCGGGTTTTGGTTTTGGGCAAGGGCGACGCCTACGCCCGCGAGCAACAAGAAACTGAGCAGGGCTAAGCGACTGCGATTCGTCATGATTTTCTCCTTCATCGGTTGTAGACACTCTACCGGTTGCAAGCCGTTGGCAAACGGTCAGTTGAAGATTGAACAGGGTGGAGTATAAGACCGGCTTGTTCAGAGGCGCAATAATTCCGCCGAGAGTCTTAAGCCGCGCTTCAGTTTTGGGAAAAAGTGATCCCAGAATCGGACACCTGACGTTAGCCAAATGACATCAGTCTGGGTTTAAATCGCATCATTTCAGCATTTAAGTTTTCAGCCCCGATGGCACACCGCTTGGTTATTCAATCAGGATAATCAATATGGCGTATGGCACGTGGCTCGAAATCCCGGGAGGACTTATGGAAAAAAGCCTGT
>DATCXQ010000859.1:0-12268 GCA_036565725.1 Blastocatellia bacterium
CGCGGCATGCAGCCGCTGGGCGATGATCTGGCGGCGTTGGGAACGCTTTCGCCAGTGGTCGAATCCTACCGAATGCTCAGAACGTCCATCCTGCTTTCGACCGCCGGCGCGCCGCCGAAGACCATTCTGATCACGAGCAGCCAGCCGGGCGAAGGCAAGACCACGACTGCGGTCAATACCGCGATTTCGCTCTCTCAGCTCGGCGCGTCCGTCCTGTTGATCGACGCCGACCTGCGACGCCCCGCGGTTCACCTGGCTTTCAAAATTCCGCACACCCGCGGGATCTCGAATTATCTGTCTGGTCACACGCCGATCGAGGAACTGATCGTGAAGGTTCCCATTCCCAACCTCTCCGTGCTTCCGTGCGGACCGATTCCGCCCAACCCGGCCGAGTTGATCAGCTCCGAACGCATGAAGGAACTGATCCGCGCGCTCAGCCAGCGATTCGATCACGTTCTGATCGATTCGCCGCCGCTGATCAGCGTAACCGATCCGGTCATTATTTCCACCATGGTTGATGGCTCGATCCTCGTGGTTCAGGCGGGCAAGTGCACGCGGGAATTGGTGCGCCGCGCACGACAGGACCTGGCAGTGGCCGGCGCGCGCGTCTTCGGCGTCGTGCTCAACAACGTCAATGTCAAACGCGAGGGCTACGACGATTATGAATACATTCGCTACACCAGCGGTTACGACTACGGCCACCGGGAGGCGCCGGTTGAATCCTAACAGCGCCGGGAGAGTTAGCGACCGGTCGCCGTTGTTACGCATACGGCCACCTGGAGGCGCCGATTGAATCTGCCTGAAAGACCGCTGGTCTCGATTCGCGCGGGAAGCAAATTCGCCGCGGTCGATCTGAAATCGTTGTGGGCTTACCGCGAGCTGCTCTATTTCCTGACCTGGCGCGACGTCAAGGTCAGGTATAAGCAGACCGTCCTGGGGGCGGCCTGGGCCGTCATCCAACCGCTCTTCATGGTGATCATTTTCTCGATCTTCTTCGGCAAGCTCGCGCGCCTGCCGTCGGACGGAATCCCCTACCCGCTCTTCGCCTACGCGGCGGTCTTGCCCTGGACGTTCTTCTCGAACGCCGTCACCAAAAGCGGTAACAGTCTGGTCGGGAGCGCCAACCTGATTACCAAAGTCTATTTCCCCCGAATGATCATTCCCGCCGCGGCGGTCGCCGCCGGTCTGATCGATCTGATAATCGCCTTCGGAATTCTGATCGTCTTGCTGATTTACTACGGCGTCGGCATGACCTGGAACCTTTTGATGGCCCCCGCGCTCGTCGTCATGACCGCGCTGCTGGCGGTCGCCGTGGGATTGTGGACGTCGGCGCTGGACGTGAGATACCGCGATATCCGTCACGCGCTCCCGTTCGCCATACAGTTGACGATGTTCGCCACGCCGATCATCTATCCGGTCGGCCTCGTCCCATCGCGCTGGCGCTGGGCGCTCAACCTCAATCCGCTGACGGGAATCATTGAGGGGTACCGCGCGGCGTTCTTCGGACGGCCTTTCGACTGGGACGCGCTGGCGATTTCCGCCGCGATCACTTTCGCACTTCTGCTTTACGCCGCTTACCGCTTCACGCGAGTGGAGCGCACGTTCGCTGACATAGTTTGAATTGTGTTTAACGCTTCAGCGCTTACAGCGGTTTTCATGTGGATGAATAGCCACAGAGATCACAGAGATCACAGAGAAATCATGAACTCCTTGATTGCTTTCCGTGTCCTCTGTGTCCTCTGTGGCTAACAGTCTTCATCCCTTTGAAAACCGGTATAAGTAGAAGTTCTATTCTTTGTGAGACCGATCATCAAGGTTGAAAACTTAAGCAAACAATACCGCATAGGCGCGCGACAGGAATCGTTTCCGACACTTCGCGATTCGATCGCCAACGCGTTTCGCGCCCCACTCGCCAAGTTCCGCCGAAACGGAGAGTCGGCGAATACGATCTGGGCGCTGAAAGACATCAACTTTGAAGTTGCGCCGGGCGAAGTCGTGGGAGTCATCGGCCGCAACGGCGCCGGCAAATCCACGCTGCTCAAAATCCTTTCGCGCATTACCGAACCGACCAGCGGCCGGGCGGACATTTACGGCCGTGTCGGCAGTTTGCTCGAAGTGGGCACGGGCTTCCACCATGAGTTGAGCGGGCGGGAGAACATCTACCTGAACGGCGCAATCCTGGGCATGAAACGTAATGAGATTGGCCGGAGGTTTGATGAAATCGTCTCCTTCGCCGAGATAGAAAACTTCATAGATACGCCGGTCAAGCATTATTCCAGCGGAATGTACATGCGACTGGCCTTCGCCGTGGCGGCCCATTTGGAGCCGGAGGTTCTGCTGGTTGATGAAGTGCTGGCGGTGGGTGACGTCGGCTTTCAAAAGAAGTGCCTCGGCAAAATGCGGGATGTAGGGCGGCAAGGGCGAACCGTGCTTTTAGTCAGTCATAATATGGGCGCGGTGTTAAACCTTTGCGAACGGGTTATTTTGATAACAAATGGGCAGGTTCAATATGAGGGACAAACATACGAAGGCGTAAATTCATATCACCAGCTTGGCTACGCCATGTGTGAAGGAGAAGTTGACCTGAGCTTTCACCCCGCGCGACGGCCCGAGGCCCTGCCGCTTTTAAAGACGATACGCTTACTGGACGGTTCAGGCGCGCCCAAAGGCCGGTTCATGGCCGGCGAGAAGATGATGATCGAGTTCACTTTTGACCCTGTCATACATCTCGCAAACCCTCAATTCGGAGTTGGAGTTGAAGACAGCCAGGGGTCGAGGATCTTTGCCGTGGCCACCTACCTTGCTAATTCTCAACTTCCACCTCTACGCGGGCCATGTAAAGTCACCTGCCACATCGAAGAGTTAATTCTCGCCCCGGGCCGTTATATTCTCTCCCTGAGCGCAGGAGAACCCGATAACACCCTCCTGGACGCGCTGGAATGCGCGGTGGCCTTCGAGGTTGATCACGGTAACTATTTTGGAAACGGAAGTAATGTCACGGCGGGGCTCGGCAAGATATTAGTGCGATCTCGCTGGGAAAAGACAGACCTCTGACGCTTCAAAATCGAAACATGCAACATCGAGACACTGGCGCAGCGTCGCTCGCGTATGCAAGCGGCTGACTGGTGATGCGGCCGCTTGCATACGCGAGCGACGCTGTACCAACCTTTTTGATTAAGGAAATGCACGACACACACCGCCAAACAGGAGTAAAAGCGCAACAACAACCTGATGAGAGAGAGTTGGTGATCGCCCACCTCCAGAAGTTACTAACGGAGCGTGAAGAAGCTATACAATCGCTACTTGCGCAACTTAACTCCGTCAGGATGAGCGCGGGAAGAGTAGCGCTTAGAAAATTGCGGGGCGTCTGTGGGCGAGCAATGTCCAGAGCCTTCACGCGACTGAACGGCGCCCTTTTAAAGGGCGCCGCGCCGGAAGCCGTCGTTCATGAGGATAGACTTGATGTGACTAAAGCCTTCTTGAATCGAAGCCGGGCGGCGCTGAAAGAGTTCAAGGGCAATGACGTTCGCGCAATCGCGTTTTATCTGCCGCAATTTCATCCGATTCCGGAGAACGACCGGTGGTGGGGCAAGGGCTTTACGGAATGGACAAATGTGACGAAAGCGCGCCCCAATTTCGAAGGTCATTATCAACCTCATTTGCCAGCCGACCTCGGGTTTTATGACTTGCGCGTCCCGGAAGTGCGGGAGCAGCAAGCGGAACTGGCCGGCGAATATGGGGTACACGGGTTTTGTTATTATCATTACTGGTTCGGCGGGCGACGTCTTTTGGAACGCCCGTTCAACGACGCGCTCAGCAGCGGCCGCCCCGACTTTCCTTTCTGTCTCTGCTGGGCCAATGAGAACTGGACCCGCCGCTGGGACGGCGGCGAGAATGAAGTCCTGATGGCGCAGCGGTATTCCGACGAAGACGACCGCAACTTCATTCGGAGTTTGTTCCCGGCTTTTGAAGATCGCCGCTACATTCGCATAAATGGCAAACCGCTTTTGATCGTTTATCGAGCCGACATATTGCCGGACGCCGGACGGACGACGGTTATTTGGCGGGAGGAGATGAAGAACGCCGGACTGGGCGAAATTTATCTCTGCGTCGCGCAGACCTGTGGCGTCCTCGACCCGAGGCCTTGTGGATTTGACGGCGCCGTCGAATTTCCGCCGCACGGCATGACGGGAAGGAAATTGGATGCGCAATTCGCCAAGATCAATCCTAACTTTGCGGGAGCAGTTTGCGATTATATGCTCAACGCGACCGCCATGATTCATAGGCCAAAGCCGGATTACACGCTATTCAAAGCGGTAATGGCCGGATGGGATAACACACCGCGGCGGCAAGACACCGGTTTGATCTATGTCAATTCGGGTCCGGAGGCCTATGAATATTGGCTGGGAAAAGCGGCCGAACACATGATTACCAACTATAAGGGCGATGAACGGATGGTATTTATCAACGCCTGGAATGAATGGGCTGAAGGCGCGCATTTGGAACCGGATCGCCGCCATGGGCGCCGGTATCTGGAAGCGACTCGAAACGTATTGAATGTTGTGCGGGGAAATAACGGATAATTCGACGAAGGCCAAAATATCAATAGCGCTCTGTACATACAATGGGGCAAAGTATTTGCCGTCGCAGCTTGAAAGCTACCTCGCTCAAACTTATCCGCCGGACGAAGTGACCGTTTGCGACGATTGTTCCAAGGATGAAACCGTTGCGATATTGAATGATTTTGCCGGACGATCGCCTTTCCCAGTACGCGTTTTGGTAAATGAACAAAACATCGGCTCCACGAAAAACTTCGAGAAGGCTATTTCGCAGTGCTCGGGAGACATAATATTCCTTTGTGACCAGGACGATGTGTGGGCCCCAAATAAGATTGAAAGAGTAATTAATGAATTCGATAGGGACCATGAAGTCACTATGGTGTTCAGCGACGCCGAGATAGTTGATGAATCATTGCAGCCGTTAGGGCGCAATCTGTCTGAGACCACAGGACTTACTTTGGAGCGGAGGGAAATTGTAAAACGGGGGAACCTGTTTTCGATATTGTTCAAAGGCAATATAGTAACCGGAGCTACTTTGGCGTTTAGGGCCGAATACAACAAAGCTATCATCCCCATCCCGACCGACATTCCCGACATGATTCATGACGGCTGGATTGCGATGGTCCTTTCGATGACGGCCAAATGCGTTTTTCTCAATGAGCCATTGGTTAAATATCGTCAGCACGCCGAACAACAATTAGGCGCGGACCCGAGAGAGTTTGCCCAACGCGCGATTAAGTTGTCCCGGATAAATATCATGGAAAGAATGGAGAAGAAGCATAAAACCAAGAAAGCCTATGTAGAGGCGATAAAGAGCCATGTCATCTCAAGAATAGATGTGTCGGATCATATTCTGAACGCCGTGAACGCGGAAATAGACTACCATCGGGAATATGTTCGTCACTACCAACTGCGCAAAGTGATGCTGTCAGGTAAACGCGTAATGAGGCTTTGGCCCATTATTAGGGAGCTTTTGAGCGGACGCTATCACCGCTGCTCCAACGGCGTTCGGACCGCGGCGCGAGATTTTGTTGTTGATCATGCGCGGGAGAGCGAATATTCCGAACTCTTTTATAAAGGAAAAGCCGTATAAGATTCGCCTGCTGGCGATCTCCCATGACGCCTATCGGGCCGGCTCTCAGATCATCCTTCTGAATTTCCTGCGCTGGATCAGAGAGCGGGAATACGCCGAGGTGGGTGTTCTTCTGCGGGCCGGAGGCGCGCTGGAGCGGGAGTTCGAAAAAGTCGGGCGTGTGTGGAAGCTAAGTCCCGAAGCGCAGCGCAAATCCTTTCGTGGATGGTTTTCGTCCGGCGCAAGGCAGGTTGCGCCACTCAACAAATTGGCGGACGTGTTGACGTCAGAGTATCGGCCGGATGTGATCTACGCCAACACTGTTATGAATGGCGCGGCGCTGCCGTATCTTCGATCGCTGAATGCGCCGATCATCACGCACGTTCATGAACTGGATATGTGGATGCGACAGTCGATGAGCAGAGAGCAATTCGCCGTCGTGGACCGAAACACGGACCTGTTCGTCGTCGTGTCAGACGCTGCGAAGCGGAACCTGATCGACAATTGGGGTGTGCGAGAATCGAAGATTAGGCTGATTTATGGATTTGTGCCGAACATTGTCAACCCGGAGCGGACCGAAACGGATCTCAGATGGGAGCGCCGTCATGCCCTCGGGATTCCGGATGACGCCGTGGTTGTGGGCGGATGCGGGACAACGGACTGGAGAAAAGGACCTGACCTGTTTATTCAGGCGGCAAAGTACGTGCTCGGCCGTAACACCGCAAGAGAGATCCATTTCGTCTGGCTTGGCGGAGAGGACGCCGGAACGCGCTACGAGATGTTGCGCCATGACGTAAGGCAAGCCGGCCTGGATTCAAGGGTCAAGTTTCTCGGCGAGTGTGAAGATTCTCGACCGTTTTTTGCCACAATCGATCTATTGGCGCTTACGTCGAGAGAGGACCCCTTCCCACTCGTAGTCCTTGAGGCGGCGATGTTCGCCAAGCCGGCGGTTTGTTTTAATGGCGCGGGTGGGATTCCGGAATTCGTCGACCGCGGCTGCGGCCGATCCGTGCCATATCTCGATGTATGGCAATTCGCGGAGGCAATAGTCGAGTTGATTGAGAGTCCTGCGCTTAGGGAAAGGTTGGGTCAGGCGGCCCGTCAACGCGTGACCAGGCTTCATTCGTTGGACGTGGGCGGGATGGCCCTGTGGAAAGTCTTGTCTTCAATAGCGCGCGCGTCTTAGACGATCATGGAGTTCCTGAGTACTCTGGAAACTAAGTTTTTTGGTGTTTGTATAAATCAGAACAAGTGATATCGACACATCCAACGAAATTACATCCATCAAAGGAGAGCGTTTAGAGTACCGGCTTAAGCCGGCAGGGCTGAGGCTCCAAGCCCTGCCGGCTAAAGCCGGTACTCTAAAACGCTCTCTCCCAACGTTTGTAGTTAAACTGGATATCGCCAGAAAAAAACGCTAAACACAAGAAAACTTAGTTTCCAAAGTACTGAGTATGTCCTCTTTGCGAGCAAAGCGCGATAGGACAAGATAGAGACACTATGGCGATCGGTTTTAAGCTCGGCGAAAAATTGGTTATTGTTCTCGAAAAGCCCCTGCGATGGAAATCAGCGTAGTTATACCCACACACAACCGGTCGGACGCCCTGGCCAAAACCCTGCTGAATCTATCAAAGCAACAGTTTACCGGGTCGTGGGAAGTAATAGTGGTTAACAACCGCTCTACCGACGACACCGACGAGGTTGTCCGTGGACAGCGTTTTCCCGCGCCGCTGCGGCTCGTTCACGAAGAGAAACCGGGCGCGGCCGCCGCGCGCAACGCGGGAATAGCGGTCTCGCGCGGACAACACATCATCCTGATAGACAACGATATTCTCGTAGAACCGGACTTCCTTCGCCGGCACTACGACCTCCTGCTGTCGAACCCCGGCTGCTGGATAACGGGCCATGTTGTCAACCTGCCGGAGCAGCGCTCCACTCCTTTCGGAAAATACCGCCAGTCCTTGTGCGGCTATGTCCCGCGCGAATCGGACGGAGGCGAAGCTTACTGGCTTAACGGAGGCAACGTTTCGCTACCACGGTCGGACTGGAAGCGGTTAGGCGGATTCGATGAAAGGTTTTCGGGGGCGAGCGTTGAGGATTACGATTTCGCCATTCGCGCGTGGGACGCGGGGATCAAGATACTTTTTCGCCCGAGCATCGTGGCGATACACAACGACTGGGCCGGCTTTTCTATCGAAGATTATTGCCTGCGGCAGAGGCTGTACAGCCAATCCGAGCCTCTTTTCTGGAAGAAATATGGCGACCGGCACGTGAGAATGGACCTGGTACGGCAAAACCTCCCGCCTGATTGGAATCGAGATGATCCAGCGTTATTCGCCAAAAAGTTCGTCAAGAAGGCGCTTGCGACAAACAACCGGCAGGCGATTCTTTCGACCCTGTGCGCCTTCCTGGAGCGAAACTGGCCCTGGCCTCCGTTATTGCGCCGATTGTATAAGCTGATGCTGGCCGTGGCGATTTACCAGGGCTTTCAAGAAGGACTGAAGATTCACAGTATCGATTGTTCGGTTAAGTATGGATATTTCGATAATCATTGTTAACTGGAACGGGCGGGATCTCCTGGCCAGGTGCATGGGAAGCATTTTAAAACACCCGCCGAGCGCGCCGTACGAAATCGTTGTCGTGGACAACGCTTCGACGGATGGGAGCGTCGAGTGGCTGCGGGCGGCGCATTGGAATGGGTGGCTTAAAGACGCGAACTTGAGGTTGATAGAAAATAAAGAGAATGTAGGTTTCGGCAGGGCTAATAACATAGCTTTTAGTCAAGCCAGCGCGCGCATGCTTCTCTTGCTCAACTCGGACACGGAGGTGAGGGAAGGGACTATAGACAGGCTTGTTGAGGCGCTGGAGTCGAATAAAAAGGCCGCGGGGTGTGGCCCAAAAATGCTAAACGCCGACGGCGGTTTTCGACCCACCGTGTATCGCAACCCGCCTACCGTCTGGGAGATTCTGGTGACAGGACTCAGGCTCTATTATCTGCTTCCCAGCCGGATCCGCGCCGAGCTCCTGCTAGGGCCGCATTGGGACCATTCAAAACGCCGTACGACCAGAACGTTGTCCGGAGCCGCGATTCTCTTACGAAGAGAGGTAATCGATTCGGTCGGAGGGTTCGATGAAGATTTTTATTTTTACGGCGAGGATATCGAATTGGGCCTTCGGATCGTGAACTCGGGATGGGATTTGTTATTTGAACCCTCCGCGCAGGTTGTTCATCACGGCAGCAAGTCCGCGCTGCTGAGATGGGGGCCCGAAGAGGTGCATCGCAGATCGATCGATGCCTCTTTACGGTGTTACAGGAAGTCGCTGCCCAGATTTCGATTTGTTGCGAATTGTCTGGCGAATTGCCTGGTCTACTCCTTTATGCGTATCTGGAGGAGAGCTCGAGGGGCTTCCACGAGAGATATCGATATTGCGCTCAGTGTTCACCGGGAGCATTTAAGGGAGGCCGTGTCCGGTCGGAAACGAACATGATACGCGCGCTTCACTTTAGCAACGCCATACTTCCTTACGACGTCGTGGATACGGCCCTCGTGAGGTTCGACAAGGCGAAGATCGATCTGCTGGCCCTGACCGGACTGGCCACGCAGCCGGCCGGCGATTACAGGGTGGGGGAGAAATACGAGGTACAAACTCTCGGTTACAAGTTTGAACGCCGGAACTATTCAAAGATGTTTCTGGCGTTAACGAATAAAATCCGGTCGTTTCGTCCTCACGTATTGCATGCCCACGGCTTTGACGAGAACCTAATCGCTTCACTGGCCGTCAAGGCGGCCCGCGTGCCATGTTATGTTATTGGCCGCCATTACTCCGATCACATCTATTTCCTGACGCGCGGGTTGAAGCGGAAGGTCTATCTTGCGGCGGAAGGCTTTTGTAATAAGGCGGCCACGCGGATCGCGGTCCCTACAGAGGGAGTCGCGCGCATCCTGACGGACCTTCAAGGAGTTCCCGGAGAGAAGGTGGCGGTCATTCCATTCGGCGTGGATTTTAACAGGTACCGCGCTTCATCTCCCGACGCCCCGTCCCGCTTACGCTCCGAGTATGGTTTGGAAGGAAAGTATCTGGCGCTGGCTTGCAGCAGGCTGAACCCGGAGAAGGGGCTGGAATATTTGTTGCAGGCGGTTCCGCGAGTGAGAGCGGTCAACGATGATTTTCGACTGGTGATGGTAGGGCGCGGCGCGCGCGAGATGGAGTTGCGCGAGCTGTGTAAGGAGCTCGGTCTTGAAAACATTGTGCGGTTTGTCGGATGGCGGAATGACGCGATGGATTGGATCGCGGCGGCGGATTTGGTAGTGCAGCCGGCTCTCTGCGAGTCCTGGTGTCAGGTCTTATTCGAAGCGCTCGGGTTTACCAAGCCCATCATCATGACGCCGGTTGGGGCTGCCCCTGAGGTGATAGGAAATAATGAGCGTGGCCGGTTGATTCCTCCAGGAGACAGCGGCGCGATAGCGGACGCGATAATCGAACTTATGAATGATCGGGAATTGGGGCGCTCCCTGGCCGAGTCGGGCAGAGCTTACATATACCGGAACATGGGCGCCGACCGCGCGGCGCGAAATTATGAAGAGCTATATTATGCGGCGCTGCGGCAGGTATGAGTTGCCCTCTTTGTGATCACCAATTCTCCAAACCGTCATGGATCGGCTCTACTTTCTACCGGGGCAGGGAATTTACCTACTCCGAATGCCTGTTTTGTAACTCGTCATATTGCGATCCGATGCCGGACGGGGAGACTCTGAGTCAAATGTACGGAGCCGATTATCAAAACAGCTTTGTAGCCGAGGCGCCGGACGAGGGCTCCAGAGAAGGACGCCGAATAATCGATCTGCTGAAGAAAATGGAGAGGGGGATGTTCGTGGATTATGGCTGCGGCGCCGGATCTGCGCTCATGGAGGCGGCGAAATTGAATTGGCGCGCCGTCGGCGTTGAGTTTGATGAAGCGGTGGCGGCGGAAGTCGAGAAGAAGACCGGGCTTGAGGTGTTGACCCATCGTCAGGTGGGGGCGCTCAATGGATTACGCGCGGACGTTCTTCACCTCGGCGATGTGATCGAACATTTGACGGAGATGAATCGCCAAATGCCGGAAATAATAAATCTGATAAGACCGGGCGGGCTGCTCGTGGCGCAAGGGCCTCTTGAAGCCAATCTGAACTTGTTTACTTTGACGATACGACTGGCCCGCTCTTTGCGACGTCGGCGTCGGACAGAGATGGCTCCTTACCATGTTCTGCTTGCGACGGCGAGGGGGCAGCGTTTGTTATTCCAGCGACTCGGCCTGAAAGAGGTGGAATATATAATCAGGGAGGTGGCCTGGCCGGGTCCGTCCGGGCTTTCTCTTTCCGATTTCCGCCGTCCGCGATCACTGGGACTATACCTTTTGCGCCTGGCGTCAAGGGCGATCTCCGAGCTGGGATTCGCGCAGATGGGGAACAGATATTTTTACGTGGGGCGGCGCGTTGAGACGTGGGACGGACTTTAGTCTGTCCCCAGGGCGGACAGACTAAAGTCCGTCCCACGTTTTCGCCACGATTTCAGAGGACGCGGAGTGAAGGTTTCGCTTGTCGTGCCTGTCAAAAACGAGGCCGATTCGGTCGATTGTCTGATGGCAAGCGTCGCCGCGCAGACGCGGCGGCCGGATGAAATGATCGTCGTCGATGGCGGATCGGAAGATGGCACGCCCGAGATCATAGAAGAGTGGATGAGCCGGCGTTCTTTGTCGGATTGGGGGCGCGTCGTGCGTGTGGACGACGCCACGCCGGGGAAGGGGCGCAACATCGGAGTCGCCAATGCGAGGTATGACTGGATTGCGTTCACCGACGCAGGCATTCGAGTCGAAGAATCCTGGCTAGAACGATTGATCGAAGGCGCGGAACGCGATAATCAGGTTGACGTGATCTATGGAAGCTACGAGCCGGCGGCGGAAACGTTTTTCGAGCGATGCGCCGCCCTATCCTATATCGCGCCGAAACGGTTGAGAGGGGGGCGGTTGATGCGCGGGCCGTCGATACCTTCTTCACTCATCCGCCGTGGGGTCTGGGAAGGGGTCGGCGGCTTCCCGGATTTGAGGGCGGCGGAAGATTTGATTTTCGTGGAAGCGATCGAGCGCAAAGGGTACAAAATCGCCTGGGCGCCGCAAGCGGTCGTGTGGTGGCGAATGCCGCCGACCTTCGGAAGCGCCTTTCGCCGCTTTGCGCTCTATTCGCTGCACAACGTCAGGATAGGCAGGCAATATGATTGGCATTACGGCGTCGCGCGGCAGTATGCGGTTTGGATCGCTTTCGTGATCCTGGGTTTTTTGTTGAGCGGATGGTTCTGGCTGGGGCCGCTGATAGGATACGGCGCGCGCGTGGCGAAGGGCATCTGGGCGAGGCGCGAAGGGCGCGGGTTGTTGTGGGCATTGAATCCGGCGCAGTTCGTGACGGTCGCCGCGATCCTGCTGACGATTGACGCCGCGATGTTTGTTGGTTGGTGGAATGCGCTTCTGAATCAGAACGACCCGAGGTGAGACAGGCTTATGGTCTTTGAGAATTAATTGCAACAACGTAGGGGCAGACCTATGTGTCTGCCCCGGCTTGTGCGCACACTTCCCGGCCGGGGCAGACACATAGGTCTGCCCCTA
>DATCXQ010000870.1:0-20127 GCA_036565725.1 Blastocatellia bacterium
GCGTAAGCAAGCGGCTGCCCCTGCGCCGGAGCCCCTTGCTTACGCGCGCGGTACTGTACCGGCGTCCCGGTGTTTAAAGAACCAAAATGACCACAACGGAAAGGAGCAATCATGCTGGCCAGAATCTGGCGCGGCGTTACATTGACAGAGAAAGCTGACGAATACCTCGATTACCTGAATCAGACTGGTATTCCTGACTACCTTGCAACGCCGGGAAATCGAGGGGCGTTCGTGTTGCGCCGCGCGGACGGAGAACGGTCGCATTTTTTAACGATCTCGCTGTGGGATTCGCTCGAATCCATCAAACGCTTCGCCGGCGACGATTACGAGCGCGCCCGCTACTATGCCGAGGACGAGAAGTTTCTGCTCGAATTCGAGCCGACTGTACAGCACTATGAATACTATGCAAACACGAGTGGCGGAATACGCTTCCTCGCGGGACCTTGACCAAAGCTACGCCTCCGCAATCGTCGATCTTCTCTCCTCGGCGCTGAAGAGGCCGAGCCATTCACACTCAGACGGGAGTTAAAAAGAGATGTCAGAGATTCAAACAATCATCGATGACCTGAAGAACATTCACGACGGCGAGGCCTGGCACGGTCCTTCGCTAAGAGAAATCCTGTCCGGCGTGACAGCCGAGCAGGCCGCAGCCAAACCGCTGGCGAACGCGCACAGCATCTGGGAACTCACGTTGCACGTCGCCGCGTGGGAAGGCGTTTTCATACGCAGGCTCGCCGGACTGCAAGCGGACGAGCCGGAAGAAGGCGACTTCCCGGCCGTGACCGAGGCGAGTGAAGAAGCGTGGCGCCTGACATTGTCCAGGTTTGACGAGAGGCATCGCAGGTTGATCGAAGCGATCGCCACGTTGACGGACGAGCGATTGCGCGAAATCGTCTCCGGCAAAGACTACACGGTTGAATATATGCTGCGGGGCCTCACGCGCCACCACGTCTATCACGCAGGGCAGATCGCGCTGCTGAAGAAGGGATGAGAATATGAGATCACATCAACCTGCCCGCGATTGTGGGAGATACGTCCCGTGGCAAATCAATTAGCGCTCGCGGGCCATGATTCTTTCGATTTCTTCCCATCGACGGCCCAGGATCAGTTCGATTTTCTGCTCGGCGCTGCCGCGATATAACGTCAGCGCTATTTTGCTGCCGGGTTTTGTGGCGCGGATGCGACGGTTGAATTCGTTGGGCGTCTTCACCGGATGGCCGCCGAACTCGGTGATAACGTCGCCGGTGCGCAATCCGAAAAGATCGGCCGGCCCGTTGATGTGTAGATCCTTCACCTCCACACCCCATTTCTTCGTGCCGGGAATGCAGCAGCGGCGGGAAGAATCCAATATCCCCAGGAAGCCCTGATCATCTAGTTCCGTCTTCACTTGAAGCGGCGGGAATGCGCGGTCGGCGATCTTGATTCGCAAGTCTATCGTCGCCCCGTCGCGATAAACACTCACCGGGACTTCATCGCCAGTCTTCAATGAATCCAGAACCTGCGACAGTTCGTTGTCGTTGCGCACCTCCTGTTTGTTCAGCACGGTCATGAGGTCGCCCGCTTGAATTTTGGCCAGGGCGGCCGGGCTGTCATCGCTCATCAGGTTGTTGATAAAAATTCCCTGGACGCCCGGGAACTCCGTTGCCGAATAGGCGCCCTGCCTGAAGCCCAGCGCGTTCTGAACCGCCTCTTCATATTTTTGGCGGACAGTTTCAGGGTCCACAGGCGCGATGTCCGCGCCGTCTTGCGCAGGACGCGCAGGTTGCCCGCCCCAGTTGGGAGGGCGACGACGGTTCATGCCGCGGCCAATTCCTATGCCCAGGGCGACGAATGTGAACAGCATCACGGCGATCAGCGCCCAGGTGATGTTCTTTCTAAATAGCAATTTGATCAGCAACGGCAATGGAGCCGAATCTTGGCGCGCGGCGTAGGCGGCGGACGGCGGGGCGTATAGAGGATTGGTAGGATCAGGCGAACCGGGCGAAGCGGACGGGAGCGGGGCGGATGGATTGAAGCGCCGAGTGTCATCAAATTCCGCGACTACCGGCGCGACCAGGGAGCCGCAGTTCCGGCAATAACGATCCGACCCGATAATCTCGCTTGAACATGCGCGACAAATTGCCATAAAGCCTCCTCAAAGGGTTTGGGTGAATGTCTTGTCATTTTCCCCAATTACGAAGCGGGCGTCACAATTGTTCGATTCCGATAAAAATACTTGGATCGCCAGACATTGGCACAGTACTGCGCGCGTAAGCAAGCGGTCGCGCGCAGGGGCAGACCGCTTGCTTACGCGCGTGGCGCCGCGCCAATCTTCCGTGAATATAAGCGAGCTGGCCCCGGCGAAATTCGATTGAGAGAGGAGCGGGGCGGGACTATACTGCTCGCAATTCCATTGTCTATCAGAGAGGGGCGATTATGAAAAACAGATGGAAGTATTTGCTTGGCCTTGTTCTTGCGATCTTGCTTTTTATGTTAGCGAACACGCCGTCTGCGTTGGGTATTCGAATGCGTTTATCTGGCGCGCTCATGGCAAACTCTTCCGGCCAGCTCTCTTACTATGGGACGCCTATTCGATTGTTAAGTGTGGCGGGAGAACGTTGGGAGTCATGGGACGAGTCGAAACCCGCTGCCGTGTATTACGCCCTTGTTCTTCTCCCTACGACGTCAGCTTGTAACATTGAAAGTGGAGGCGGCGGCAACGGCATTTTGCACATTGGCGCCTGGAGATGGCTGGCGCGCAAAGACAAGGAGGGCCAAGAACAAGAACTGCGGCTTGAAGCGACTTATCACGCATTGAGACGAACTCTCACAATTGACTCTCGTTCATATTATCTGGCCGACGGCAATCTATTTGTTATACGCTTTGATGGCGGCGTGAAGCCGGTAGTGACACAGCTGGACTCCACGATTAACGATAAGGTCGAAACTGAATTGATATTTAATCTCTTCAAGTCATTATTGCGCGGCGATGAATCGGCGCAGAAACTCATTAGCGCGAGAGACAATTCTGCGACAAGCGACTGCGAGCGTCGCCATTGACAAACAAATGAAAAACAATATGAAAGAGCGCAATTTTCAACTGATCGAAACCAACGGCATTCGGCTGCGTTCCGTGGTCGAAGGCAAAGGTCCTCTGGTCATTCTCCTGCACGGCTTCCCGCAGTGCTGGTATCTCTGGCGACATCAGATTGATCCTCTGGTTGAAGCCGGGTTCCAGGTCGCCGCGCCAGACCAGCGCGGCTACGGCGGCAGCGACCGCCCTGCGGAGATCGAAGCCTACAACATCATCGAGCTGACGAACGACGTCGTCGGATTGGCGGACGCCCTCGGTCACGAGCGGTTCATTGTCGTCGGCCACGACTGGGGCGCGCCGGTCGCGTGGCACACGGCGCTCTTGCATCCACGGCGCGTGCGCGCGGTCGCCGGCCTGAGTGTGCCCTACACCCGCGGGCGAGTCGGAACAATGACGCGGCAAGAGAATTTCGGTGACAATTTCTGGTACTGGGTCTACTTCCAACAGCCGGGCGTGGCGGAGGCCGAACTCGAAGCTGACCTGAGGAAATCGCTGCGGATGATCTATTTCGTGGTCTCCGGCGACATCCCTGAGGAAATGCGGCCTGTCAAAAAGCCCGCCACGGCAAAATTCCTCGACGGCATGACCGACCCGGAGCGATTCCCGTCCTGGGTGACTGAAGAAGATCTTGATTATTACGTCGCGCAATACCAACAGAGCGGTTTTCGTGGGCCGTTGAACTGGTACCGGAACATTGACCGCAACATCGAGATCACGCCGCAGCTCGAGACAGCGAAGATCGAACAGCCCTCTTTCTTTATCGCCGGGAATAAAGACCCCGTGCTCTCCTTCGGGAGAGGCAATTGGGTAAGCAAAATGGACGACCTGGTAACTGACATGCGCGGCAAAGTGTTCATCGATGGCGCAGGGCACTGGGTACAGATGGAGCGGCCGGCGGAGGTCAACGAGGCGCTTCTCGGTTTTCTGAAGTCGGTGTCTTGAGAATTGAGAAGAGGCGCGCAAACGGGAAATTTTGGGGGAGAAAAATAAGATTTCCTATTTCCGGTTCTTTTTTTCCCTCCCCCATTTTTGCGGTCCGCTCTTGCTTGCGGCGCTCGATCGATTATTCGTATCTCAGAGCGATGATCGGGTCCACCTTCATCGCCCGCCGCGCCGGAATCCAGCAAGCCAGCAGGGCGACGATTGTCAGCAGCGACGAGATTGAAACGAAGGTCAGCAGGTCGGTCGCGCTCACGCCGAAGAGCAGGTTCGCCATCAGCCGTGTCAGCAACCACGACGCGGCCAGACCGAATGCAACGCCGATCAACACCAGCGTCATGCCTTGCCGCAACACCATGCGATGGATGTTGCGCGCGCCCGCGCCTAGCGCCATCCGAACGCCGATCTCCTGCGTGCGCTGGCTGACGGCGTAAGACATCACGCCGTACAAACCGATGACGGTCAACGCCAGAGCCAGCGCCGCGAAGACGCCCATCAACACCATCAAAAATCGTTTGTTGGCTGTGCTGCGATCGATCAACGATTCCAACGTGCGAACTTTCCACATCGGCTGATCGCCGTCCACCTTCCACACTGCCTGACGGACGGGTTCGGCCAGACTCATCGGCTCGACCGTAGTGCGGACGACGACCGTGGCGAAGATGCCCGGCGCCTGGCTGTAAGCTTCATACATCTGCGGCTGCGACTCTTCTTCCAGCCAGAAATGTTTCGCATCGCCGACGACGCCGATGACCGCGCCAGTCGCGCCATCCGCCGCATCGGTCTTGATCTGTTTGCCGATGGGGTCCTGATCTGGCCAGAACCGGCGCGCCAGGGTTTGATTGATGAGGAAGACGCGCGGGGTATTGAGTTGATCCTGTTCGTTGAAGAGACGGCCTTTGATGAGCGGGATGCCCATGGTCTCGAAGTAATTGGGCATCGCGGTGTTGAACATCGCGCGCGGCTCTTTGCCTTTCGGCGGGATTTCGCGATCCGGCAGGATGATTTCCGTATCGCCTCCGTTGCCGCTGAACGGCAAGCCTCTGACCAGCGAAGCCGATTTCACGCCGGGAACATCTCGAATGCGCTCGACGACCTGACGATGGAAATTCCATTGCGCCTCGCCCTGTTGATATTTGTTGCGCGGCAGTCGGTATTCCAGGGTCAGCAGATTCTCCGGCTTGAAGCCGGGATCGACGCGCAGCAGTTTGTCGAAGCTGCGGATCAGTAATCCGCCCCCGACCAGTAGCAACAACGACAGCGCGACCTGCGCCACGACGAACGCGCCGCGCACGCGATTCCACTTTGCGCCCTCGCCGCCACTGCGCCCGCCCTCTTTCAACATCGTGTTCAATTCGGGCCGCGCGAGTTGAATGGCCGGCGCCAGCCCGAACAGCCAACCCGTCACTATCGCCACCGCCAGCGTGAAGAGCAGCACGCGCGCATCAACTCTGACATCTTCGCCACGGACGAAGTTCTGCGGCAGTCTTCGCAACGCCGCCAAGCCCCATTCCGCGAACAGCAATCCCAAACCGCCGCCGGCCAGACTGAGCAGTGAGGCTTCGGTCAACAATTGCCGGATGAGCCGCCATTTGCCCGCGCCCAATGCCGCGCGCACGGCGATCTCGCGCTGGCGCGCCAGCCCGCGCGCCAGCAGCAGGTTCGCCAGATTCGCGCAGGCGATCAACAAAATCACGCCGACAGCGGCAAAGAGCAAATACATCATCCGGCGCAATCCGCCGACCATGAATTCATGGACGTATTCCACCTTCGCGCCGCGTCCCGTGTTCTCTCCGGGATAGGCCAGCGCCAGTCGATTGGCGATGGCGTTCATCTCGGCTTGCGTCTGTGCCAGACCAGCGCCAGGTTTCAAATGCCCGATGCCCAGCAGCAACCGGAAATCCCGTTGAGCTGTATTGCCGGGATAGGCCACCGCCCCCATCCATACCTCTACCTCGGAATCGAGCGGCTGTTTGAAATTCGCCGAGACGACGCCAATCACGCTGAACGGCTCGCCGTTGAGAATCAGCTTCTTGCCCTTCAGGTTCGGATCGCCGCCCAATCGCTCCCTCCAAATCTTTTCGTTGACGACAACGACCTTCTCCGCGCCCGGCCGGTCTTCGCCAGCCGCGAACGTTCGCCCGACGACCGGGCTGAGGTTGAAGACCTGAAAGAAATTGGCCGCCACGTAAGCGCCTCTCACGCGATCAGGCCGCTCGATGCCAGTCAGGTTGACGCTCTGCGACATGAATCCGGTCAGGTCTTCCAGCGATTGCGATTGCGATTGAAACTCCTCCATCTCCTGAATCGACCATGTGTCACGCTGAGCGTCCGCCGATGTGGCGAACAGCAAGATCAACCGTTCCGGGTTGTGATACGGCAGCGCGCGAATCAGCGCTGCGTTAACCACGCTGAAAATCGCCGTGTTCGCGCCGATGCCCAGCGCCAGCGTTATGACGGCGATCAACGTGAAGCCGGGCTTCTTCATCAACATTCGCGCGCCGTAGCGCAGATCTTGCCAGACGGTGTTCATATGCGGCTCCTGTGGAAAGTTGTTTGTAGTCCCGCCTTCAGGTCGCTGGTCTGGATCATCGAGCCCAGCCGCCTGAAGGAGGAATTACAAACTCCTTCCTAGTTCATTTCCAACTCCTGTGCCGCGCCCTTCATGTTTTTAAATTTAGTCTGTAATGGAGTTAGGCTGAGGGACGGGAGAGCGGCTCATCCCATTCTGTTCGGTTTCGGGAAAATCGAGTCCCAATAGTGGGCACTGGCTTTAATTTACTGGCGGATGACAAAGAAACCACAGAGATAAGACAGGTGTTTATTTTTTCTCCAGTCGACAGTCTTCAGTTGTCAGTTGTCAGTCTTCATCTCATCCCGCCCCCAACCTTTCTGTTTCGGGAAAATCGAATCCCAATAGTGGGCACTGGCTTTAATTTACTGGCGACTGACTACAGACAACTGACCACTGATGACAAAGAAACCACAGAGAGTAAGACAGGTGTTTATTTTTTCTCCAGTCCACAGTCTTCAGTTGTCAGTTGTCAGTCTTCATTTCATCCCGCCCCCAACCTTATTCATCAACCCGTTCAACATTTTCCCCACCTCCGAGGAGATGCTGAGAGCGGGTTCGATCTCTTCTATCGGGAGAAATTTCAAACGATCTACTATCAGTAGTTGCGTTTCGAGTGACATCAATGAACCATGGGCCAGTGAAAGGCGGGAAAAATATTCGCTGTTCGTTTTTCTTCCCTCTCCATCAGCAATGTAAGAAGGGACGTTGCTGGCGAAGTTCTTTATCCTGCTCGACAAGCCAAAGTTTTCGCTCGGCGGCAGTTTCTCCGTGAGCTGATAGCAGACGACGACTAAATCCATCGCCTTTTGCCATACCAACAAATCACGATAGCTTCGTATCGACATCTCTGTCTCCTTTATTGATGGGATTCTCGCCGCATTTCACGCCGCAGCCAGGCTTTTGCCATTGTCCATTCGCGACGGACGGTGGTGGTTGAAATTCCGAGCGCTTCGGCGGTTTCTTCAATACTCAGGCCGCCGAAGTAGCGCAGTTCGACGATCAGGCTCTTGCGCGGGTCCTTTTCGGCCAGGGAGTTCAGGGCATCATCGAGCGCGATCAGTTCGGGATCGGAAGGAGAGACGAGTCTGAGCGCGTCCTCCAGCGCGATCTTAGTTTGCGCGCCGCTGCGTTTCTCTCTCTGCCGCGTTCGGGCGTAATCGACCAGGATGTGTCGCATGACTTGCGCGGCCAGTGCGAAGAAGTGCGCCTTGTTTTGAAACTCGACCGGATTCTGCGCGGCCAGCTTCAGGTAAACCTCATGAACCAACGCGGTCGGCTGCAAGGTATGATCGCGACGTTCCGATTGAAGCTGCCAGGCGGCTAATTTGCGCAAATCGTCATAGACCAGCGCCATCATTTTCTCAAAACCTTCTGTTTGTCCATTGCGGTACTGATCGAGTAGAAGGTTGATCTCTGTCGAATCTGCGGACATCAGCGTCCCCCTAAAAATTTTCACTCGACCCGGGCGGAATTGCGCCGGTTTGTCGCTATTTGCGGCGACAGGAATTTTGCGCCGCGAGCATAGCTTGCGGCGACGGCGAAAAACAATAAAGTATTGGAAGGGCCGGTTATGAATACAGAATGGGAGCGCGTCAACCAGTTATTTCATGAGGCGGCGGAATGCGCCGACGAAGAGCGCGCGGAGTTCATTGCGCGCGCCGTTCAAAATTACCCCGAGCTTCGGCGTGAGGTTCAATCGCTCGTCGAGGCGCATGAGGAAGACGGCGGCTTTTTGGAGACTCCGGCGCTCGGAAAGAGCCTCTTTCGGCAATTCGGCGGATGGCAGCGGCGGATCATTGACGCGCTGACGGCTTCCGCCGGAAAGCCCTCTCCCGGACAGGACCGTATGATCGGCCGATTACTCGACGGGAAGTACGAGATTGAAGCGCTTTGCGGACGGGGCGGGATGGGGGCGGTCTACCGCGCGACTCATGTGGGCACGGGCCGCCGCGTCGCCGTCAAAGTCATGGCGCCGGAGCTGGCCGGCGACGGCGAATTCGTCGAGCGATTCCGGCGCGAGGCGAAGACCATCGGGTTGTTGCGGCATCCTAACATCGTCAACGTCACCGATTTCGGCGTCACTGGCGCCGGCGGAGAGACCGCGGCCTATCTGGTAATGGAATACCTCGAAGGCCATACGCTCGCCGAGCGGCTGAAAGGCCGGGGGACGATGCCGATCAACGAGGCGATCGCGGTCCTCAGCCAGATTTGCTCGGCAATGGACGAAGCGCACCGCCTGGGCGTCCTGCACCGCGATTTGAAGCCGGAGAACATCTGGCTAGAGCCTGCAGGACCGAACGGCAATAACGTCAAGATTCTCGACTTCGGCATCGCCCGCTTGCAGGACATTTTCCCGTTGGAGGACCTGGAACCGCCGCCCGAATTCAGCGAGCCGACTCGCCGGCGCCAGCTGTTTTCGATCACGGAAGACGAGACATTGCGGTTGAATTACACGGCCCGGCAAATGACCGCTTCGGTTCCGTGATGGGGACGCCGAGGTACATGTCGCCCGAACAGTGCCGTGGAGAACGACTCGACAAGTGTTCGGATGTCTACAGCCTGGGAGTGATCGCCTATCAGATGCTGACCGGAGAGCCGCCGTTTACGGGAACGACGCCCGAGCTGCTCATTCGACATCGCGAAGCCGACCCCGCGCCGCTCAGGGAGAAGCGAAGGGATATTCCTGAGGGCATCGATGAGGTCGTCCGCCAGGCGCTCGCCAAGGACAAGGACGCCCGCCCCGCGACCGCGGGCGCGTTCGCCTTTCAGCTTCAATTGCGCTCCGCGGGTAACCTATGGGTTAGCTCGCAGGCAGACGCGCTCTTCCGCAAATACAGATGGAAATTCGTCGGGATCGCCATTCGGACGCAGTGGAAGGGCTGGCTTTTGTCATTGCTGTTGACGTTCGCCACGTTGAAACTTCCGGGAATGTCTTCCGCAATGTCGGTCGCGTTGTTCGGCCTTCTCTGGCTGATCGTAGCCGCAATCATCCTCTGGGGTCATAATGCGACCGCGTCTGCAAGCGCGCTTTTTATTGAACAGACGGAGGGAAACCCGAAGACGGACCTTCGCTCTATCGTCGCCGGCGTCCGTCGTCGCCGCCGCGACATCGCCCGGGCGGCATTCAGGCTGATCATCCCGCCGATGATTCGCGAAGGACTGAGCGTCGAGGAAGCGAAACGGCGATGGCGGGCGCTGAGCGCGCCGATTCGGCGACAGACCGCTTACACGCTTTTCAGACGAGTTCTCGCCCTCGCGCTGGGATTGACGGTGTCGCAGCAAATCCTGACGGCGTCGGCCTTCTTTCTCGACATAGGCCACATATATTTCTCTTTCAATACGACTCGTGACGTGTTTCTGCACGACATGAGCAACTCGATGTTTTTCTGGTTGCCAACGGCAGTAACGATCTGGATCGCAGCCTTTAGCCTCTGTACGAAAAGCGCGATCGAGCAGACCGTCATTTACCTCGGCGCGCGGAAGGCGCTCGGTGAGATTTCTTTGAAACAGTACGCGCTTCTTCCGGATTCGGAGACCAAGTTGGCCCGTTGGCGTCAGCTCTTGAATACCTATGCTCCGGCCTGCGCAATCATCGTGTTGATAATAGGATTTCATGTGTCCAAGTTCCCATGGATGATCGAGCGGATGAAGGACACCAATCTATACAGCGTCAAGGCGCTGCACGCCTCCGGAGTTCCCGTCCCACTAGAGTTGGATCAACCTGACTTTGTGATTCCGGTTTTCGTTCGCTCCCCTGTGCTGGCTCGATACCTGATTGAGAAGGGGAGGTTGGATGTCAATGCGCCACTCATGCGACGTGCGCCTAGAGGATCACCTCCATTTGGGGGCGACGTCGAGGTGACCATGTCGCCTCTGATGGTTGCGATCCTTCAATCTTACTATTCTGAGCCGGCGCGTCTGCTCATTGAACACGGCGCCGACGTGCACGCGCGGGATTCCCTGGGGCGAACACCCCTCGCCATCGCCGTCCTATATCGTCCGGACGCGATCGAACTGCTCCTCGCTTTCGGCGTCAACATCAACGAACAAACCCAATTCGGACCTCCGTTACTGATAGCGGCGCGCTATCAATGGCCGTACCCTCAGTCGGAACCAATGTTTGGTCTCGTTGACGATCAGGCCGAGAGGAGGATCAGAGAGCTGCCCAACGCCGTCAAAATCTTGATTGAAAAAGGCGCCGATCCGAATGCGCGCGACGGCGCGGGGCGTAACGCCCTGATGGTGATGTCTTTGGAATCGCGATCCGTCGAGGATCTGGAGACGGCCGTCGAATCGCGCGAGAAAATAGATCCGAGAAAACGCGGGCGCCGGAAAGATAATGTCGTGGAGTTGATCGGCGAATTGCTGCTCAACGCCGGTTGTGACGTAAACGCCGCCGACAATAAAGGGCGCACGCCGCTGATGTACGCCGCGGCGTCTGAACGGAGCGAAGTGGTCAACCTGCTCCTGAAGCGAGGCGCAAACGTCCGCGCGAAGGATCATAACGGCGAAAGCGCCCTCGATTGGGCCATAAAATCCGGTAACAAAACGATCATCATGCTCCTCTCGATTCATTCACCATCCGAGGGAAAGAAACCACTCCGCCCGAATCTCGAAGTATTTGATCGAGGAGTCATCCCGTCTCCCTTATTCCCCGGAAGGAAGAAAGCCTCCCGGTAATAATGAGGCTCATTCGCATCAAGGAGACGCCAGATGTCATTGGTCGCGGGTCTCAAGCTTTCTCACGAGCCGTACCTCCGCCCGACCGCGCTGAAAGCCGAGCTTTTCGTTGACGCGAATCATCGCCGGACTTGCTGAGCGAGTGCAGGCCGTCCGCCAGCCTTGCTGTCGCGCGTGAGTCAGAGCAAGGACTTTCAACGCCGTCGCCACCCTACGGCCGCGATATTCCGGCCTCACGGCTGTCGGCCCGGTACCGATCGCCTCCGGGACGCGATGATCCGGGCCGAGAGCGGTGTAGCCGATGAACACTCCGTCAGCCTTCGCCAGAAAGAATGTATCAGACGCCGTCCGCCACGAATCGAACATCCGTCGCACCTCATCTTCCGTCGGGACCGTCATAGCGCCGTCAGGATCGGGATCGGGCCAACCGATCACAGCCGCCTGCTGCAAATCGGTCAATTTTGTCCAGAACTGCTCGTCCTGCCCTTCCTGCCGCAGAGTGGTGAATTCAACGCCCTGCGCCGTCAGACAGCCTGGAAGCTCCGCCAGCGGCGTCAGGTCCGCTTCGCTCAGGTTCAAATGCAATTCGACCATCCGATGGGTCTCGACAAAGCCGCGCCTGCGCAAGAACCGCAATGAGTCCGCATGGTCGTCCCAGGCGCGCGCTTGCAACGTGGCCGCCGGCATTGATTGCAACGCGGCCAGGGCGATGCCCAGGAGGTCGCCGCCAATCCCCTGTTTGCGCCAGTCCGGGTGAACCATCAAACCCATTCGATGCTTCCGCCGCACGACATTCCAGCACACCGCATAACCAATGAGATGTTGAGAGGCGTCCTCAATCGCCGCCCATTGGCTCAGGGACGCGCAAGCCATGCGCTCCGGCTCGTCAAATCGCCGCAAATACTCTTCCAGGTCGCGTACGCATTCGGGTTGAATCGCAGAGCAAAGCGCGATGACCCGATCAACATCCAATTTGTGAAGATGGCGAATGGTAATAGACATTATGCGCTCACAATTACTCACACCTTAATGCCGTCAGCGGATCCGCCTTCGTCGCGCGACGCGCCGGCAGATAACACGCCAACAGCGCCACGATTGACAGAAACGCCGCCACGCCGCCGAATGCCAACGGATCGAACGGACTCAAATCAATCAAGACCGCGGCCAGCAATCGTGAAATCGCCACGCCGCCCAACAGCCCGAGCACGATGCCGATGACGGTCAGTTTCATTCCCTGCATTAACAATAATCGGATGACGTCCGCGCTCTGCGCGCCCAGCGCGACGCGGATGCCGATCTCGCGCGTGCGCTGATTGACGATGAACGACATCACGCCGAACAGGCCGACCGACGCCACCAACAGCGCCAACATTCCCAGCGCGCCGGCCACCTGCGCGAGCGCCTCGAACGGCGACATCTGCATGGCAAGCGAATCACTCATCTGTCGCAGCATCACGAAGAGATTCGGATCAATAGCTTCGGCTTCGCCGCGCACTGCAGCCATCACTTGCCGTGTATCGCCTTCAGTACGAACCAATATGTATGCGTTCGCACGTTCGACACTCTGAGATGACCCGTACCACGGCGCGTAAATGAAAGTCTCATCCTTTTCCCAAACCCAGCCGCTGCGCGTGTCGCGCGTGACGCCAATGACTTCGAACTGCGGCAGGTTGGCGGCCGATTCATTCGCGCCGGCGAGCGGAGTGGAGGCAATGCCGATGCGCTTGCCGATGGCGTCTTCATTGGGCCAGAAGCGTCGCGCAGTGGATTCGCTGACGACGACGACCGGGACGTCGGCGCGCGTTTCCTGTTCGGTGAAGAAGCGGCCTCGCGTGAGGCGGATGCCCAATGTGTCGAAGTATTCCGGCGAGACCAGGTTGTAGTTGGCTTGCAAAGGCTGATCATCCTGCTGCGCCTTCCCGGGCAGCGTGATGCGCGTGCGGTTCGGCCTTCCAGTCAGCGGTTGGCGCGTAGCCAGGCTGACCGCTTTCACGCCGGGCAGGCTGCGCAGACGCGCGGCCAGTTGGCGACGCAACTCCGCTTCTCTGACCACATTTTTCTGCGGCGTCTGTAAACCTGCCGAGATTGTGAAGACGTTGGCTGTCTCAAGCCCCGTATCAATCGTCCGAACTTTTTGCAGGTTCCTGACGAGCAATCCCGCGGCGACGAGCAGCGTCAGGCAAACCGCTACCTGAATCACGACCAGCGCGTTGCGCAAGCGCGACTGGCTCAAATGCTGACCGAACGTCGAGCCTTCGTCTTTCAACGCCGAAGTCAGATTCGGCCTCGAAGCCTGCAACGCCGGCGCAAGCCCCGCCGCGACGCCAGCGATCAGTGACGCGAGCAGCGCGAACCCGAAGATGCGATAGTCCAGGTCGATATTGAGCGCGAACGATTCGATCAACGCGCGTGGAACCGGCAGTCGTGACATAACCAGCGGGTAGAGCGCGTCGAGCGTCCAGATCGCCATCAGCAGCCCGGCCGCGCCGCCGAGCGCCGAAAGCAACACGCTCTCGGTCAGCAACTGCCGGATCACGCGCCAGCGGCCGGCGCCCAGCGCCAGCCGCACGGCGATCTCCGAACCGCGGGTCGCCGCGCGCGCCAGCAACAGATTGGCGACGTTGGCGCATGCCATCAGCAGGATCAACCCGACCGCCACAAATAGCGGAACGATCAGCGGGGCAAACCCCTCATCGATCTCAACAAAGGTCGCTCCGCCTGAAAGGCTGACGCCTATTTTGCGGTTGCGTTCCGGATAGCTTCTGGCAAGCTGTTCGGCGATGACGTTCATTTCGGCCTGCGCCTGCTGGCGCGAAACGCCGGGTTTCAACCTGCCGGTCAATGCGAATGAATCGGCGTTGCGCTCGGTCAACCAGCGTTTGTGATTCCAACTTCCCTCCTGATGTGTTTGATCGCGCATCATCAACGGAACCCAGAACTGCGGCGCGTCCGGCTCCGTACCGATGAATTCGCGCGCCGTGACGCCGATGACCGTGTACTGCTGCCCGGTCAGTTTGATTGTTTTGCCCACAATGTTCGGATCGGCGTTGAAGCGTTGCTGCCAGAAGCCATAGCTTAATACCATCACCGGATGTGTTCCCGGCTCGCGATCTTCTTCAGGCAGAAACGCGCGCCCCAGAGCCATCTCCGCGCCTAACACCGAAAAGTAGTTGCCCGAAACAATCTGGCCGAAGATGTATTCGTGGCTGGCGACGATAAAGGAGTCGTCCATCGGACCGGCCGGTTTTTCCCCGAACACGCCCGCCACCTTGTTAAATGCGACCAGTCCTTCAAAAACATGATTGCGATCGCGGTAATCGAGGTAATCCAAATAAGAAAAGAGCCGGGAACGGCCCCCATCGGGCATGCGCCCGGAGATCTTGGCGATGCTGTCGGGGTCTTTGAGCGGCAGCGGCTTCAACACAAACGCGTCGAAGACCGTGAACAACGCGGTGTTGACGCCGATGCCGAGCGCCAGCGTCAGCACGGCAATCAACGTGAATCCCGGTTTCTTCGACAACGTTCGCGCGCCATAGCGCAAGTCTTGCCACAGTGTCCGCATAATTCCTCCAAAAAGAAGATGCCGGATGCTAGATGTCAGACGTCAGAGAGAGAGCTTTGCCGCCACTCTTCTACTGACATCTGACATCTGACATCTGACATCTGACATCTGACATCTGACATCTATTCGCATCTGAGCGCGATCATCGGATCGACCTTCGTCGCCCGTCTCGCCGGTATCCTGCAGGCCAGCAGCGCCACGACGGCCAGCAACAAAGCGATCGCGCCATAAGTCAGCGGATCGGTGGCCCCCACACCGTATAGCCAGCCCGACAGCCATTTCGTCAGCCAGTACGCCAGGATCAAACCCGCCGCAATGCCTACGCAAACCAGCAGCATCCCCTGCCCGATGACCATTCGCAGCACGTGGCGCGCCTCGGCGCCGAGCGCCATCCGAACGCCTATCTCCTTCGTGCGCTGCGCGACGGAATGGGCCAGCACGCCGTACAGACCAAGCGCCGCGAGCGCGAGCGCCAACGCGCCGAAAAAGCTCAGCAGCGCGGCGAAGAGGCGCTCCTGGGCGAGCGATTGCGAGGCCTGTTCGACCTGTGTCTTGACGTCGAAGAGCGGCAGGTTGACGTCCACTTCGCGCACGGCTTCGCGAATGGCGGCGAGGAAACTCGTCGGTTCACCCGCCGTGCGCACTTCAAAATTCATCTGGCCGAGGCCCGGTAGTATCTGCGACCAGGGCACGTAGATCGTCGGTGGAATCTCATCGCGCAAGCTGGTGTACTTAGCGTCCTGCGCCACGCCGACAATCTCCACATCGTCAGGTCGGTCGGGATTGAAGCGGATGCGTTTGCCGATGGGGTTTTCGTCGGGGAAGAAACGGCGCGCCAGAGTTTGGTTGATGACGACGACACTGGGCGCGCTGGCGTCATCCCTCGGGCTCAAGCTACGACCAAGCTGGACAGGAATTTCCATCGTCTCGAAAAATTTAGCGCGGACAATGTGGATATTAGCCGAGCGTGGATTATTCCTGTCAGCGTTCTGCCCCGCCAGATAAAACCCTCGCCTCCCACTGCTGCCGGCGAGCAACGGGTGGCGCGAGAAGGTGACCGAGCGCACGCCGGGCACGGCCTCAATCCGATCGAACATCCGTTGATAAAGCTGCGCAAGGCGTTCTCCTTGATAACCGCTCAGGCGCGGATCTACGCGGAAGAGCAGCAGGTTTTGCGTATTGAAGCCGGGCGAGACGTGTTGCAGGTTGCGCAGCGTTCGCAGGAACAGACCCGCGCCGATCAGGAGCAACAACGAGAGCGCCACTTGCGCCACGACCAACGATTTGCTTAGCCACGAACGCGAATGGCCTGCGGAACTCCTGCCGGTGTCTTTGAGCGCGGGCGTAAGATCAATGCGCGTCGCGCGCCACGCCGGAGCCAACCCGAACAACAAGCCGGTCAACACCGAAACCGCGAACGTAAACGCGAGCACGCGCCCATTCAATCCGGCCTGCAAAGACGACATCTCCTGCCCTGAAAAACGCAGCTTCAGCAACAGGTCTCTACCCCAGAGCGCGAAGAGCAATCCCAGCGCCCCGCCCGCCACCGCCAGCAGCACGCTTTCGGTGAGCAGTTGTCGCATAAGGCGGAAACGTCTCGCGCCCAACGCCAGCCGCACGGCGATTTCTTTCTGTCGCTCTGCCGCGCGCGCCAGCAGCAGGTTGGCTACATTGACGCATGCGATCAACAAGACCAGCCCGACCACCGCCATCAACAGATACAGCGATTGCCGCTGGTACCAGCCCCAGTGCGTGTCGCCGCGCCGGCCCGGCTCGACAGCCAGTCGCGGGTAATCCTGCGGGGCCGTCGGCGCGGCCTGAGTTTGATTCGCCGGGCGGCTCAGATTTTCGGAGGCCGTGCGTTGAAAGGCTGGTTCAAGCTCGGCGCGAGCTTGCTCCATTGTCGCGCCCGGCTTCAATCGCCCCATCATCAGCAGCCACCAGAGCCCCTGCTGATTCAGGTTCGTATTGTTCCCGCGGACCAGTGGCTCCGTCATCAACGGGATGGTCAAATCAGGCGCGTTCCCGTCCCCCATCACGCCGGCGAATTCTCGCGGCGTGATTCCGATGATAGTGAAGGCTGCGTTATTCAGATTTATCTGTTTGCCGATGACCGCCGGGTTAGCGCCGAATCTGCGCTCCCAATAACGATGACTGAGGACAACGACCGCAGACGCAGCCGACCGATCATCCTCCGCCGTGATCGTGCGGCCCAACACCGGTTGCACACCCAGCCCGGTGAAATACCCGCCGGAAACGACCAGCCCGCTGGCCACCTCCGCCTGCCCGTCTACATTGGCGTTCACCTGCTCCAACTCGGCAAAGGCGAATAGTTCGCTGAGCGAGTTCTGCTGTCGGCGAAATTGCTCGAAGTTCTGCTGCAAAAATGACGTATTGATTCGCAAGCCGGTCACTACGTCCGTCCGCGCGGCGCCTTCGTACCTGAAAGTCCTGAAGCTGCTCCCGGCCAGCCATTTGAATTGCACTAACTGCTCCGGCTCTCTGACCGGCAGGCTTTTCAATAACACCGCGTCCACCAGACTGAAGATCGCGGTGTTGGCGCCGATCCCGAGCGCCAGCGACAAGATCGCAATGATCGTGAAGCCCTTGTGTTTGATGAGCATCCGCGCGCCATAGCGCAGATCTTGCAAGAGGTTGGTCATAAGTCTTCTCCCTCGTGTTTCAGGCAAATATCGGAACGCCAGACAAGCTGCTCCGTCATTGCCGCCACTGACCAGTTGCGGCGATTCTCCGTGGTTATCCCGATTAAATAACCAAGTGGCGTGCCACTCACTCCCAAGGGCGTAAGTTCTTGAATGACGCGATTTGAGATGAGGCTGGCGATTAAGGCGTCCGGCGATCTGTCCGCTTTTGGGATCGCCTTTTCCCAAAAAAGACCAGACAGAAAAATGCCGGAGAGAAAAATAAAGATCTTCCACCTGCTGTTTTTATTTTTCTTTCCGGCAATTTTCTGTCTGGAAATTCACTTGGGTATGGCGCTGATCGGCGCTACAATTTGCCGCGCTCTTGCTACCCCGTTATTTCGAAACATTCCACTCGTAGAAAATGTTCACTGATTCCTAGTCAGATAGAAAGAGTGCGTCATGAAAACAATCACCCGCACCGGGAATATTCTCCTGGTAAAGCCATTCGACCTGCTCGCCATCGGATTTTTCCTTCTTCTCCTGCTGTTCTGCGCCGCGCAGCCCGCGTCGGCGGCGATTACGTTCGACAGTTCCAGTTCTTCAGCGGTTGCGGTAGGCGCCCGCTCGATCACCTGGAGACATACTATCGGCGGCGGCCCGGACCGCGCCCTGGTGGTATCGGTGGCGATCGACGACTTCATCATCTTCAACGGCGACGTCGCGACGGTGAAATTCAACAACGTCGTGATGCATGCGGCGCCGAATTCTCATGCCGTGTCCCCGGGGCTGCGAATTCTGGAGACGCAGATTTTCTATCTGACCGGTGACGAGCTTCCCCCGGCAGGCTCGTACGAGGTCTCAGTCAGTTTTACGAGGAAGGTCGATGCGGCGGCGGGAGGAGCGGTGTCTTTGTTCGGCGTCCAGCCCGGGGCGCCGGCAGTGGCGGCCACTAATTTCAAACCTCTCAGCCTGGGGCCGATCAGGACGACTATCAACGCGCCGGCCGATTCCTGGGTCGTCGACATAGTGGCGTCCGAAATCAACGCCAGCCCTACGCCCGGTCCGGGCCAGATCAAACGATTCAGCGCCGCGCGAAACCTGTTTGGCATCGCAGGCTCGGCTCAAACGGGGGCGACGCCCGGCCCAACGACACTCGTGTGGAATAACGGCCTGAGCCGCATGGTCACATCGGCTGTGGCGTTCGCGGCGAGGCCCGAATTCAGGCTTACTTTAGCGACGAACGGCTCGGGGACAATTCAAAGCGACCCTGCAGGCGACAAGTTTCCCGCAGGTACGAGAGTGACGCTCACCGCGACGCCCGCTCCGGGCTGGCGGTTCGAAGGTTGGAGCGGCGATCTGACAGGGGCGGATAATCCCGCCATCATTACGATAGACAGAGACAAATCCATCACCGCCAATTTCACGCCGCTCCCGCCCATCATCGCCGCTCAACCGGTCTCGCAGACGGTTACCACCGGATCGAACGTGACTTTTATGGTTGCGGCCAGCGGCGCGCCTCCGCTGACATATCAATGGAAGAAGAACGGCGTCGAAATCGCGGGGGCGACCACGGACACGCTTTCGCTCTCGAACGCGCAATTTACTGACGCCGGAATCTATGCCGTCACAGTGAGCAACCCCGGCGGAAGCGTCGAGAGCGCGCCGGCGACGCTCAGCGTAACTTCGACTGCGGGTTTGGTAATTATGAACGACAGTTTCGCGGACGGTGAGCGCCTCACGCTCGCGCCGCCAAACTCCGCCACATGGCTCAAGGCCCAAAGCAGCACGGTCGCGACAGTCGCGCCGGGATCGGCCCGATTCACATGGAACACCACGAGCGCCGATATGATCTCCGGCTATTTCACGATCGCCGGTTCGCCCGTCACGCTGGGCGTGGGCGATACGCTGAACCTCAGCGCCACATTCTCCTTCACGGGCCTCAACCCGGCTGCGATAGGCGTCCCGTCGCCAGGACTCAGATTCGGAATCCTCGACTCCAAAGGCTCGCGGCCGACGGATAACGGCGGCACGTCGAACGCCGTCTACATCGGCGACACAGGTTATGGCCTGTTCACATCGATCTCGACCGCCGGCGCGACCTCCGGGTCGGCCTTCACGCTCAACCGGCGCACGACGATCACCGCCAACAACATCTTCAACACGGGCGCCGATTTCACGACTATCGGGGCCGGAGGCGGCCCGGCCCGGGCCTTCGCCGACAACACCGATTACACGCTGACCTATTCCATCACCCGACTCTCCGCCACGCAGACGCGCCTCTCCACTTCGATCACGGGCGGCGCGCTCGGCGACACGTATAACTTCTCGACAATCGAGACCAGCGCGACGCCGGAGACGACTTTCGACTACTTCGGCTGGCGAGTCGGAAGCTCCAACTTCGCCGCCTCGGTCACGTTCAAGAATCTATTCGTGACTCTCGGATTGACCCCGCCAACGATCACCACACAGCCAGTGGGCAGGACCACTATTGAAGGCGACAACATCGTCCTGACGGCGGCGGCCACGGGCAGCGCCCCGCTGAGCTTCCAATGGAGCAAGAACGGAGTTCCGATAGCAGGCGCCACAAGCCCGACTCTCACGCTCAACAATGTTCGGGTCGCCGATTCTGCCAGCTACGTATTCACGGCGACGA
>DATCXQ010000875.1:0-9682 GCA_036565725.1 Blastocatellia bacterium
TAAGCAAGCGGCCGACTCATCAGTAGGCCGCTTGCTTACGCGCGCGGTACTGTACCCAGGGAGGCGCCTCTTCGTCGATCCGGGACGAAGAATAAATCCGTACGCTGATCTGATAACCGCTCTAAATGCTCGCTTAATGGAACACGGATGACACGAATGACTGTGAGTGGAGAGGCAAAAAGGGAGTGGGGAAAGGGGAATAGGGGGTGGAAAAGCAATTTCCTTTTCCCCATTCCCCATTCCCTATTCCCCACTCCCCACTCCCTTTTTGTCTTTCTTGCTCTTTTTACCTTTTTTGTTTCCTACTCGCTCTCCTACGCTCAACCGGCCAAGGCTCAAAAGCAGGAAGGCGTGGGTGTCATTGAGAAGGACAATTTACCTGTTTACGTCGCCTTCACCCTGCTGGTGGAGTGTTGTTTGCCAAACGGCACGCGACTGACCTCCGGTTTCCGCACGGCCAACGATCAACTCGCCGTCATTCGTCATTACGCGCAGGTCGAGGGGATAGGCTTCCCGGCAAATATGAGTGTGGAAAAACCGGAGACCTGGCGGCTAGTACTGGCCAAATTGCGCGAGCGCGGATACATAATCGCCAATCCTGGTAGTACGCCGCATTCGAGCGATGACCTGATTGTCTTCGATCTGGCCGGACCCGATCAGAACGCGATCGAATCCGCTGTCCGAAGGGCGGAGCGAGATAAAGGGTTGGTTAAGATCGAGCGGATTATCCGGGAAGGCCCGAGGCAGGCGGTGCACGTCGAGCTGTCATTGACTCAGCGCGGGCTGCAGGAGCTCAACCTGCGCCAGGGCGCCTCCGCTCCGGGGGCGCCGCCCAATAACGATAAGAAGGAGGGATTTCGGAGACTGCAGGAACTCCATGAGCAGGCGAAGGATAACCCTGCCAGGCAGATCGCTCTCGACAACCTGATGATAGATTTTCTCGACCCGACCGACCTGGCTGGTCGGGCGAGACTGCAGGATGAGATCAAGACGCACGAACAGGAATTGGACAAGATCGCGCAGGACGCCGCCAAGAAGGCCCTCTACGACAAGATCAACACCGCAGAACGTAATGACCAACTGGAAGAGGCGTTGCAGATCGCGAGAAAAGGTTCCGGCCAGTTCCCGGAGCTTCAAGGGATGGCCTCAAAGTTCGAGGCGCTGGTGAAGATCAACATCGCGAAAGAAATCTTCTTTGCGGGACAATGTGAGGAGGCGGAGACGGCCAAGGAGTCGCTCGCCCAGGCGCGCCGAATAGATTCGTCGAATCAATTGGCCCCGAGGCTTGAAAAAGAGATAAACTCGTGGGCGTCGCGGTGTTCCTCCCCCACTTATTTTTGGATCGCTTTCGCCATCCTGGCCGTAGCCGGCGCGCTCTTCGCCCTCTATTTTTTCTTTCGTCCCGGGCAGTGGGAGTTGAAATGCGTTGACGGCCCTCGCAAGGGCGAGATTTTTTCGCTCGCCGGGCCGGAAATTCTCATCGGCGCCGTTGAAGGCGAGGCGGACATCGTTATTAACGACCGCAAACGGCTAATCTCGCGAAGGCATTGCCTGATCTGGCGGGAGAAACGCGATTTCTACATCATAGACGAGAGCGCCAACGGAACGTTCGTGAATGGGCGCCCAGTGTCGAAAGAGAGTGGTCAATTGTTGCGAAACAAAAACGAGATCTCACTGGCGGGCGCGGCCACGTTGATCTTCCAACGGGCCGCCGACGGGGCGCGAAAGGTGGAATAATGGCTAAGCGCGACCCACTGGGGTTAATCGGAGAAAAGCTGAACCGGTACCGGATCGAGGATTTTGCCGGGCAGGGTGGGATGAGTGTCGTCTACCGCGCGCGGCACGAAATCGGCGAGTATGTAGTGGCCGTGAAAGTCCTCGATCCCGAGCTGGCCGGCGATCCGAAGATGGTAAGCTCTTTTCTGGCGGAAGCCAGAAATACCGCCGCGCTAAGACACCCTTCGATCATTCGTATCAACGACGTCGATCAAACGGAAGAGGGCTGGGCTTATCTGGTCATGGAGTGGCTCGACGGGCGCACACTCTATGACGAGCTGAAAGAGCGCGGCTCGCTCTCCATCGAGCGGGCGTCGAGATTGCTCGATCAAATCTGCGCCGCCGTCGAATATGCCCATAGCAAAAACGTCATTCACCGCGACCTGAAGCCGGGCAACATCATGCTGGTGTCCGACGAGTTTGAAGAAGAAACGATCCGCATTCTGGATTTCGGCATCGCCAAGGTTCTCAACGCGACCCTCGGAATAAACACTCAGGCCGCTGGGACCTATTACTACACGTCGCCGGAACAACTCACGAGAGGCGCCGCGATAGACCGTCGCGCCGACATTTACAGCCTCGGCGTCGTCCTCTATCAAATGCTGACAGGCGAGAAGCCGTTCGAAGCCGATTCAATGTGGGAGATGATCAAGCTCCACTGCGAGGCTTCGCCCAGGCCAATGCGCGAGGTCAACCCCGCGATCCCGCGGGCCGTCGAGGAGGTGGTCCTCAAGGCCCTCGCCAAAAAACCGGCGGGCCGTTACCAGTCCGCGACCGAACTCGCGCGCGCATTCCGGAATGCGGCCAACATCCACCCGGCCACGCTGATCGTAGAATGCATTGACGCGACCGATCAATCACGGCTTGCCGGCGCCTCCGTCTATCTCAACGGAAAATTCGCCGGGAATACCGGCGCCGGAGGCGAATTGAGATTAGAGCAGTTGACCCCAAGAGAATACCGGATCGAGGTTGAGTCCCAGCATTACCTGGGAGCGCAAAAATCATTCAGGCTCGAACCGCAGGAAGAACTCGCCGTCGCGATCAAACTCGATCGGGAGCTTCGAGGAAGTTTGGAGATAAAGCTCAACGTAGCGGGCGCCAAGGTCGAGCTTGACGGGAAGGAAATCGGCGTGACGGACGCCAAGGGATGGTTCGTCCTCGATTCGGTAGAGGCGGGTCTTCGCCGCGTCAGGCTCACCCACCCCGGGCATCTGCCGGTCAAGGTTGACGTCGATGTAGAGGTCTGGCGGCGGGCCAGTCTCGATCTCCGCCTGGAACCGAGGTCCGGTTTTGAATGGCGCAGAATCATTGCGCCGGCGGCCGTGGTTATATTTTTGTCGCTCATCGGCTACGGAACTTATCGATTATGGAAAAAAACTCCGCCTCCGGTTCCCCCTCCGCCGCGCGTGGAGGTAAGCCCCACGGCGGCTGTGGCGACGAACAGTCCAAGCCCCGAAACGACGCCGCCCCCAGGCCCATCACCCACTGCCATTGTCCCCACGGTTACTCCTCCGGCTGACCAAGCATCATTCAATGAATTAATGGCCAAGGCCGCTCGGTCGCGAAAGGCGGCGCGTCATCAGGAAGCGATTAACTATTACAAGCAAGCCCTGACTCTGCGTCGAGAGGACGGTAAGGCTCTGGCCGGGTTGGTGGGCGCCAATTACGATCTCGGCGATTATTTTCTTAAACGGAGGCAGTATAAGAGCGCGGCTGGAGCCTTTCAGCAGGTCCTGGATGTCAAGCCGAATGACGTCCCGGCCAGCATCAGGCTCGGGGACGCCTATTCCAGCATTCCGGGGAATTACGATAACGCGATCGTACAATATAACCGGGCGATCAAACTCGGATTCGATAATCCAGTGGTCTATGTGAAACTGGGGAATGTTTATCTCAGTAAGGCCAACTACCAGGCGGCCTCGAGTCAATGCGCCGAGGCGATCAAGCGTGATGTAAAATACCGCGAGGCGTATTCGTGCGTTCACAAGGCGTTCCTCGCCCAGCCGCGCGGCGGTGATAAGGCCAAGGATTTTTACCGGAGACTGATTGATGCGAATCCGCAGAACGAACTGGCGATCTATCATCTGGGGTTGATTTATGTGGCTCAAAGGCGTAGGAATGACGCCATCTCCCAATACAACAAGCTGCAGGCCCTGAGATCGGATTGGGCGGAGAAGTTAAGAGTCGAGCTTGCAAGGACCCAATAGAAATGACCTCACATTTGAGACGCGACCCATATAAACTCGTCGGCGCCAAACTGGAACGGTACGAGATTCAGGAACTGATCGGGATTGGCGGTATGGGCGCCGTCTATCGCGCGCAGCACGAGATCACCAAGGCGCAAGTCGCAATCAAGGTGTTGAGGCCGGACCTGACCATCAGTAATGAAGAGGGTGTGGGATTCTTCTTCGAGGAGGCCACCAAGACGGTCTCGCTCCAACATCCGATGATCGTCAAGGTCCTCAGCGCCGATTACACCCCCGACGGTTCGGCGTATATGGTGATGGAATGGCTCGACGGGCGCACGCTCGAGCAGGAGATGAAAGAGCAAGGAGTGTTCCCGCTTCAGCGCTTGATCGACCTGCTGGAGCAGATCGCCGAGGCCGTCGCCTACGCCCACAGGAAAAGGATCATTCACCGCGACCTTAAACCGAGCAACATCATGCTCGTCCGGGAGGAGAGTGGGGAAGAGAGCATCCGCGTTCTCGACTTCGGCATCGCCAAGGTGCTCAGCACGACCATCGGAATCGGGACCAACACGCGCGTCGCGGGGACTTCATATTACATCTCACCGGAACAGACCATCGCTCACAGCCCGATCGACCAGAGCGCGGACATCTACAGCCTCGGCGTCATTCTCTATCAAATGCTGACCGGTCAGGTCCCATTCGAGGCCGATACCGAAGGGCAGGTGATGGACATGCACCGTTCGATCCTGCCACGCCCGCTGCGTGAGATCCGCCCGGACATCCCCCGGGCGATCGAGGACGTTGTCTTGAAGGCGCTATCCAAACGGCCGCTCGATCGCTTCCCGACGGCTACCGATTTTGCGCGCGCCTTCCGGCAGGCGGCCAACCTTGCTTTGAGCGAGCTTGTGGCTCAATCCGTCGACGCCACGAGCGGCGAGGTCGTTCCGCAGGCCGAGGTCTATCTGAACGGCAAATATGAAGGGCGAACCGGCGAAGACGGGTGGTGGCGCAAGGCAGATATGACGCCGCGCCAATATCTGATTGAAGTTGAATCGCCGCGTTATGTTCGTTTCAACCGATCTGTGGATCTCGAGCCCAATGAGGAGTTGACTGTCGTCGCCAAACTCGAACGCAAGCAAATAGGCGAATTGATAGTCTCCTGCAACGCGGCGGACGCCGGCGTCGAGATCGCCGGGAGGCTCGCGGGGAAAACCGATCAAAACGGCAGATTCTATCTCGAATCGATGGACGCTGGCTCATATACCGTCAGGGTCTTGCACCCCCAATATCTTCCCGCCGAAACGACCGTTACAGTCGAGGTCTGGAAACAGGTCTACGCCCCATTTCAATTGGAGATACGCCCACGGCGCGATCTGCTGGAACCTGTGAAGCGTACAACAGGTTTGCTGGTGGAACGGTCTAGAGATTCGGCGTCTTCAATGATGAGAACGACGAGGTCCCTCGCCGGACGGAGCGCGCAGGCTTTACGGAGAATCAGTATATGGGGCTATGCGGGAATTGCGGTGGCGATTTTGGGCTGCGTCATTGCCTACCTGATAATCACTATACCCAAAGCGACTCCAGAATCGGTCCCTCCCCACTCAGAACCTGCTCCTTCGGTTACCACCGCCACGCCGTCGCCGCCGCCGTCGCCGCCGTCGCCTCCGGAAGGAATGGTCTACATTCCCGGCGGAACTTTTCAGATGGGCTACGACATGACTGCCAGAGATCTTCAGTCCGGGCCTCCGCACCAGGTGACCGTCGAGCCATTCTTCATCGATAAATATGAAGTTACGACTGATGCATATGGTGCATACCAGAAGAATCAAAATCCAACGGGGCAAACGGGGCAAACGGGGCAAACGGAAGAAAACAAATTGCCCATGACGGGGGTAAACTGGCGCGAGGCTGACAGTTACTGCAGGTCTCTTGGCAAACGCCTGCCGACAGAGGAGGAGTGGGAGTTCGCCGCGCGCGGCGAGGGCGGGAGGATATATCCCTGGGGGAACAAATTCGAAGTTGATAGGGCCAACGTTGCGGGTGTCTTCGGCAGTTTCTCTCCGGTCGGAAGTTTTCCCGGTGGAGACAGCCCGTTCGGCGTGTCCGACATGTCAGGCAATGCTATGGAGTGGACTGATAGCGATTTCAGGGTTTATGAGGGCAGTCGGTACAAGCCGTCGGGATGCAGCCAGCCTTGCAAAGTGATTCGCGGTGGAGCATATTTTGATCGACCGGAAGACGCGACTGCCGTGTTCCGCAGGGAATATGAGCCGTCCGTGTTAAGCCGGAGAAGAAACGCGTATGCCGTACTAGGTTTTCGTTGCGCAAAAGAGATAACAAGATGATTTTTTCACGCCTCCTGAGAAGATTATTCCTGTTGCTGTTGTTTGCGCTTGTCTCCGTATCCCCCGATAACGCCGTCGCGCAATGCCCTGGAGGCAAGCCTCCGAACAGAGACGGGAGTTGCGGAAAACCGCAAGAAAAGTCGCAGCCCAACACCAATGCCGCAAAACCGCCGAAGAGTAGCGGCGGCGCCAAGAGTAGTGGCGGCGGCACATGCTCGATCAGCGTTCGTGTGGTTAGGCAAGGCGGGGAGCCGGTGGCGGCTGTAAAACTGGCGCTTAATGATTCGAGCCAGAGCGCCGGTGTTACGGATATCGTGGGCTCATATAATTTCACAAAGCTCCCCTGCAAACGTAAATATAAAGTTACTCCCAACCATCCCGGACTCACATTCAACCTTGCGTCCATCACCATCGCTAACCTGAGGAAAAATGATTCGGCCGTTTTTATTGCGGTCACGCGCGAAGCTAGCGCCTCCAGGAAAGGTACTCGGAAAGAATCTGGCCCATGCAACCCGGCGCCGAAAACGCTTCCCAGGATTAAGTTCGACGAGCCTGTGACCGGCAAGCTGAGCCCGCAAACTTCCTGGTGTGAAGAACGCGCAAAAGGTTACTTTCAGGCGTATCAACTCGAAGGCGCCATCGGAGGCGACATCGTTCAATTCGATCTGCAATCCGATGGGGCAACCGGGGCAACCGGGGCAACCGGGGCAGACGGGGCAACCGGGGCAACCGGGGCAGACGGGGCAGACGGGGCAACCGGGGCAACCGGGCAATCATCGGACCTGCTCGTTAGCGTCATCGATCAAAACGGAAATGAAATCGCGCCGGAAGGCGAATCGGACGGCCCCTCAGGGCGACAGGTCATCCTTCCCGCGGCCGGCGACTACACCCTGCGGGTCATCAGCAAATCAGACAGGCCGAGCGATTATCGACTGAATGTGACCCGCAAGGGACTGACTGACGAAGGATACCGCGGGCAGTTGGATCGCGCTTTCGCCGCCATTGCCGAGCCTGACAGGCCGACCTTTTACGGCTCGCTGAATCTACACCTCGAACGCCTCAAATCATTTGCATTCACCGACGGAAAGGGTTTGGAACTTAAGATCAGCGCAGCCACGGCCATCCTCGAACGGCTCCGGGATCTGGCTCCCAACAAACCCGACGCCTATTCGATGCTGGCTGCGATCCAGCTTTACTATCGCAAAGACACGGCGTCGTCGCGCGATCTGGCGACCAAAGCGTTGTTGCTGGGCGGAGAGGCGAGGTTCAGGGTTAATTTCGGGCAGAGGCTGGATAGAGATCAGCGGCGCATCACTGATAGCAAATTTCCCTGCTGGCTCATCATCAAGAAAAGCAAAATCTCCTGCGAAGGCTTCAAACAGAACGAGGGTGAGGTGTTCAACAGCAAACCGGAGTGGGTCGGGAAAAAAAGCCTCGATATCAATCCCACTTATACTTTCGGCTTGATGATTTATGGCGAGGCGAAAAAAGGGAGCGAGAATGAGAAGAGAGATTATGATTTGTATGAAATCGCGTCATATTACTTCCTCCCGATGTCGTCGTTGGACCTCGACGCCAGGATCCCCTTGACCGAGGTGACCACGATCAAAACCTTTATCAAGCAATTTGTGCAAGTAAAGGAAGAGAATAAGAAACAATCGAAATAAACTAAATCAGGCCAGGCAACATTGGGACACAAGTACAATACCGCGCGCGTAAGCAAGTTGCTGGCCAACTGGATGGCCGCTTGCTTACGCTCGCGGTACTGTACCGACCTCACGTGCTCTGATTTTCGCTGGATCAGTACCGCTCGTGGTAGCGAGCGCGCTTCGGTTTGAGTCTCGCTCGCTACCGCTCGCGGTACTGATCCGTACACTCACATCAGTACTCCATACATTGATTTGCAATCCGATTTAGAATCCGACCTCGACGAAGCAACACTAAAAAGAAAAGCCGCCGTGATCAATTTGATCACGGCGGCTTTATCTTTGAATTGCGGGGGTAGGATTTGAACCTACGACCTTTGGGTTATGCTTACCACTACGGCTTTCACCGCCTGGCGATTCAGTTTGTGGTCTGGACTTTCCCTTCGCCCTCAGCTTGGCTGCAGCCAACTGTTAGGGCGCCTCCCATCAAGTCTCTACACCTTCTCGCAGCAACTGCGGCGAGCTTGGCTCGGGATTACCATTGCCAGAGGCTTCCCCGAATTTGAGAGGTGATCGCATGCGAGTTTCCTCGCATGCAGCCCATTGCAAAATCAACTCCCAAGCGTCACGATATTTGGCAGAAAAAGGTTTTCGCTGCCGCTTGTCAGCTTCGACCATGTGAATTTCACTGGCGTAGCTGATGAACACGCTGACCGGAAAGACATAAAACATCTCAAAATCCGAGATGTAAACAAGGGCAAAATCAAAGTCCGTCTGTTTGTAAGTCTCACGAAGCATTACCTTGCGGTTGGTTTTCGTGCGTCTACTATCCACGACGTAATTGCCGCGCAAACTATCAAACCAAGCGGATTTGACTTGAACCTTGATGAGAGTTCTCGTAACGTCAAAGACCAGATCGTATGGGAGCCGATCTCCAACGGGCTTAAGAACTCCCCAGCCATGCTTCAAAGCCTGAAGAACGGCTGCTTGTTCAGCTATGTCCCCCTTGAGCTTTGTGTCCATGATTGTCGACTTTGCGGAATCGAGCCCAACGAGCTACCAGACTGCTCCACCCCGCGACAAATTGTTTCAAAAAACGAAGAGGGAACTCTACAGGCCGAGTATGAGTTTGTCAATAGGGCGTTTGGGGGACCTTGGGATTGTGGCAATTCGACGAAAACATGCTAATCACATAAGTTTCTTTTTCCCATTCCCCGCTTCCTACTTCTCACTCCCCACTCTCTCATTTTTGTGTTAAACACTCCGCCATGCCTGAGCTTCCTGAAGTCGAAATTGTCATGCGGCGGTTGCGCGAGTTGATCGTCGGGAAGACGATCGTCAAGGCCCGGCTGATCAGAGCCGGGCTCTCGCCAGAGAACTCGCCGCGCCAGTTCGCGGCGTCCTTGAAGGGCGCGCGCGTCGAGGACGTCACGCGGCGCGGCAAACACATCCTCGCGCGTCTTTCGAACAGCCGCACGCTGGTCATTCACCTGCGAATGACAGGGCGGTTTATTTATCTCGACCGGGATGCCGAAAACACCCCGCATACGCATGCGGTGTTGTGGCTTGACGACGGCAAGAAGCTCCTTTTCGACGACCAGCGTCATTTCGGGTTGATGATGGTCGCTCGCACGGCGGGGCTCGACCGCGTCAAATATCTGAGCAAGCTCGCGCCCGAGCCTTTCAGCCTGGAATTTTCATCCGAATACTTATACGACACGCTCAA
>DATCXQ010000880.1:0-3023 GCA_036565725.1 Blastocatellia bacterium
TCTGCTCGCGATCAAAAACAATACAACAGCCATCGAATTAAGCTGGTCGCCGTTCCATGCGGTCTTCGAGTTCAATGAAGCGATTGGCTCGGAAATCGCTATAGGTCTCCGTCAAATCGTGAATCTGGGGTTCCGGAACGGACAAGGGGACCAGATTTTTAAGGGCGTCAAAACAATCCTGAAGTCACCGGCTGCGGGCGTCACAACCGCGAAGCTCGGATCGATGGCGAAGAAAACTTTCGGGGAGTTCACACGCAGCCCCGAAGGGCAAGAATGGCTGAAGCAACACCCCGGCGCACTGCAGGATATTGAAGACTTTTTCAACGGCGGCGGCAAGATCGGGCAGAACGAAGAATTCAAAGCGCAGGCGCGCAATTCGTTCAAAGAATACTGGAAATCGGCGAGCGCGCAGAATCCAGGGCATTATCTGTCGGCCGCCATGCGGGCGATTCCCACGTTTTCACAGTGGGCGATGAAGCCGCTGTTTGAGTGGTACATCCCGAATCTGAAGCTCGGGTTTTTCCTGAAAGAATACGCTCTCTCCAAAGCGGAACATTCCGACCGTCTGGCGAGCGGCGAAGTTACGCGCGAGCAACTCGCTCGGCATGTTGTCGATTCGATCGAGAACCGTTTTGGCGAGATGAATTTCGACAATCTGTTCTGGAACCGCACATTCAAGACTGCCCTCCAACTCACGTTCCGGTCCGTGACCTGGAAGGTCGGAAATCTCGCCGCGAACGCTGGCGCGATCACGGGCGAAATCGGAGAAGTGCGGCGAGCCATCGAAGCGGGCGAAAAGCCGTTGTTGCATCAAAACACGTCCTGGTTTCTTGGTATGAGCATCTGGACTGCGATTTTCGGCGGCACGATCACAACGCTCGCCGGACTTCTCGCAGGCAAGAAACTCGCCGACGCGAGACCCAAGCAGCTAAAGGATTTCGTTTATCCGATCATCGACGCGACGACAGGCATTCGCGTCTCTCTGCCGACGTACTGGCGCGACCTGGTCCACCTGATGCACTCGCCACTCAATTATGTGACGTCTTCGCTCATGGGGCAGATCAGCCGCCTCGTCCACATCTGGCAGGACAAGGATTTCTACGGCGATGAGGTTTTTAGCGAAGACGATCCTTTCTATGAACGGGCGTGGGACAAGCTTCGGCATCTGATTCCGCTCCCGTTCATGTGGTCGAGCTACAAACAGGCGAAAGGTATGGGCGGAAATCTGGCGTCGGAGTTGGCTGGATTCGCCGGTTTCACCAAAGCGCCGCGCTACATCGAGAACACGGACGCAGAAGATCTCGCCGTCGAGTTCATGGCGGCACACCGCTCCGTCGGCGGGCGCACGAGCGAAGCGGCCGAGCGCGCCCAGGCGATCCGCGCCATCCAGAACATCTACCGCCGCGGCGGAAACCCGCAGAAAGAGATTCAGGACGCCATCAATAACGGGCTACTTCGGCGATCCGAAGTTCCGAGGCTCCGGAAGCAGGCGAAATTTTCGTTCCTGCAGATCGTTCTCGCTAACCGGGATATGACGCCGGGCGAGGCGCTGAAGATTTACGACGTGGCGACGCCCGAAGAACGCGCCTCGATCAATACGATGGTCCGAAAGAAGGTCCTGAGCGCTCGCACAAAGGGTTACGAGTGGAACCCGAAGACGCGCTCGCTCGCCGCAAAATACTTCGGAATCCGTCCGGTTTCGCCGCGTCCGGCGGCGCCGCCGGCATTTCAGGATCTCGCGGCTCCGTCCGCATTACAGTAGAGGAGAGTCCCCAAAAATGACACGCTTTAACAGAGAAATTCTGGCGATTTTTATAAAACATTTTGTAGTCGTAATGTTTTTGATTATCGTCGCGAGCATCCCGCTCGGAGCGGCAAGCCCCGCCATTGTCACGCGCATGGATTGGCCGCGTTCTTACGGCGGACCATACGAGGTCTACTATCAGGCGGTCCCTACTGCGCTCACCGACGTTGACACCCGTGATGTGCGCTTGCTCGGCTATTGCGTCTTCAATAACACCGCCGGCGCGCTGACGTTCACGATCCAGACAAAGGACGCGAGCGCTCTCGCGCTCCCCTTGACCGGCGCGGTTCCGGCGAACACGGCCGTCTGCAATAACTCTCCGTTCGGCTTGCTCTCGAAGGGCGGCTTCAGCGTGCAGGCGAGCGGCGCCGGACTCTTCTACGGGGTGGTGTGGACACACTAATGCGCACGCGAACCCTCCTCGCCGCGCTGCTGTTTAGCGTGTCCGCGGCATGGTGTCAGACCCAAACACAGGTCGACTATCAAACCCAGGTCAAAAACAAGAACTACAGCGGGCCGAGCGGCGTGTCGCGCACGATCTCCGACAAGCTGGCAGACTTCGCGAGCGTGAAGGATTTCGGCGCCCTTGGCAACGCGACCGCAGACGACTCCGCCGCGATCAACGCGGCGCTCGCTTACGCCTGCCCTATCGGAGCCAAGGTCTTTCTGCCGCAGGGGAACTACGGCGTCAGAAGCACCATTACGGCGTTGAATGGCTGCGAAGGCATTGAATTTAGCGGGCCGAGCGATAGCGAAACCTATAGCCATGGCGCGCAAATTGTTTGGCGCGGCGGAGCCGACGCGACGGTCTTCAGTATTTATGGAACCTCATGGAGCCGATTCCATGACTTTACGATCAACGGGAACAACGCCGCTGGCGTCGGCCTGTTATTTTACGCCGACACCGTCAGTCCATTCCTGCGGTCCAGCCAGAAAGATCTATTCAGTCACATCTACATCATTAACGTGCTCGGGAATCCCGGCAATTGCCTGCAAGTGGGGCGTCTCGGGCACGGCGACGACGTTTCGCAGACGACGTTTAGCGATTTCAGCATCGATCATTGCGTTGTGGGACTGTACCAAGCGGGCGGCCAGACGGTTGAAAATCTCTATAGCCACAACACGTTCGGGACCAGCATCACCAAATACTCAATGCAATTCGATGAGGGGGATGTCCACCTTGCCGACAATATGTGCATCGGCGGTGGCCCGGCGACGA
>DATCXQ010000885.1:0-2346 GCA_036565725.1 Blastocatellia bacterium
GAACCGCCGCCGCCGACCGTGACGCCGCCACTGTCGACCAGGATCAGCGCCGAAACGCGGTCGGGGCGCCTGACGGCGGCGTTCATAGAAACCTCGCCGCCCATCGAACTGCCGCAGAGAATCGCCCGGTCAATTTTCAAATGATCGAGAAGCTGGACAACCAAATCTCCCTGCGCGCGCCGCGTGTAATCGCCGTCGGGTTTGCCCGAAAAGCCGAAGCCTTTCAGATCGACCGCGATCACGCGGAACTGTTGTGAGAGCGGATCGAAGACGTCTTTCCACGCGAAGGTTGACGCCATATAGCCATGAAGCAACACCAGCGGAGCGCCCGCGCCCTTCTCCTGGTAATGAATCCGCACGCCGCCGAGGTCGGCGAAGCGGCTGTTAGCGGCGTTGGGCAGGGCCCCTCGCGCCTCGTCGAAATTTACGTCGGCGGGGCGCGCGAACCAGAAGACCGTGAAAGCGACGAGGAGGATTACGATCGCCGCAAGCGCGAAACGAATAAACTTTTTCATCTTCATCGTTGTCCTCAATTCTTGATCAGCTTATTCTTCTTCATGAACGCGAGAACCGCGTCGTTGAACTTTTGCGGCTCGTCCATCATCAGGAAATGGCTGACGCCTTCCCACATCTGGTAATCAATGCCGGGTACAAGCTCGCGGACTAATTTTTCATATTCGGCGTTCCATTGGGGCTGTTTGGCCATTACGGCCAGCGTGGGAGCGTTGATCTTGTCTTCCTTCCAGATGGCGTCATCCATCATCGCCTCAAACGCGCCGACCATCACGTGTTGCGGCGTGCTCATCATCGCGGCCCTGATCTCTTCCAGCGTCTTTTTGTCCTTTACGGCCTGCGCTACGAAGCCGATTATCAGTTCGGCTTGCTGCTTGTAATTAGGCCCGCGCAAAGGATCTATAAATTGCTTCATCTGTTCAGGGTTGCTGAACGGGCGCAGGCTTCCGTCAACGACCACCAGCGCGCGGGTCTTGTTCGGATACTTGCGATAGAACTGGCGGATGACCGGCGTTCCCATGCTGTGGCCGACCAGCGTGGCGCGTTCGACCTTCGCGTCCTGCAGCACTGCGTCAATCGCCCTCGCGAATAGGTCCATCGAATAGGTGATTTGTGGCTTGTCGCTCTCGCCATGGCCGGGAAGGTCAATCGCGATCACGCGCGATTGATTGACGAACGCCGGGATGTTCCCCTTCCAGAAATTCAGATTGCACGACCAGCCGTGGATGAAGATGACGGCGTCCTTGCCTTCGCCGTAATTCTGGTAATGCACGCGCATCGTATCGAGCTTGGCGAAGCGATCCTGCGGGGGCGTCTCTTTCGTTTGCGATAATGCGGCGCCAGACAGGACAGACGTCGCGAATAGCGCAATGACGATTCGACGAATAAAGCTCATTGTCATAGGGTGTTCCTTTGCAGTTTATAGTTTAGTTCTTCAGGCGTCGTTATAGCTTGACGGGGAAGTGAAGCCGCCGATTGTTTGCGTCAGCCTCAATGCGATGTCAATCGGCGTGGCGTCTTCCAGATACGGCCCCATAATCTGAATCCCGACCGGCAGGCCTGATTTTGTCCGTCCGACGGGCGCGACCGTCGCGGGACAGCCGGTCAGAGTCGCGAAGCAAATCCACCTGGTCTGGTCGCGGTAATCGCGCTCGCCTTCGGTCGTCGTCAGCTTACGCGCCAGAATATCGGGGTTGGTGTTGTTATGCGAGAACGCCGGCGTGAAATTCACGGGCATCAGGAACGCGTCGTAGTCATTGAAGAACGCTTGCCAGACGGCCCTGGCCTTGTATCGAGCCTCGGTTTGCCGCCCCCAATCTCGGTGCGAAGCGGTCGCGCCGGCAAGCCACGGGTCCTTCGTCCCGCTCTTGACCGCTTCCTGCATCTGTTTCAAAGCGGCTTCCGGAAGCGTCACGTTGAGAATCGCCGAGAGCAGGAAGAGATAGTTGTCATGCATCGCGTTCGGGTTAACGCCTTTCGGCCAACCTTCGGTCAACGTCACGCCTCCCTTGCGCATTGCGTCAACGGCGCCGGCCAGAACTTCTTTCACTTGCGAATCAACCGGGCAGAACGGATCGTCAATCACAAAACCGATCTTGTACTCGCTGAGCCTGGTCTTGCGCGCCTTGGGCGCAGTCCAGCGATATGCGACGGCCGCTTCCGGCGCCGGGCCGGCAACGACGTCAAGCTCAAGCAGTAAATCCTCCGCGCTGCGCGCAAGCGGCCCCGCGACCGGCAATTCAGCCGGGGCAAGCACGCCGGGCGGCGGAGGGATGTGTCCCGCGAGCGGAACAAGATCGAGCGTAGGCTTGTGACCGAACAGCCCGCAAAAGT
>DATCXQ010000896.1:0-8891 GCA_036565725.1 Blastocatellia bacterium
GATACCGATCATCTGTATCAATCGTCGCTCCGCGACTCAAACAACTACGTAACGGCTCTCCCCGGCTTTGAAAAGCCGGGCTAGGATCAAATGCCGCTCCGCGGCAGGGGAATTTCGATGCGGCGGGGAGAGACGGGAAAAATGGATAAAGTCGAATCTAAACGCTCTCTTCCAATGATTGCGCCAGACGCCAAGGGTACATTATGCTACGCGCACTTTTGTCGTAAGCGGCCTTCGCCGCGGTTAGCGTTAACAATCCGGAGGAACGATGGAACAACAGGCTACTGCGCGCGTCGCGGCTGCGAGCGCCGTATCGAAGTTCAAACACCTGCGCTGGTACATTTGCGGGCTGCTCTTTTTCGCCACGGTCATTAATTACATTGACCGGCAAGTGGTCGGCGCCATCGCGCCGGAGTTACAGAAGGATATCGGCTGGACCGAAATTGAGTACAGCCATATCGTCAACGCTTTTCAGATCGCATACGCGCTGATGTTTCTGGTCTGGGGGGGCGTTATTGATCGAATCGGCGTAAAGTTGGGCTTTGCCATCGCCGTTGTCATCTGGTCGTTGGCCGGTATGGGGACCGCGCTGGCCGCGACCGCCGTCGGTTTCGGTATCGCGCGGTTCGCTCTGGGCGTCGGCGAGGCCGCCAACTTCCCGGCTTCGATCAAAACTGTGGCGGAATGGTTTCCGAAACGCGAACGGTCGTTAGCGACCGGAGTGTTTAACGCCGGCACTAACGTGGGCGCGATCATCGCCCCGGCGGCGGCGATTCTGTTGTATGAATCTTTCGGCTGGCGTAGCGCCTTCATCTTCACCGGGGCCGTAGGCTTTATATGGTTGATCTTCTGGTGGTGGTTTTACGAACGCCCTGAAGATCACCAGCGCCTCTCGGCGGAAGAGTTCAAAGTGATTCGCGAAGGCGAAGAGGAACCGATCACTGAAAAGACGCCTATGCTGAAGTTGCTGAAATATCGCCAGCTTTGGGCGTTCGCCCTCGGCAAGATGCTGACCGATCCTGTATGGTGGTTCTATCTATTTTGGCTCCCGAAGTTTCTCTCGACTAATTACGGCATCAACGGACGGGCGCGCATTCCGTACCTGACGGCAGTCTACATCATCGCCGACGTCGGCTCGGTCGGCGGCGGCTGGATTGCGGCGGCGTTGATCAAAAGGGGTTGGACGCTCAACCGGGCGCGGAAATTCGCCCTATTTATCTTCGCTTTCATCATGCCGATGGTGACGGCCACTTATTACGTTAGTAGCGCCTGGACGGCCGTTATTCTGATTGGCATCGCCGCCGGCGCGCACCAGGGCTGGTCGGCCAATTTGTTCACGCTGACGGCGGATATGTTTCCGCGCAAGGCGGTCGGCTCAGTCGTCGGCATCGGCAGTTGCGCGGGCGCGTTGGGCGGCGTGTTGATGGCCACCTACGTGGGCAGCGTTCTTGATAAGAATCCGAGCTATTACCTGCCGATGTTCATTATTGCGGGGGTGACCTATCTGGTCGCGTGGGGTGTGATTCAATTGCTCGCGCCGAAGCTTGAACCGGCGAAGGTGGAATAATAATGAAGCCGGGCAGGAAAAATTTCACCAGCCCGGCTTTTACTTGCGCGATGGGGCAAGAACGACGCTAATTCCTAATGGCCCACGTGCGCTTTCAGTGACGGCGCACAGAGCATATTTTTGCGCCGCCAGACAGTCAGACGCTGCTCCTTCCCGAACTGGTTCGAGACGATTACCTCGCGCAGCTGAAATTGCGGCGTGCCTTCAGCGTCGGCCGTCTCGTAACAGACCAGATGGGCGTCAGGATTTAAGATCGGCGTACAGTCTTGGCCAATGCATTTGACCGCCGGATTGCAGAGCGTCGTCGGTCGTAACACTCTCACATCCTGTTCCTCGAACTGATCGCGGACCTTGACATCGAAAGGTTGGAATTGTTGCTGCAACCGGACGTCGTAGCATTTGAAGTGATCCAGCCCATCTGACAGCTTCGTGACGAAACCGTCGCTCGGCGGCGCGCCGCCTCCTGCGAAGACAGGCTGAAGCGGATTGACCAATGGGAAGTTGGCCGATTCGCTCCAGCCCGTCACATAAGCGCTGCCCGCCGGATCAACCGCAACGTCCAGACCGGTGTCCTGCCCCGCGCCGCTGAGGCAGGCCGCATACTTGATTGAGCCCGCCGCGTTCAGCTTCGCCACAAACGCGCCGGGATCGCTGCAGGTCGGCATTCCCGGCGTCGACGGAAACGTGCCGCCGCTGGCGCCCGCCACGTAAGCATTGCCGTTGATGTCCACCGCAATGCCCGCGCCGAACTCGCCGCCGCCGCCACCCAGGTAGGTCGAATAGACGATCTGAGGCTGATCCTTCGTCGACAGCGCGGGGTCGTATGGCTTTGTCGTGTCGAGCTTCGTGATGAAAGCGTCATATGGACCGTTGAGTATGGGCTGATCGCCGTTCTTGATGGGGAAATCCGCCGAGGGAGTTAGTCCCGTCAAGTAAATGAATCGCCCCGCAGGGTCAACTGCAATGCCGCCGGAGTAGCCCACACGCTCCTCACCATTGCCGCCGAGGAAGGTCGAATAACTTAGCGATAACGGCCCCGCGATGGTCGTGTTCATCTTGGTGATGAAGATGTCGGAGACGCCGTTGAAAGTGGGATCGACGGCGTTCGCCGTGACCGGAAAGTTCGGTGTCACTGTTTCACCCATCACGTAAGCATTCTGGGCCGAGTCGACCGCGATGCCCCAGCCCAGGTTACATGCGGAGCCGCCGAGGTAACTGGAATAGACGAGCGAGCTGCCCGTAATATTCAGCTTGGCAACAAAGCCGTCTTTGTAGCCGCTGGAACAACCGGCGGAGTGAATCGGCTGGAAGCCGTTCACCGGCAGATCTCCGGATTCATCCTGCCCGGTCACGTAAGCCTGTCCGAATTGGTCAACGGCGATACCCTGCCCTCCGTCGAACCCCTTGCCGCCGAGAAATGTCGAGTAGACGAGCGCGTTGCCGGCGGCGTTCAGCTTGCTGACATAAGCGTCAGAGTAACCGTTGAGGCCCGTACTATACACGTTTGCCGTCGTCGGGAAGTCTTTCGATTTGGTCAACCCTGTGACATACGCCTGGTCGTTTTCATCAATGGCGATGCCGCCGTAGCTTACGCCGCCGTGATAATTCTCGTCATCGCTGCCGCCGAGATAAGTCGAATAGACGAACGCGCTGCCCGCCGCGTTCAACTTCACGACAAAAGCGTCGTATCCGCCGCCAGGGCCCAGCCTGGGCGCGGCGGGCGCAGGCGGGAAATCGAGCGATGTGGTAAGCCCCGTCACGAAAGCGCTGCCGTGCGCGTTGACCGCGATCTCCAGCCCGGCATCCTGCCCCGATCCGCCCAGGTAGGTGGAATAGGCCAGCACCGGATCAATCACGAGAGGCCGTGAAGCGTCGTAGGCCGCGATGTCAATGCTGACCTCGCGGGCGCCGGCAGGCGCGTAGTTGCTGGCAATCTCTTGCCTGACGCCGTTCTTCTCCTGATAGACGACCGGCTTGCGCAGGTGAATCGGTTTGCCCGCCAATCGCAGAACGAGATCGCCTTGCTCGTTCATTTCCAGTTTGTCCGCGCCTTCAAAGCTCAGCTTGATCGCCTTCGGATCGGCGCCGGGCGCGACTATGAAGTCGTATTCCAACTCTCGTCCTTGCGCGCCGTAGTAGACCACGTCCACGCCAGGATAGACTGCTTCGTATTTGACTTTGGCGTAAGTGGGAACGTCCTTGCGCCACTTCCCGGGATCGTTCCCGATGAAGTAGTTGGTTTTGCCCGGCAATTGATCTATTCCGGCTACTTGGGGACGCGGATTCGCGCCAAGGAACTTCATCCGCAATACTGAAGATTCGCTCCGCAATTTGAGCACGGTCTCGGTCGCGGTCAGGTATAGGCCGTAGCCGTGGCCGCGAGAGAGGAATTTGACCTGGTCATCTGTCTGGCCGCGGTTGGCCTCGAAGCTCAAAGGCAGTTTGCCGTAAGCCGCTTCCACTTCGGCCTCGGATGCCGGGACAGGCTTCGCCGCCGTGGACGTGGGTTCTGAAACCGCATGGAATGGCTTGAAGAAATAGAAGGCGCCCAGCAGAGAGAAAGCCAGGGCGCTGGCCGTGGTTATGGCTGCATAGATCTTGCGATTGTTCATTCTCTTTCCTTTCCCGAAGACGCGCGCCTCCGACGCAACCGGCGCGCGCAGTGATACTGAGGAGAGCGCCGAACCGCCGCTGGGGGAGATAGTTTCGGCGGTGGCGCTCCGCTGATATGAGGGCGCGTCTGCCCTCGTCCTTTTATGCGGGAATGGCAGGCGGAAACTTGAACGACAGATTTATTAATTTTTGGCGCGAGTGGGGCGATGGGGGGGGACACGCTGCATAGAAAGGAAGGAAGAAAAAGCAATGACCATCCTTATCCCCGATTTCTCACTTGGCCATCATCACTTGCAGATGCGAAGGGGAACGAGTTGATCGAAACACGCGCTGCGTCGCCTTGACGTAATCTTCTTCTCTGGCCTTGAAAATATTCTCGACGTACTTCTGCGGGTTGCGGTCAATCACCGGGAACCACGAGCTTTGAACCTGGACCAGGATCTTGTGGCCTTTCAGGAAGCGGTGATCGCATTGATGCAGGTCGATCACGTACTCGTTGACTTCCTCCGGCGTTATCGGCTCGGGCTTTTCAAAACTCTTGCGAAAGCGCCCGCGAAAGACGTCGTTGGCGATCATCAGTTGATAGCCGCCCATCTTGTAATCTTTCGGATAGTCCTCCGGGTAGACGTCGATCAGCTTCACTATCCAGTCGCTATCGGTTCCTGTCGTCGACGCGAATAGATGCGCGGCGATGTCGCCGGTGATCGTCACGTCTTCGGTCAACGGATCGGTCTCCCAACTCAACACGTCGGGCCGGCGATGAACGAACCGTTGGTCTTCGACCAGCCACTCCCTCCACCCCGAGCCGCGAGAGTAATAAGTCGGCTCAATCGGGCGCTGGCGATAGGGAACCGGGTTGGCCGGGTCAGAGACGTAACTGTCAAACGCGCGCGTGTCGGCCTCCGTAGGCGGGTCGAAAGAGAGCTTGCCGTTCGCGCGGAAATAGAGTCTGCGGTCGGCCGTGATGTTGCGCGGCGGCCACTGGTCATAACTCTTCCACTCGTTCGACCCGGTCTGGAATGTGATCGCTTCGGCGAATCCGAGCTTGCCTTCGTCTTTCAGCCAATAAGCGAACCACGGCGCTTCTATGCGTTCGCGGTAATGCTGCGAGGTGTTGCTGTCGAATTTGATTTTGCCGAGGCTGCCGCCGTCCGAACGCGCCCAGCCGCCGTGATTCCACGGCCCCGCGACGAAGAAATTGATCCTCTTTTGGTCGTGAGCTTCGAGCGTCTCGTAAATCTTGATCGGGCCGTAAAAATCCTCCTGATCCCACCAGCCCGCGACGGTTAGCGTCGGAACGTTTACCTTCTTCAGGCGCCCGGCCATCGCCTGCCGCCGCCAGAACTCGTCGTAGTTGGGATGATCGACAAAATCGTTCCAGGTGGGGATTTTGCCATTCAAGTATTTTTCGTTGGCGTTAGAGAGCGCCCCCAGTCGCAGGTACCATTCATAGGTGTCGTACCTGTCAAAATCGAATCTGGCCTGTTCCTTGTTGGTCTCCATCATCGCCGCGTACTCGAACCCGTAGCTCAGCCTGAACGCGCCGTTGTGATGGAAATCGTCGCCGAGAAACATGTCGGCCGGAGATGCTTGAGGCGAAGCCGCCTTCAAAGCCGGGTGCGGCGCGAGCGTGGCCATTGCAGCCGTCCAGCCCGGATAGGAGATGCCGATTATGCCCACGCGACCGTTGTTGTTTGGCGTGTTCTTTATCAGCCACTCGATGGTGTCGTAAGCGTCTGTGACTTCATCAACGATTGCCGGGTCGCTCTTTTCGCCGAGCAATGAGGCCGGCGCCCGCATCATCACGAACTGGCCTTCGGATTTGTAGCGCCCGCGAATGTCCTGAAAGGCGAAGATGTAGCCGCCAGCGGCCAGGGCCGCGTATTTCCCCTGCGCCCAGCCGCGCGCCGATCCGGGGGCGCTGTAAGGCGTTCGTTCGAGTATGATCGGCAATGGCTTGCCGGCGTTCTTCGGAACGAAGATGTTGGTGTTGAGCTTCACGCCGTCGCGCATCGGGATCATCGCATTGGTCATGTCGAAAGCCGGTCCAGCTTCCTGGCGGGCGTCCGATTGAAGCGCGACGGCGAAGATGAACATCGCGACGAACAATCCGCAAAGTGTGATGCGTTTCATAGTCCCTCCGAACATTCCTGGGAGCGCAGGCATCCTTGCCTGCTTGTTTCGGTCAGTCATCCCTTGCCGGGAGCTAGCAGGCAAGGATGCCTGCGCTCCCAGGATTTTCAGATGATCTTTCGCGCCGCTTCGATCGCGTCATCAAGCGTCACGACCTCCCCGTCGAGTTGCATCTCGTAAACGGCGCGGGTTATCTCGCCGACTCGCGGGCCCGGCCTGAGCCCGAGGTCGAGGACGTGACGCCCCATCAGGAGCTGCTTCGGCGCGCGCTCTTCGACGCCGAGCGAGCGAGCGCGGGCGATGAACCACTCCTCGGCTACGGCTTTGAAATCGCCTTTACGCCCCAGGCAATCGGCGCGCGCGACCCGGTAGAGCAGGTCGAGTTCGGTCTTCAAAGCCAGTCGGCGGAACATCCCGTCGGTTATCGCTTCGGGGGTTTTGAACCATTGGTGAGGAACGGCATGGAGTTCGACGAGCGCGAGCGTCTGCCGCCGCGCGTCGTAATTGTCGAAGGTGAAAAATTTGAGCCGGTCGAGAAATCGCTCGGTAATCAACACGCCCATCGCCTCATGCTCCCGCGCCTTGATCCGCCCTCCCTCCATCATCGTCGTATACGGCTTGGCAAAATCATGGCAGAGTGCGCCGAGCATCACCGCAATCTGTTTCGGCCGCGGCAAATCGTCAATCAACTTCCGCGCCTCGTCTAAAACCATTCCGGTGTGAATGAAGACGTCTCCTTCGGGATGAGCGACCGGGTCTTGCGGGCAATCGATCAGGGCGTGAATTTCGGGCCAGAGTTTTTCGGCGATCCCGAGTTCGCGCGCCGCCCACAAGCCCATCGAAGGCCGGCGCGATTGCAACAGCCATTTTTCAACCTCTGCCCATATTCGTTCGGCGGGCAGATCGGAAAGGTCGATCGTTCGACATAAGTCGATCGACTCCGGATCAATCGAGTATTCGAAGCGCGCGGCGAACTGCATCGCGCGCAAGACCCGCAGGCTGTCCTCTATGAAAGTTTTTGGATCGACGACGCGGATGACGCCGCGCGATATGTCTTCGCGCCCGCCGTAAAGATCGAGGATTTCGTCCTTGAGCGGGTCGTACATCATCGCGTTGATGGTGAAATCGCGGCGGCGCGCGGCCTCGTCAAAACTCATCCACGGGTCGCCTTCGATCACGAAGCCGCGATGCCCACGCCCCGTCTTGGATTCACGACGCGGCAGGCTGACGTCTACAACGAAACTCCTCCGCAACTCCCGGTCGCGCAGCCGGACTTTGTAAACAGTGAACGCCTCGCCGACCGCATCCACTTTGCCGCGCTCTTCGATCAACGAACGCAAGACCGGAGCTTCGAGTCCGTAAACTTCTATGTCGTAATCGACGTTTTCGACCCCGCGCGCAAAATCGCGCACCCACCCGCCGACGAGCAACGCCCGCCCGCCTGCTTGCTTAACCGCTTCGCAGAGTTTGATTACGGCGCTCGAGATCATGTCCTTTGAATCGCCACAGAGCCACAGAGCCACAGAGAAAGAGAGACAAAGGGACCGAGCGACGGAGCGGCGTTTTTCCCTCCGCCACTCCTTCTCTCCTTCTCTGTGTCTCTGTAGCTCTGTGGCAAAGTTTTTGATTTAGGCCATCTCGTAAGCGTAAGCCGCGTTGAGCAACCGCGCTTCGTCGAAATGGTTCCCGATCAACTGCAAGCCTATCGGCGCCCCCGCGCTCGATCGGCCGCACGGGACGCTGATCGCGGGAACTCCGGCCAGGTTGACCGTCACCGTGTAAATGTCGCTTAGATACATCGCCAGCGGGTCGTTCGATTTTTCCCCGATCTTGAACGCCGTGGTAGGCGCGGTCGGCGTGGCGATCACGTCGCACTTCTTAAACGCTTCGGCGAAATCGTTCGCCAGCATCGAGCGAACGCGCTGAGCCTTTTCGTAGTAGGCGTCGTAATAACCCGACGACAAGACGAACGTGCCGAGCATGATTCGCCGCTTGACCTCGTCGCCGAAGCCCTCGTCGCGAGTCTTGCGATACATTTCCGCCAGCGTGCGCGCCTCTTCTGCGCGAAAGCCGTAGCGGACGCCATCGTAGCGCGCCAGGTTAGATGAGGCCTCGGCCGTGGCGATGATGTAATAGACAGCGATCACATATTTCATGTGTGGCAAACTGACTTCGACGATCTCGGCGCCGCGGTCGGCCAGTTTGCGAATCCCGGCCTCAACCTTCTCCTTCACCTCCGGATCGAGGCCGGCCCCGAAACATTCGGGCGGCGCCCCCACTCGCAATCCCTTGATGTCGCCGTTGAGCGCGCTCAGATAATCGGGGACGGCCATGTCGGCCGAAGTCGAATCGCGGCGGTCGTGGCCTGAAATTACCTGGAGAGCGCGCGCCGCGTCGTTGACGTTATTTGCGAACGGCCCGATCTGATCCAGCGACGAAGCGAAGGCCACCAGACCGTAACGCGAGACCCGCCCGTAGGTGGGCTTCAACCCGATGACGCCGCAGAACGACGCCGGCTGGCGGATCGATCCCCCGGTGTCGGAGCCGAGCGCGAGCGGCACCAGGCGGGCGGCGACGG
>DATCXQ010000899.1:0-21056 GCA_036565725.1 Blastocatellia bacterium
GGTCGAAGCCCATCAGCACAGGTCTACCGTGTGTGAGTTCGATGAGCGCGCCGTGATTGGCCGTCACGCACGGCGTCGCGACAATGTACAACTCAGGACGGGGGGTATAGAGAACATCGGCCTTGAGCACACCCTCGACGATCACAATCCGGGAATCGTATGGAAGATCGGCAGGACGGAACTTGAAATGGAGCGGGCTGCCTGAGCCGGTTCCATGTGGAAGATCGTAAGAGGAAAGCCAGAGGTATCTTAGTCCCTTCTTCGTGTCGAACGGCAGTCGCATCCGGCAGGATTGAATGCGCCCCGATCCATCGCGCACAGGGATGAGCAGTCTCGGCAGAATATAGTCTTTCGGCTTCCACAGATGAGTTCCCTGCCCGCCCTCCCAGAAGCCGGGAATGCCCCACAGCGAACCGGCGTCTGGAAAGTGGCCATTTATCTCTCGCAGAAGCAACTGCGCGACGCGGTCTCGTTCTCTCGAACTTGCTGGCAGCCCGCCGTAATTGCCGAAATGGCGTTCGTCGAGTCCGCGCGCAAGAAGGCCATTCTCGCCGGCGATGAGCGAGCCCGGATAGAACGTGGCTGGACTGATATCGATCATTCTGCCGTAAACGAAGTCGCGGACTTTGACAGGCGCCATCGGCGATTGCGGGATATCGGCAGCGACTCGAACTTCAATTCCCTTCTCTTCGCGCCAACCATCGTGAATGAAGATCGCGCCGCCGTGGCGATTGATCTTGCGCGCGCCATCGCTCACACGCATACAGATCGAGATGCATTCTCCGTCGCGAACGTATGAGCGCCAATCCGGCTTTCCGCAGATCCGGCAGGGCCTGCGCCTGTTGACGCGGCAGAAGACTTTTGAATTCGATGTCGGCATGGCGCCGCTGCCAGCCGCATTATTTTCGGACCGAGGAAACTCGCCAATCCGGCAATCCGACTCTCCGGATACGCGAACAGCATCATTTCCGTCTGCCGGCGTGGGCTTACTTCGAGGGCCGCATCACGTAAGACGGATGAACGATGCCGCACCAGGTTCTCAATAGCCTCCACCAGATTCTTGAGCAAGTGAAATCGATCCGCGACCTGAACTGCATGTGGAGCGCCTTTGGTCGCGCCGTCCGCATACGCCAGGGCTTGATCCCGAGTAATGAATTCCACTTCCGGATGAGACTTCAGCCAGCCTTCGTGCGTAGGTCCCTCGCGATCAGGCAGCAGATCAATCACACGGCGTTGTTCCAAATCCACCAGAATCGTTCCGTAGCGCTGCCCCTTACGGAAGGTGAAGTCATCTACACCGAGAATGCGAACCTCCTCCGCTTTGCTGACGGGTTCGTCGTATATCCGGCGCAGTAAGGTCCTGGCGCCCGACGGCAGGTAGAGATCAGAAGCCAGTCTCTCTCCAGCACGGCCTCCCAGGGCAAATCCGACCGCAGTCAGTAACTTGTTGAATCGAATAGTCTGGCGGCCATACGGTACCACGACCTCGGGCAAGCGCTCACAAAAGATGCGTTGCCGACACTCGTCGTTATCGCAAAAGAATTTCCGCGTCTGCAGTTCCAGTCTGACGGTGATCTCTCCCCAAGGCAGATCGATGACACTTCGTTGATATCGGCTGTGGACGCGGGACGAGAGTTGCTGACATTCGGGACAAGGAACCTGAGGTCTACTTGTTGTGACGACCATAATAATTGCATCGGTATGTGGAACGATCTTTTCTAGAGACAGGACCGCTGGGTTAGGGAGCAAGGTTTTCATCTCGTCCTTATAATTGTGTCATTGCCTGCCCTCAAACGTATGCAGTAGATTGAAAATTGCCAGTGATTGTGATATAATTATAAGAGTGCCTATTTAAGAATAAAGTACTGGAGCAGCACATGGTCACTCAAGACATTGAATATATGGTCGGGGACAAGGCATTCGTTGGCTACCTTACCCGGCCTGAATCGCTCACGGGCAAACGACCTGGCATTCTCGTTTGTCATGATGCTGGGGGGATACGTGAGCACGCGAAGGGTCGAGCGCGCAAACTCAGCGAACTAGGCTACATCGCTTTTGCGATGGACCTGTTCGGAGAAGCCATTGCAGGAACAGAGCAGGCTAAAGCCATGATTGCGAGCCTGAGTGGCGACCTTCCAACCTTGCGCGGACGCATGAATGCGGCGCTCGAACTTCTGAAATCACAACCGAATGTTGATGCTGCACGCATAGCGGCCATAGGATTTTGCTTCGGCGGCCAAGCGGTGCTTGAACTAGCGCGGAGCGGCGCCGAATTAGCTTGTGTTGTCGGATTTCACAGCACCCTACACACGACCGCACCTGGGGACGCAAAGAACATTAAATGTAAAGTCATGGTTTGCCTTGGGGCGAAGGATCCGATTGTACCAGCAGAGCAGCGGGCGGCGTTCGTGGATGAGATGGTGAAAGGAGGGGTCGATTGGCAAATGCTTCTCTATGGTCAGGCTGTCCACGGCTTTACTGATAAGAGAGTAGACAGCTATGGCATATCGGCCTTGGCGTATCACGAACTGACAGACAATCGATCTTGGCGTGCGATGCTCAGCCTATTTGACGAGACGATGGCATCCGAAGATAGGTCGTGACAGTGGTCTCTCCCCATGGCAGATCGGTTACACCCCATTGATATCGGCTGTGGATCCAGGGCGAATGTTGCACGCATTCGGAACAAGAAGCTTCAGGCCTATTCGTTTTAACGACAGAATAATTGCATTGGCATTGGGGACGACCTTTTCCAGAGACAAGACCGAGCAATGTTTTTATTGTGCACTTATAATCCCCTTATTATCCTTCACCAAAAGCGCCTCAGACCCCAAACCATTATAGATATTGGTCGAAATTTTATTTGCGCCAGAACCGGCGAAGCTGTTGCTTCGATAGATGTCCTGTGGCGTATCCACCGTATGACTACGAGTGGCGCATCGCCGGCGGTCTGATCCAGGACGTTTAAATCAGCCGTATTTAGATCAGCTTCCAACCATTGCGATACTTGCGGCGGATCAGCCCCTCGATCTCGGGCGCGTTCTTCGCGCGGAGGTTCTTGAAGTCCCATTCAAGCTTCTTACCCGCCCTGAACGCGACGTTGCCGAGGTGGTTCGCTTCGGTCAACCAGACCGCGTATTCGAAGTTGCAAGTAGTGGGCGCGCCGGTCTTACAGGCGTGAATCCACTCAGCGTAATGGCCGAGCGACTTCGGGATGAACGGTTCGGGCCGTTTGAAGTCCGCGAACTTGGCTTCCGGCAGCAGAGTGTGTTTACCGTAATCGGAAAGCAGCATACCCTTGTCGCCGACGAACAGAACTCCGCTTTTCCACTCTGGGACGCCGGATTCTTTCAAGATTTGAGGCTTAAACGTCCCCTGGTACCAGGTGAGCCGCACTGGAGGCATCGTTCCACGTTGACCGTATTGGTACGTGACCCTCATCGACGCGGGAGCGATCTCGGGGTGCGGCGCGGGGCCGGAGGCTTCGACCGTCAGTGGGCGATCGAGCTTGAGCGCCCAGTATGGGAGGTCCACCCAATGGCTTCCGAGGTCCGACATCGTGCCGTTGCCGAAGTCCCACCAGCGGTACCATTTCGGCCCGGGCAGATAGACTTCATTGAAAGGGCGCTCCGGCGCGGGTCCCAGCCACAGGTCCCAATTCAAACCAGCGGGTATGGGCGAGCTGTTCGCCGGGCGGTTCTGGACGAAGACTATGTCGCCGGCCGCCTTCGCCTCTTCTTCGCTGGCGTGCAGGCCCCAGGCGCGGCCGACCCACACGTGCGCTTCGGTGACTGCCCCGATCGCCCCGCTCTGGATTAGTTCGACGACGCGTCGGTAATTGTCGCCGGCGTGGATCTGCGTCCCCATCTGCGTCGCGAGCTTGGTTTTGGCCGCGGCTTCGCGGATGACGCGCGCCTCCCAGATGTTATGCGTGAGCGGCTTCTCGCAGTAGACGTGCTTGCCCAGTTGCAACGCCGGCATGGTGGCGAACGCATGCGTGTGCTCGGTCGTGCTGATGACCACAGCGTCGAACTCCTTGGCGTGGTCGTAGACCTTGCGGAAATCCGCGATCTTGCGGGCGTTCGGGTATGTTTGCGCGGCGAGGTTCAAATTAGCTTCACTGACGTCACAGAGAATCGCCACGTTCTCGGACTGGACGCCGCGCAGATTGTCCGCGCCCCGGCCGCCGGCGCCGATGATCGCGATATTTAGCTTGTCGTTCAGGTCCCGGCCGCGGACGATCGCCGGCGCGGCGAGCGCGGCGCCGCCGGCCGCCGCCAAGTTCAAAAATCGCCGGCGAGACAGTCGCTTGCATGTGATATTCGTATTGCGGTTTTTTCTTGGCATTGTGGGACCTCCATCCAATTAAATGTCATTGTTCGATCGGAGTTGTTTTCGAAATCGCCCCCGCGGGGCAAACTCCGTCGCGGAAAGAGCCGTGAAATACGGAAATTTTGGTGATTCCGTATTCTCTCTTTCCTTTTTCAATATGCCAAGCTCTGTTTTTAAAACTCGCCACAAATTCCACCCGGCGCCCATCAGAATCATCGAAGAAGTAATCCGTGAGGCTTCGGCATACCGCTCGGCGTTCCGGTTAACTCCGGGGTGATATCGATCAAATCAATGGAGGGACTGTCGGCGCGGGCCGAGATCGATGTGCGTTGTTGCAGAGCTACGCGCCGTCGACCTGGTTTCGAATCATCAATTCGAAGAAGAGATCGGGGCCGCATCATCAGAGAATGGGCTCTTCATCGCCAAGATGTAGTTTTCGGTACGGACAGGTTCTAAAGCTGATCCGCCATATGTGTCAACAATGTTGAGGTCCATAGCGCTGCGGCGGCGTTGCCCGACTGGTCGCCGCGCCGCCATAGGTCAACTCCTCGATTCGTCAGGTGTTACCGGCCGGGCGGCGCGACATAGCTGCTCTTGATTCCTTTCTTCACCTGCAGCTTTTGACCGATGTGGAGGTACTGATCATTCTGCTCGGTATAGGCGGGCCATTCGATCAACCCCTTCACGCTCGGATTGCCGGTCTTCGCAAATGCCGCCCACATGCGCATCGTGTTTTCGGCTACCTCGTGATCCAACTGATCAGGCTTCGGATCGGGTGTGTTGCACCCCCCACCCGCCGAGAGATACAACAGGGTCGGCGATGTCAGTCCTTTCGGGATATAACCAAACACATAGGGGAGTTCGAGACCGTGAAACGCCACGCAAGGTAGGTTGCGCCAGCCGGTCGGCGTGTGCGCGAAGTTGTAGACATATGCCTTTGACTTGCCCGAACTCCACAGAGTCGCAAGCATCGGAACGTCCGACTGCAAACTACGTTCGCCTTCGTTCGCGCCAACAATCAAGGGCACATCGTGTTGCTTGCCGTTCTTGATGGTGTCGTGTACCGATTGCGGTAACACATAGCCATCGACGACCAGGTTGGCTGGAAAGTTGACTTCTCTGTCCCCGACTGCGGCGATGATGTCTTCCCACTTGGCGGCGCGCAGCGCAGCTAGCTGGTTTTCGGCTTTGTCCACTCCAAGCTTGGCGGCAATCCGTTTGCCAGCGGCTTCGGCGCTTTCCAGCGTTGTGACTCGCTCCGGCGTAATGAGCGCCGAGCCGCTTTCGACGATCGCATTGTGGAAGAGGCCTTTTGCCAGGGGCGATGTTATCAATGACAGAGTCTTGGTGCCGCCGCCCGATTCGCCAAAGATCAAAACGTTGTCGGGGTTGCCGCCGAACGCCTCGATGTTCTCCTTCACCCAACGCAGCGAGGCGATCAAATCGAGCGTGCCGTAATTTCCGGATGCGCCGCGACCCGATTCCGCCGACAGCGCCGGATGCGCCATATATCCGAGCGGCCCTAGACGGCTGTTCACTGTGACGACGACAACACCTTTGCGCGGCAGCGCCGTGTTGTTGTAGGTCAGCGAATTGGCCGTTCCGGAAGTGAGGCCGCCGCCGTGGAAAAACACCATGACGGGACGCTTCTCGCTTGTCGTCCTGGCCGCCGTCACCACGTTGAGGTACAGACAATCTTCGCTGATCTGTCCGGCTTCGCCCATCCGGCTGCCGGCTCTTTGCGCGCATTGATTGCACCACTTGGTGGCATCCCGCACGTCGCTCCAGGGTTTAACCGGCTGGGGCGCTTTCCAACGCCATTCGCCCACCGGCGGCGCCGCGTAGGGAATCCCTTTGAAGATGTGCGCTTTCTCGCCGCCATCCTCCACAGTGGTTCCGGAAACTTTCCCGGATTTGGTCTTAACGACAGGCCCGACATCCGCCGCGTTCGCCTGTGTGAGCGCGGCTGCCAATATGACTATGAGACTCAAGCTCGCCAAAGCACATGCAAAGCGCACCTGCTTGTTCATGGTTTATCCTCCGTCCTGGTGATGTGATGAAAGCTTTACCGACCGATGCCACTGATTAAAGAGTCCGTGAGATTATTGCTGATCCCACTGCCATAGTACAAATCTATTGGGTTGTGTATCAGAAATGGTGATGGCCTCCTGCCGTCAACTTCTGCAAAAGCTGGGCGGCTGCTAGATCACGCGTTATCACACAGATAACTGGCAGTCATACGCCAAGTTACTGCCAACTCGGCGACACCGGACCGGCAAAGAAGGTACGAGCAGGATTGAGCGCCACAACTTGAATTTTCGGACTCGCCTGAAGCGGCTCCAACGACACACGATTTGTTACTCGAAATCGGCAGTGATGCATGATGCAGTAATCAAACTCTAAGTACATTATTCAAACGCTGGCCATCATCATTTTTGATGCACGACCCTACCGTTTTTGAAAAATCGGTTCGCTAATGTGGAAACGACTGCATAAATAGGTCGAGGTCTGCTTCGCCGCCTTTTGCACTTGCCGAAAAGTAGTAGCCGCCGCGCGTCCATGCGCAGAAGGCGCCGGATTTGTTGTTGACATTCAAATAACTCGGTTCAGTGCCAATGGAGCCGAAGCGCGGGTCGGAAGGAAATTTGTCGGTTACCTCGGTTGCCGCCACGTCCAGCGCGGTTTGCGCGTTCTCCGGGCTGCTGGTTACGGCAAACTCGACAAAAATTTCTTTGTTACCCGCCGCGTAGGTTGCGTACACCGAGTTGCCGTCAATTTCGATTGACGACGGCGGCACGCCGCGCTGGTTGGATTTTTCGATTAACGTGCGCGTATAAGGTCCGACCTGTTTCGGCAATAGCTCGTCAAGATTAAGACCGGCGGGCATCGGACGTTTTTCGATTCCATAGGGCGCAGTTCCGTTCAGCGTTTTGATTTGTCCTTTCGCCGCTTTCGGACTTATTGCTGTGTTCTCTTGGTTGTTGGCGGCGGGCGTTTCATCCGTTTCAACGCGCACAAAGAAAACGGTTGTCTGCTTCTTTTGCTCGTCCTGCGCCGCAACGATGAGCAGCCCGATTGCCCGATTGTTTGAGTTCTTTTTGAAGACGCAGCCTACGCCGGAAAAGCTGTATTCGCTGCCGTTCAGACAGGTCGAATTTTTGCTCGCGTCCCAACCGCCGAAACTGGTCATCCGGTCGTTGGTGTAGAAATTCTTTACGTCCTCCGGAAGGTTGGTGGTTGTAAAGACCGCCCAATCGCCGGTGCTGTGCGTCCGATCTTCGTTTTCGTTGTTAAGATGACCGAGATTGTTGAGCGCGGTTCGCATCAGAAGTTTGACGTAAATCGGCATTTCCGCCTCTGACGGTCCGAGACCGTCCATCCGCGGCACGTCGCTCCACAAGTCGCCGACCTTTTTCAGATTTTGGTAGTCGCCCGTAAACGTCTTGATTTTGCTGCATGACGCGCCGCCAAAGACTAACGCGCCGAAGAGAACGGCTGCAAAAAATTTGCTCATACATACTACTCCTGAGAATTTCAGGTTGATCATTTGTTACCACGAAAGCGCCGAACGCTACGTAGCAAGTTCTTAGGTCCCATCAAGGTTCTGGCGCAAATAAAATTTCGACCACAATCTATAATGTTTTAGATAATTCGTTTTCCGCAATATCTTGTACAGTCAGATAATTTTTGCGCCAGAACCTCGGTTACTCCCCTGCCCTGCCGAGTTCATCGATCAGCGCTTCGTCATTTGAGACGACACCAACGGTTTGAGCAATTTGTAGAGCCATGCCGATCGCGCGCCTTCTTCAAAGACGACCTCGACTTTGCCGCTCAGTCCGCGGAAGAAGCCGCAGAGGTTCTCGGCTTTCGTTTTGACCTTTGAATGGCTCTCCATTTGGCCGCGGGCATTCAAGACCGCAATGACCGTGATTGTTTTGTGAACATCCATGCCCACATACTTGATATTATCCATTGGGCGCTCCCGTTTTGAGTTGATACGCAGGGGAATTGGCTTTCACCAGCGTACATCAGCGGAGCGCCATTTCATATTACGTGGCGAATTTGGACCCGAATCGTTGCCATACCCCAACTTATATGAAAACATTCAGCATCTTTTCTGAATATGTACACCAATCAAGGAGACTCATGCGCCAGAGACTGCTGCTTGCGTCAATGATGGCGCTCATTTGCTTAATCGTCTCGCTCCATGCTGTGAACGCCGAGAACTGGCCGCAATGGCGCGGCCCCATGCTCAATGGCATTAGCAATGAGAAGGACCTCCCGGTCAAGTGGAGCATGACGGAGAACCTCGCCTGGAAGCTGGCGATGCCGGATCGGAGCGCGTCGACTCCGATCGTCTGGGGAGAGCAGATCTTTCTTAATGTCGCCGATCGCAAAGATCTCTATTTGTGGCGCGTCGACCGGCAAGCGGGTGGCCTTCTCTGGAAGAGGCGGCTTGGCGGCGAAAATCACATGCAGCGCAAGCAGAACATGTCGAGTCCGTCGCCGGTGACCGATGGGGAAAAGGTCTGGGTCATAACCGGCGTCGGCATCCTCAAGTGCTTCGACTTCAAGGGGAATGAACTCTGGGCGCGCGACATTCAAAAGGATTACGGACGGTTCGGGTTGAATCACGGTTATAGCTCCTCGCCGTTGCTCTACGGAGACTCGATCTTCCTGCAAGTAGTGCATGGAACCAAGACCGACCAGCCGTCCTACCTTCTGCGAATCGACAAGCAGACCGGCAAAACGATCTGGCGCCTCGATCGTCCCGCCAACGCAAAAGGAGAATCGCGCGATTCGTACGCCACGCCGGCGCTGCTCAAGGACGGCGACACTGTTCAGATCGTGGTCCTCGGCGCCGATTGCGTGACCGGGCACGACCTGGCGACCGGAAAAGAGCTATGGCGGGGAAATGGGCTCAATCCCACAAACAACGATGTCTTTCATGCCGTCGCCTCGCCGGTGGTCTACGACGGCGTGATCTACGCGCCCGCGCGGGTCAAACCGCTGACGGCCTTTCGCGCGGGCGGAGAGGCCGATATCACCAACACTCACCGCCTCTGGACCTCCGATCATGGGCCTCATGTCACGACGCCCGTAACCGACGGCCGATATCTATATGTCGTCGGAGATAATGGGGTCATGTGGTGTCTAAACGCCAAGACCGGTGAGGAGATATACGGGAGACAACGTCTCAAATCCGGAACCTACAGCTCCTCGCCGGTGCTCGCCGACGGCAAACTTTACATCTCCAACGAGGATGGTTTGACGACTGTGGTCAAAGCCGGACCGAAGTTCGAGATCCTGGCCGAGAACCAGTTGGATGGTTTTTGCCTAAGCACCCCGGCCATATCCGATGGGCAGATCTTTATTCGCACCGCACAAAATCTCTACTGTGTCGGCCGGCGTGTGACCAGGGGAGAGTAGCCCCACGGCATCACATTAACGGACCGGAAAGGGGGCGCGAAACGGCCGGAGCGGATAATAATCGAATCGATGATACCGGGTCCGGAAGTATTCAGCCTTCCAGATTCGGATGAGACAGAAAAAAACCGGGGGAGATAGTCGAAAGGGTTGTGTTGCAAAAAATGAATAGAGACGTAAAAAGTCCGAGCTGCATTCCGATCTATGCGGCAATCCCGAAGAGATTCGACACGAACTTGACCTGCCTTTGAATATCACCTCTGCCTTTGCGGCGCCAGCCAATGGCCGTATCGGGCTTGACGATGAGTAAAGAGGCGCGCCACTCAGACCAGATTCGAGATAACCAGACCCAGAACAGGCGGTCCTTTGTACTGATTGCCGGCCGCTTTTGGGTTCACTTCAGGATGGCGAGTTGTTGCCGTAAGGCAAGGTTCTCAAGAGCCAAATTGCATTGACCGTTGAGTGGGGCTTTGAAAAAGCAAAACAGCAAGGATAGTAATTCCCTCATACCAGTAGAGTGTCGCGCCCGGCTGTAAAAAGTCAACGATATCAATGGTTACGAGGATTTGGCGAATAACAGCCAATCTCACGTGAGCTTGAGCGAAAAGATTTTCAGATCATCTTATGATCTTGTCTTCTTAGGATGAACTGTGTAGAATGCGCCTGCCTTTCAATATCAGGTTTAACAAACAGGAAATAGTTTATGAGCGAGAAGGCCTTAAAGCTGATTCAGCCGGTCTCGAAACGGGATCAGGTCGTCACTTCGTTCAAAGAGGCGATTCTGCTCGGGGTCATTCAACCCGGCGATGCGATCGTCGAGAGCAAGGTCGCTCAGCAACTCGGCGCGGGCATCCCGCTGATACGCGAGGCGCTGATCGAACTGGAACATCAGGGGTACGTGCAGAAGGTTCCCTACAAGGGCACGACCGTCACCAAACTGGAACGGCGTGAGGTGGAGAAGATCTTCCGCCTGCGAACGGAGCTGGAATCGCTGGCCATCGAGTGGGCGCGGGAGAACGTAACGCCCGAAGACATCGAATACTTGCGCGGCGTCACAGTGAAAATGAAGGCGGCGGCGCGGACGCTCGACCTCGATCAGTTTTATCAAAACGACCTGGCCTTCCACCGTAAACTCTGGGAGATCTCGGGCAACGAGTACCTGGTCGAATGTCTGGAGCGAATCGTGGCGCCACTCTTCGCCTTCTTTTTGATGAAGGATCGCCGCCCGGGCGAATCCTACCTCGTCAGCGCCGCGCAACACGAAAAGATCGTTGAAGCGCTGCCCCGGATGAGCGGGGCGAGGTTGCGCGTGTTGATGAGAAATTCGGTCTCAGACTGGAAGACTGAGGTTTTCAACGCGGTGCTGCCAAGAGACAAAGACTAGCAAAATCCATCTGTCAAAATACTGGGATGAGCCGCTTTTATTTCGATGATCCGAATGAGGCGCGTCTTGCTCGTGTCTACCAGGCGCGGCGAGGCGTATGAGCATAACCAGCAACCCCTTCACCAAAGTAAGGAGCCCACTATGTCACCCAGTACAAACAGGATCAAATTCCTTCCGCTCTTCCTTGCGCTCGTTTGCTGCTGCCTAAGTGCGAACGCACAGGGGCTGACCGGACAAATCTCAGGGACAATCACAGATGCCAACGGAGCGGTCGTCGCCAACGCGGCGCTCAAGGTCACCAACCTCCAGACCGGCCAGACGCGCCTGACGACTTCGAGCGCCGAAGGTCGTTTTGTTGTCCCGGAGCTTTTGCCCGGCACTTATACGTTGACCATCGAGGCCAGCGGCTTCAAAAAATTTGAGCAACCGGATGTGGTTGTCTCGGCGGCCGAACGCGTAACGCTTCCGGCCATCTCACTGCAGGTCGGCGGGGTGGGCGAGACAGTAATAGTTACCGGCGAACAAGCCGCGGTGCAAACCGAGAGCGCCGAGCGCGCGGGGGTCATCACGACGCGCCAGTATCAGGAACTGCCGCTCAAAGGGCGCGATTGGATGAGTACTACCCGCCTGCTGCCAGGCGTGGTTGATTCGAACGCCACAGGCCGCGATGCGCCGGGCTGGGCAACCGCGGGCGGCATCTCGATCAACGGTACGCGCACGATAGCCGTCTATTTGAACCTCGACGGCGTCAATCTGGCCGACACCGGGCAGAACGGAACCAATTACCTGGCGCCGAACATTGACGCCATCGCCGAAGTGAAGGTGCTGACCAGCAACTACCAGGCCGAGTACGGCCACAGTTCCGGCGGCAACATCACGACTGTGACCAAGAGCGGCACGCGCGAATTTCACGGCGGCGGTTATTACTTCCTGCGCAACGAATGGTTCAACGCCAACGAATGGGCCAACAACCGCACCCCCGGCACGGCCATCCCGCGCCCAAAGTATCGCTTCAACAATCCGGGATATTTCGTGGGCGGGCCGGTGCTGCTGCCGTTTACGCGCTTCAACAGCGACCGCAACAAGCTGGTCTTCTTTTTCTCGCAGGAGTTTCTGCCGCGCAAAATCGGTTCGACCACTCAAACCGTTGTGCCCACGCTGCTGGAACGCGCGGGCGATTTCAGCCAGGCGCCCTTGAATGGCACGAACTTCGCGGCGCTCGTCAATCCGGTGACGCGCGCGCCCATCTCCAACAACAACGTCGGGGCTGCTGGATTGATTGATCCGCGCGGGCAGGCAATTTTGAAGTTGTTGCCGGAGCCGAACATTCCCGCAACCACGGTCTGCGCGGCGGGCCGGTGCAACCGGCAGGACGACATTCTGGACACGCGCCCGCGCCGCGACACCATCCTGCGCGTGGATTACAACGCCACGGCCAAGGATCAAACTTACGTCCGGTTGATCCAGGATTACGAAGCGCGCAAGGGCGGGACCTTCCTCGGTTCGAACTCGGCGCTGCCACAATTCAAAACCATCTACACCATTCGCAGCGTGGGCGCGGTGGGCACTTGGATTCGCACCTTCAGCGGCAGCCGATTGAACGAAGTGACCGTCGGCATCAACCGCGCAAAACAAAGCATTGATCCCTTCGAGAACGCGCTGGATTTGAACAGCCGCGCCAAAACGGGCTTGAGCGCCTTGCCGGAATTCTATCCGGCGGCGAATCCTCGCGGGCTGATCCCAAACATCACCTTTGGCGTGACCAGCGCGACCAACTTGGCGATTGAGAACCGCTATCCGTTCTTCGGCACCAACAGCGTCTGGGACGTGAGTGATAACTTCTCGAACAACGTTGGCAACCACCACATGAAGTTCGGGCTGTTTTGGGAGCACACGGCGCGCAACGCCGCGCGCGGGACGAACTTCAACGGAACTTTCAATTTCTCGCCTGACGCCAACAACCCCTTCAACAACAGTTACGGTTACGCCAACACCATTCTGGGTTCGATCACCAGCTATCAGGAGTCCACAAGCCATCCCGAAGGGCACGCTCGTTACAATCAAATCGAGTGGTATGCGCAGGACACTTGGAAGGCGCATCCGCGCGTGACAATTGACGCAGGCGTGCGCTTCGCTCTTGTTCAAGGGAGCTACAGCGCCAATGACAAATTGGCGGCGTTCGATCCGAGCGTCTATGACGCATCGAAACAACCCGCGCTCGTCAGGCCTTATCTCTGCACGGCAGCCGACGTGACGGCCAACCCGGCGGTCTGCGGCGCGACCGCTGGCCGGCGCGTGGCGCGCGATCCGGGCACCGGTTTGGTGCTGCCCGCCGTGAAGATCGGCACCTTCTCTTCCGTCGGTACGCCCTATCAAGGCATGACGGTTTACGACGAGAAGGTGCTGAAACTTCCTCCCGTCCAGATTGGGCCACGTCTCGGCATAGCCTGGGACGTGTTCGGCAACGGCAAGACGGCGGTGCGGATGGGCGCGGGCATCTATTTCGACCGCTTCTCGGACGACCGCGTGCTGGATTTGACCGAGATGCCGCCGCTGGTGCTTTCGCCGACGGCCAATTACACGACCATCAACAATCTGGGGGCCACGCCACTCAGCTTGAGTCCAATCAACGTTCAATTCCTCAACCGCGACTGGCGGGCGCCGGCAGTTTACAACTACAGTCTCGGCATCCAGCAAAACATTGGCTTCGGCACGGTGGTGGACATTTCGTATGTGGGCAATCAACAACGGCACTTGTTGGTCCAACGCAACCTGAACGCGGTCCCGTACGGCGCTAACTTCCTGGCCTCAAACCGGGACGTGACGACGGCGAGCAGCCCATTGCCGTCCAACTTCCTGCGTCCGATTGCGGGATACGGTGACATCATCTACCGCGACTTCGCGGCGAACGGAAACTACAACGCCCTGCAAGTGCAGGTCAACAAGCGCTTCTCCAAGAACCTGACCTTTAACGTCAGCTATACCTGGTCGAAGGCGCTGGATTATGTTGACAATGAAGTCGGGGTGACGAACCCCTATATTGATCCGCGCGTTCGCAACTACGGGCCTGCCGGATTCGACCGTCGGCAAATCCTGATCTTCAATTACACCTACAACCTGCCAAACTTCAGCAAGAGCTTTGGTAATAATCCGTTCGCGCGGATGGCCCTGGACGGCTGGGAAATTTCAGGAGTCTCGACTTTCCAGACAGGCTCTCCGGTCGGGATTAACTGTAATCCTCCAGGCGGCGCCGACCTGACCGGCGCCACTGGTAATGGCATTGATACGCGCTGTGTCTTGGTCGGGAATCCCAGAGACCTGAGCGGCCTGTCGTCGGATTACTGGTTCAATCCGAACGCGTTCAAAGTGCCGTTCGCCAGTGGAGCCGGGATAACGAATTGCGGGGCAGGCTGCGTCAATGGCGTCGGCACCGCATCCAAGGCTCCGATCTATGGGCCAGGGCTAAACAATTGGGACATCGCGTTGTTCAAGACCTTCCAGTTGGGCGGCTCTGAAGTGCGCCGGTTGCAATTTCGCGTGGAAAGCTTCAACGTCTTCAACCACACGCAATATACTGGCATTCAGACGACTGGCTCGTTCAGCACGGCAAATGTGAACAGCACGGCAAATTTCGGTCAGTTCAATGCCGCCGCGCCGTCACGACGTTTCCAGATAGGGTTGAAGCTCTACTTCTGAATTTGATGGGTCCGTCTTGTGGGGTGCGGTGGCTTGAGGTTTCGCTCGAATGGTCTCTTTCGTAAAAGACTATCCAAGCGATGCCAACGCCCCGCACTCCAAAGGCTTTGCCATCCAATCGTGCCGACGATTATCAACGGCGTGGTTTTTGTAACCTCCAGCGGCGAGTTTCGCCCCAGTGACAGCAAGGCGCCGGCGGCTCGCCGTGCGCCGCGTTCGTCGCGCGCCGTGCTTTATGCGCTTGACGGTCAGACCGGAAAGGAACTCTGGTCGAGCGGCGCGACAATCACCTCGTTTACGTGGGGAGGGGCTCTGTCAGGTGGTGTGGGCCAAGTCTATCTGACCACTTACGACGGCACGATCTACGCGTTCGGTTTTCCGATGGAGCATTGACGCAGTTAATTTCTGCGCCGCGTGAGCGGCGCAAACCCTTGCGCAAGGAAGTATGACGAACTATCAATCCGCCTAAACCCGCCGTTGCTGACATTGGGCGGGGCGCCGCCTATAACGACTCAATTCCGACAAACGGAGAAGGATAGCCATGCATACACAAGGGACATTGACGCAACTCAACCGCGCGGCCGATCGGCCGGCGCTCCTACTTCAGCAGAGCGATAACGTCAGTGTGCTGCGTCTCCCCTTAAACGCCGGGGATGTCATCGAAGTAGGCGCCGGCCGAATCGAAGTTCGAGAGGCTATCGCGCCCGGTCACAAAATCGCGCTGCAGCCGATTGCGCAAGGCTCGCCGGTCTTCAAGTATGGCGAGATAATCGCCAAGGCAACCTGTGACATTGCGCCGGGCGTCTGGGTGCACACGCACAACACGGCGCCGGATTTTAGCGGGCGCGAGTACGAATACGCGACGCGCACGCCTGTCACCGAGTTCTTCCCCCCGGAACAGGTACCTACCTTCATGGGCTATCAGCGCGATAATGGCGACGTAGGAACGCGCAACTACATCGCCGTCATTGCAACTTCCAATTGCTCAAGCCACGTCGTAGCGGGCATCGCCGAGCAACTGCGCCACGTCGGGCCGGAGACGCACGGTGTAGACGGCGTGGTCGCTATCCCGCATCAGGAAGGTTGTGGTCATTCGCAGGGCGAGGACACCTGGCAGCTCGAGCGCACCATCGCCGGAATGATCTTTCATCCGAACGTGGGGGCCGTGTTGATGGTCAGCCTGGGTTGCGAGGTCAATCAGATTTCGAAATACCTCGGCACGACCCAACTCGGCCAGCAGGCCTTCCGCAAGGGCAAGATAATCGTCGGGTTGGAAATGCAAGCTTCAGGCGGCACGCGCAAGACCATCGAGGCGGGCGTACGCCAAGTCGAAGAACTCATCAAGCAGTGTCAGACCATGAAGCGCGCTCCTCAGCCATTGGGGAAAATCCTGCTCGGCGCCAACTGCGGCGGGTCGGACGCTTTCTCAGGGATTTCGGCCAATCCGGCGGTTGGGGTTTGCAGCGACCTGCTCGTGCGTTCGGGTGGAACTTCGGTGCTCGCCGAAATCCCCGAATGCATGGGCGCCGAGCACTTACTGACGCGCCGCGCGATTGACGAGTCGACTGGTCGCAAAGTGATTGACGTGGTGAATTGGTATCGCGACTACCTGAACCGTTTCGGCGGTAAATGGGATGACAATCCCTCGCCCGGCAACAAAGCGGGTGGCATCACGAATGTCACCGAGAAGGCGCTGGGCGGCGTGGCGAAAGGCGGGACGACGGCGCTCGCCGGCGTCTATGCTTACGCCGAGCGGATAGACCGGAAAGGCTTCGTGCTTATGAATACGCCCGGCTACGACCCGGTCTCACTGACCGGCATTGCCGCGGACGGCGCGAATATGATCGTGTTCACCACCGGACGTGGCTCAGGCATCGGGTTCCCGGTCGTACCGGTCATCAAGATCGCCTCGAACTCGCGTATTGCCGCCGTGATGGAAGACAACATCGACATCAACGCGGGCGCCATCGTGGACGGTAAAGAAACGGTGGAAGAAGTCGGCCGGCGTATTTTCGACCTGATCCGACGCGTAGCCTCTGGCGAGCGGACAAAGAGTGAGTTACTGGGCCACAAGGAATTTGTGCCCTGGCGTGTGGGGCCGGTGCTGTAAAGCTGTCTTGTGATGTGTCGATCGTGGACAACGCTGAAAGGGTTAAAGTTCAAGGTTGCTGCGAAGCTTGGTGATGTCACGTTGAGGCGGAGCGCCGAAAAGCTTCTTGTAATCGCGGCTGAAGTACGCCGGGTCTTCATATCCAACACGGAACCCGGCGCTCGCCGCATCCAGATCTTCGCCGAGCATCAGACGGCGCGCTTCCTGGAGTCGTATTTGTTTCTGAAATTGCAAAGGGCTCATCGCCGTGACTGATTTGAAATGATGATGGAAGCCGGACAGGCTCATTCCGAGTTCGCGCGCGATATTATCCATTTTGAGCTGCCGGTCAAAGTTTTCGCGCAGATGCTCGATCGCCTTCGAAATGCGGCCGGCGTCTCCTGCCAAAGCCAGGAGGTGGCCCAGGCGCGCCTTCTGTCCCCCCATCAAAAGCCGAAAAACGATCTCCCTGGTAATGAGCGGCGCGAGAACCTTGACTTCAAACGGCGAGTCGAGCAGCCGGACCAGTCTGACAACCGCGTCCAACAGATTGGCGTCCGTCGGGCCGACGTCCAACGCCTTTGCGCTCGCATCGCCTTTTTTAATTTCGATGCCGGATTCCATCATAACCGAGGCGACCAGGGACGGATCGAGGTTTAATCGGAAGCCGAGATAAGGTCGTTCTTTTGACGCTTCTTCTACCTGGAAGACAAGGGGCAAATCGACCGTGAAGATCAAGTAATGCCCCGGATCGTACCGAAATACTTCCTCGCCTAAAAGCGCTTGCTTGCTGCCCTGGGCGACAAAGCAGAAGGCCGGCTCGTACACGTCATGGACCGGCGCCGTCGGTCTGGATGAACGAGCGAGGCGAAAGCCGGGGGAGACATCCAATGTTCCGTCTTCGGGAATGGCTTGCGCTATTTGCTCAACCAGTTCTTCTCTGTTGCTTTTCGTCCTTTGCTCTTCACGTTTCACTTCTTTTTGGTTCATAAATTCATCTTAGCCTCTTTGGTTCGTATCCGCACGCTACTCACTGAATTTTTGCAGGATTGTACAATTATTTGCGAGGATCGTCTTACCGCCCTCTCTCCCCGGCTTTTAGAATCCAACTCAAACAATGGGATACCAGGGAAGAACTATGCAGAAACGCAAACTTGGAACTAGCAACCTGGAAGTTTCGGCCATTGGATACGGCTGTATGGGGCTGGACTACGGCTACGGCCCGGCGACCGACCGGCAGGAAGGAATCAAGGTGATTCGCGGGGCCGTCGAGCGTGGCGTGACCTTCATTGACACGGCAGAAGCCTACGGCCCCTTCACGAATGAGGAACTCGTGGGTGAAGCACTGGCTCCCTTCCGTGAACGCGTGGTGATCGCAACGAAATTCGGGTTCGGGTTCAACCCGGCCGGAACGCGATATGGCCTCGACAGCCGCCCGGAACACGTCAAGCAGGTCGCCGAGGCCTCGCTCAAACGGCTCAAGGTCGAGACAATTGATTTGCTCTATCAGCGCCGGGTTGACCCGAACGTGCCGATCGAAGACGTGGCTGGAGCAGTGAAGGACCTGATCCGTGAGGGCAAGGTCAAGCACTTCGGACTTTCCGAAGCCGGAGCCAACACGATTCGGCGCGCTCACGCTATCCTGCCGGTCGCCGCGATCCAGAGCGAATACTCACTGTGGACGAGAGATCCGGAGCCGGAAATCTTGCCGCTTTGCCAGGAGCTTGGAATCGGTTTCGTGCCTTGGGCCCCACTCGGGCAGGGCTTCCTGACAGGGAAGATCAATACGACGACAACGTTCAACAGCTCCGATTCCCGCGCCATGTTTCCGCGTTTCACTCCGGAAGCGATAAAAGCCAATCAGGCGTTGGTTGACTTACTTGGCCAGATTGCCGCACGGAAGCAGGCGACACCTGCTCAGATCGCCCTCGCGTGGCTACTTGCCCAGGAGCCGTGGATCACGCCGATCCCCGGCACTCGCAAGCTGGCGCGCCTCGACGAGAATCTTGGCGCCGCCGATGTCGAACTCACACGGGATGACCTCCACGAAATTGAGCGCGCCGCATCACAAATCACGGTGCAAGGGGATCGGCTTCCCCAGGAGATTCTCAAACTCAGCGGCCGCTGAGTCGGGAATAACTGAAGTTCGAAGACGAACGACGAGATCAACAAGATCGGAACAGCGGAAGAACTGGAGATCGCGTCACTCCGACGATGTGGAAGGATTCCCACCATTGTTGACTGAATCGAAAGGACGAAAATGAAAAGCACGAAAGTGACAGCTATCAGTCGGCTGGGCAACGAGATCGCTCGGCCGGCGGGATTGCAATTCATTGTCGCATTGATCTGCGGCATTGCGTTTCGGGGCGGTCAATTGCAAGTACCATTCGGCTATTTTGGGTGTAATAAACGAAAGGATTCTATGAATACGAGGCATCGAAAATTATTCAACGCGCTCTGGCTGATCGTAGCCATCCTTATTAGTTCAGCAAGCGCACAAGAAGCCAACAAGAGCAAGCCAGAGCAGGCGTCCGCGGTCGTGAGAGTTGACAGCGGTCAGTTGCAGGGAGTCGAGGCCGATGGCGTGATCTCCTTCAAGGGCATTCCATTTGCCGCGCCACCGGTCGGTGAGTTGCGGTGGCGACCACCACAGCCGACGCCGAAGTGGACGGGAGTGCGACAGGCCGCGGAATTCGGCCGAAGCTGTATGCAGGGACGAGGCGGGCCGCCTCCGGGCGCGGGAGCGCGCGCTGGCGCGCCTGCAGCGACAGCTCAGGCGCCGGCCGCCGCGCCTGCGGCCCAAGGGCCGTCCGAGGATTGCCTGTATCTGAACGTTTGGCGTCCGGCTGATCCGGCCGCTCGCAATCTGCCTGTGATGGTCTGGATCTACGGCGGCGGTTTCGTGGGCGGCTCGAGCTCTTCGCCCAACACGTCCGGCGTCCAATTTGCCAAGCAGGGTGTCGTCCTTGTCGCCATGAACTATCGAGTTGGACGCTTCGGTTTCTTCGCGTTTCCTGGTTTGAGCAGCGAACGTCCTAATGAGAACAAGGGCAACTACGCATACATGGATCAGCTTGCCGCCTTGCAGTGGGTGCGGCGGAATATCGCCGCATTCGGGGGTAATCCGAACAACGTCACCATCTTCGGGTTCTCGGCGGGTGGCGTGTCCGTCCACAGCATGCTCGCCTCGCCGCAGGCGCGCGGGCTGTTCCACAAGGCCATCGTGCATTCCGGCGGCTCGCGGGACAGCGTGCTCACCGCCCGGCCGATGCGTGCGGACGGCGTTGACCCGAACTATCCGGTGTCGGCCGAGACGATCGGGATCAACTTCGCGAAATCGCTGGGGATTGAGGGGACGGACCAGGCCGCTCTGGCCAAGTTGCGCGGCCTCAGCGCCGACGAGGTTCTCCGTGGCGCGCCGCCTCAGCCAGGGGTTACTGTGCCGTCCTATGAGACGACGCCGATTCTTGATGGCAGGTTGATCACTGAAACCGCGGAGACCGCTTACAAGGCGCGCCGCCAGCCGCGCGTCCCGCTGATGCTTGGCAGCAACAGCGCCGATACCGCAGGCAACCGGATCAAGGCTCGCACCAAGGACGAGTTCTTCGCCCGGTACGGCCAGTGGAGCGCCGAGGCGAAGGCGGCCTACGATCCTGACGGAACGACCGACTTGGCCACGATGGTGTCGCGGGCCAACGACGACTTCGGCCAGGCCGAACCGGCGCGCTTCGCCGCCAACGCCTTCGCTGCCAACGGCTCGCCTGTCTACCTGTACATGTTCTCGTACGTCCCGACGGCGATGCGGGAACAACTACGAGCGGGATCCCCGCACGGCGGCGACGTCCCCTTTGCCTTCGGCACGCTGGGCGGAGGCCGCGGCGGCGCGCCAACACCGGAGGACCTGGCGGTCTCGCGGATAGCGCAAAGCTATTGGGTTAACTTCGCCAGGACGGGCGATCCGAACGGATCGGGACTGCCAACCTGGCCGCGCCACGTCGCCCGCAAAGATCAAATCCTCACTTTCCGGCCCGATGGTTCCGCGGGTGGAGGGCCGGACGTCCGCAAGGCGCGGTTGGACGTGACCGAGAAAGCCACGGAGTCGGGCAAGCGAGCCGACCCCTAGGCTCA
>DATCXQ010000905.1:0-4135 GCA_036565725.1 Blastocatellia bacterium
CCCGGCTCGCCGACTCCGGCGGGCGGCGCGTCGCTCTCTATCAGGTGGACGCGCGTTTCAATCGGCGCCTCGTTGATCCGCGCCACCAGATAATTGTGGAAGTTGGATTGCTGGATCGCGCCGCCAGCCGCCGTGATCTCGCCCATAAGCGCGATGCCAGCGCCGAATACCGACGCGCCTTCGAACTGGGACTTCACGCGGTCGGGGTTGATCACTCTGCCCACGTCCGCCGCGATGTCCACGCGGGGGATGCGAATCTTTCCACCCAAGCCAACTTCCACTTCAACGACCGCGGCGACATAACTCAGGAAGCTCCAGTGCGCCGCGACGCCCAGCGCGCGCCCCTTCGCGGGTTTCTTCTTGGCCCAGTCGGAGCGTTCCGCCGCGAGCTCGATCACGCGCCGCAGACGCCCCGTATCCAACGGGAACTTCTCGGCCATCGGGCCGCGCTGTCCGACATCGACCTTGCGCGACTGTCCCAGGACGTCGAGCAGGTATTCGACCGAATCGCGCTTCGCCAATTGCGCTAATTCGTCCACGAACGAGTGCACGGCGAAGGCGTGATAGATGTTCGCCACCGAACGCAACCAGCCGATTCGGACTTGAGCCTTTGCAGGCCCGTTCTCCGCGCGATGATTCGGGATGTCGAACGGCACATTCGTCCATCCCATCCCCAGCTCGAAGCCCTGCCCGGAGGTCACCGACGGGCCGGCGAACGTCGAGCCGATGGACGGAAACGCGCTGCGCTGCAGCCATGCCGTCGGGCGGCCTTTTTCGTCCACGGCGGCCTTCATATACATCGCCGCGACCGCGTGGTAGTAGTCGTAGCGGATGTCGTCCTCGCGGGTCCACGTCACCTTGACCGGTTTGCCGACCTCGCGAGAGAGCAGCGCGGCTTCGGCGACGTAATCGGGTTTAGATTTGCGCCCGAAGCCGCCGCCGAGCAGCGTCACGTGGCATTCGACGTTTTTCTTGTCAATGCCGAGGGCGGTGGCGACGGTGTCCTGCACGGCTTGTGGATTCTGCGTTGCGGCGTAGATCAGAGCTTTACCGTCCTTGAACTCGGCGACCGCCGCCGGCGGCTCCATCGGAGCGTGCGCCAGGTGCGGGACGTAATATTCGGCTTCGTGGATTTTGCCGCCCTTGGCGAATTCGGCGTCCACGTCACCCACGTTACGCACGACCTTCTGCGGCTTGCGGACCGTTTCGAGCAGCGATTGTTTGTAAGCCGCCGACTCATAGCTCGCGTTCTCGCCCGCTTCCCACTCGACTATGAGCTTCTCACGGCCCTTGATCGCGGCCCATGTGTTGTCGGCGATCACCGCTACGCCGCCCAGAGCCTGGAATCCATGCGGAGGTTTGAATCCGCGAAGCTCAACGGTCTTCTGCACGCCGCGCACTTTGCGCGTCTCCTGATCGTCGTAATTTTTCAGCTTTCCGCCGAGCACAGGCGATCGCGCGATCGAGGCGTAGACCATTCCCGGCATCGTCGCGTCGATGCCGAAGGTCCCGCTGCCCGCGCAGATGTCGTCGCGATCGACGGTCGGCGTGTCTTTGCCGATGTAGCGATATTCCGCCGGGGATTTGAATTTCAGCTCTTCTTTTTTCGGCACTGCTTGTTTGGCCGCCGACGCCGCAAGCTCGCCGTAGCCGAGCTTCCGTCCGCTGCCCGCGTGAACGACCTGATGGTTTTGCGCCTTGCATTCGGCGACGGGAACGCCCCACTGCGCCGCCGCCGCGCTTTCCAGCATCATTCGGGCGCTCGATCCGGCCTCGCGCATCGCGTCGTAAAAATCGCGGATCGAGCAGGAGCCATCGGTGTTCTGCGATCCGTATTTAGCGTCGCCGATGGCCTGTTCGATCTTCACGCGCGCCCAGTCGGCGTCCAGCTCATCGGCCAGCACCGAGGGGAGCACGCTGCGAATGCCTGTGCCCATCTCCGAGCGGTGCGAGACGATGATGACCGCGCCGTCGGTTTCGATCCCCAGATAGACGCTCGGATTCCAGGCGGCAAGACCTGCGTCGGTCGAAGCCATCGCTTCGACAGGCAGGAGGCGCGCGCCGAGCACAAACGCGCCGGCGGAGAACATGCCTCCAAGAAAAGTGCGACGAGTGACCAGTTCGATTCTGTTCATTTCTTCACCCCCACCGTCCTTTTGGCCGCGGCCGGTTTGCTCGATGGCGGGCTGCTCGCGGCAGTCTTGTTAGCCGCTATCTTGATCGCCTCGCGGATGCGTTGATAGGTCCCGCAGCGGCAGATGTTGCCCTTCATCGCCGAGTCGATGTCGGCGTCAGTCGGTTTGGGCTTCTGTTTTAGCAGCGCGGCGGCCTGCATGATCTGCCCGCTCTGGCAATAACCGCACTGCGGGACGTTGGCCTGCCGCCAGGCCTCTTGAGCGGGATGGTCGGCCTTCGCGCTCAGACCTTCGATGGTCACGACCATTTTCCCGGCCAGGCTCTGCATAGGTATCAGGCAACTGCGCGTGGCTGAGCCGTTCACGTGAACCGTGCAGGCGCCGCACAGTCCCGCGCCGCAGCCGTACTTCGTCCCTGTCAGCCGCAACTCGTCGCGCAGGTACCACAACAGTGGCATATCAGGCTCGCCGTCGAATTCACGGCTCTCGCCATTCACTTTCAACTTGATCATTCATTTTCTCCAGGAGTGTGGTTAAGCTCGATGATCCCTGACTATAAAAACAGTGGAATGATATGGCGGCTCTTCTAGAGGCGCAAGACGGCGCAGTGGATGGCGGAGAATTATCCGCCGAGTGGTGAGAGCGCCGAAATTTATTGCCTCGGCTTCGGCGCGGGATTATACTCCCCGCCGTCTCAGGCTTCGGCAGTAATCAATCAGTCACAGTTTTCCCAAGCAGTCAGGAGGGGCGCTTATGCAAACTCAGCGGACATTGACTCCTGGTCAGAAAGGCGCAAAGGAGTTCCTTGAACGTCATTAGCGGCTTTCGAAATAAACGCTCATCATTACCTAATCGTCGTAGACAGCCTCACCGGCAGGAAGAGAGGGGATATGAGAGTGGAACTCTCGCGATTCCGTATCAAGAAAGACAAGTCAGATCGAGTAGACGAATGGATGAAAATGCTCAACGATAATATGGAAGAGGTAATCCAAACGCTCGATCGGGAACAAATGAAAATTGAAGTGATTTTCCGAGAGGTGATAAATGACGAAGAATATTTATATTGGTTTTCAGTCCAAGGAGAGACGGGTGAATCTATCGAGACATCAGAATTTAAAGTAGATCAGGAGCATGGTAAGTTTCACGATGAATGTATCGATCATAGTTATGGAATGCGAGATGCGCAACCGCAAGTAGTAATGGCGCCACGAGAAATTGCAAAGGCCATGGGATGGGATAGGCCGGAAACTTCAATAGTGGAATATCAAAGAAGAGAGCTGATATTGAGGCCGAAAGAAGAGAAATAGGTAGAAGGTGGGCTCCTAACAATTATTGCGCCGGAGCGCGGTCAATGGGCGCAGCGGCTTTCTTTCAGTGTTACAGGCCGCGCCCGGTGAACGCCTTGTTAGGCTTTCGTGACCTAGCGAAAATACCAGCTTAAGAAATAATGGCAACCCAATGAGACAACTTCTCAGCATAACGACTCTCTTCCTTGCAATGATGCTTTTGCAATCAGGCGCAACAACGTCAGAGTCAGCGAATAATGCGTCCCCTTCACTTATAACGGAGCAATCTTCGGTGAAAGCGGCCCAGATTCAGCCGCCATCCATTGAGATTGCGATGGTGGCCAATTCGCAGGCTGGCACAGTCGCCCTTGTGGATGTGGCCTCACGCTCTGTCCTGGGCGATATCGATGTCAATCCGGCGCGTGTGAAGAGCGAGGGACCGGGGGCTCCGAATTACGCTCAAGACACTGATGTCTCTCCCGACGGGCGAACGCTCTATGTCTCCCGCGGCTATGTCGGCGACGTCGCGGCGTTCGACATTGCGAGCGGCCGCCTACTGTGGCAGAGGTCGTTAAACACCGGGCGCGCCGACCACATGACGCTTACAACGGACGGACAGAGCTTGTTTGTGTCGGCGCTCATGGACAATCGGGTCTACAAGATTGCGACTGCCACAGGCGAGATCGCGGGCCATCTGGTTACTGGCGTATATCC
>DATCXQ010000907.1:0-4868 GCA_036565725.1 Blastocatellia bacterium
CTACAATGCTGGGCGCGCTATTTATTCAAAGACCATTAGTCTGTCCGTTCCTCATTTATACGACGGATAGACTAATGGTCTTAGAGAATTAACCCCAACTACACGACGTGAGATGCTACAGGCTTGCCCCGTGGATCCTCACGCTCGTCGCTACAGTAGCCGCCAGTGTGAAACTGACTTAGAAAATAATCTTCAACCCGAACTGCATCTGGCGCGGGTCGTTAGCCGACGCAATTTGGCCGAAGTTCTGCGGAGCGTTGGCGACCGCCGCCGGGTAGTTGAAGTTCGCATGGTTGAACGCGTTGAAAAGTTCCGTGCGGAACTGAATCCTGAAACGCTCGGTCACATTGAAATTTCGGCTCAGGGCGAAGTCAAAGTTTTGGAACCCTGGCCCGATGATGATGTTGCGCCCCGCGGTTCCGAATGAACCGACCCCTTGCGTTTGAAATGCGGTTTTATCGAACCATTGCTCGACGGTCTTCGGCCCGGAGTTCGGATCGCCGACCAGGTTCGGACGGTCATTGCGATTGAGGGTGTTGCTGAGATCTCCGTTCAGCACTGCCGTAAAGGGACGTCCGGATTGCAACGAGAGAATTCCTGAAGCCTGCCACCCTCCGAAGATGTGGGCGAGCGGCCCGCCGCCGAAGACTTTATGACCTTTGCCGAGCGGAATCTCCCATATCGTGCTCGCCACCAAACGATGCCGCACATCGAAATCGGAAAGCCCGCGCTCGGCGCGCAGGTCGAACGCATTCTGGGCAATGGCGCTCGACGCGTTGCTGCCGGTCGAAATGCCCGGCGAATTGTCAATCGACTTGCTGAACGTGTATGACCCCAGTAACGACAGCCCTTTCGTGTAACGCTTCTCAGCCTTCAGTTCCATCGAATGATAGGTTGAATTCGCCACGCTCTCGATCCACGTGATGTTGCCGAACTGCGGGTACGTGCGTCGCGCCTGAACCTGAGCCGTAGTGCCCGGCCCTGGGGTGGCCTGATTCAGGTTGCGGTTGAGCGGCAGATGCGTCCCCTTCGACCCCAGATAGCCGATCTCGAAAACCAGGTCGGAGCCGACTCCGCGCTGAACACTCAACCCCCATTGTGTGATGTAGGCCGTGTCGAAGTTCTCGTCAATCGCCGTCATCGTCAACGTGCCGTTTGTCGGCGCAGTCGTAGGCACGGGGCCGGGGAAAGGATTGCTGAGCGTGATCGGCGCGGTCCTGCTCGAATTGAATGTCTGCGGCAGCCGGAACGGGAAATTGAATAGCATCCCGAGGAAGCCGTTGCCCGCGGGCTGCACGTTGTAAAAGACTCCGACGCCTCCGCGAACGACCGTCTTTGAGTCGCCAAGCGGCTGCCACGCGAATCCGAGGCGCGGCGCAAGATTGTTGTAATCGTACTTGAACAGATTGGACGGTACGCCATTCTGCCCGGCGGCCCGAATCTGGCCGGTCTTCGGGTCGAACGAAGCGATGGTGTTGTACTTCTCGGTCATTGGCGTATTCAGCTCCCACCGCAAACCCAGGTTGAGTGTCAACCGCGAATTCACTTTCCAGTCGTCCTGCGCATAGACGTTGAACGACGAGGTGCGGCTATATGTCGAAGGCCCGCGCGGGTTGCGCTGTGTGCTGGTCGGAATGCCGAGCAGAAGGTCCGCGAACGGATTGTCGCTTGTCGGAACCGTGGCCGAATTGGCCGGAGTGTTGAAGTTGAAAATACCGCGTCCCTGGCTGATGAAATAGAGGTTCGATTGGAACCGGCGGACGTCAAGTCCGAATTTCAGCGTGTGCGCCGACTTGATCCAGATCAAGTTGTCAACGAACTGATAGGTATTGTCGCGGCGATCCTGCGGCAGGTTGGTCGCGCCGCCTATGGTTGAAAAGCCGTTGATCGCAACCTGGGGCACGCCGCCGTTGAACGGCGTCTCGCCGAAAAACGTCCCGGGGATTTTGAACTGATTCACGAAGTCAACAGTGTCGTCCTCCTGAATGCGCGGTTGGCGCAGGCGGTTGAAGCCGACGCGGACTTCATTGGTCAGGTTCGACGTGAACGTGTGCGTCTCGACGATGCCGATGAGCTGAGTCGTCAGCCCCGTATTGCACCCGAAGCCCGGCAGGACACGACTACCGCATAGCGCGTTGGACGGCTCGAACGCCGGGTTGTCGTAATAATTGTATGTGCCGTAAAGCGAATCTTTAGGCGACAGCGTGTGATCGAATCGCGAACTGATCTGGTTGTAATTTTCACGCCGCGTCTCGCTGAAGTTATAGTTGTTCGACGGCAATTGCCCCGCGGCGGTAGCCGTAGTAGGCGTGGGGAAGAACCCCGCCAGCGCCCGTCCGATCGGGTTGATCCGCCCGCCGGAAATGATGTTGCGCTCGAACTGATCACGGATGGTCTGCGGATTGGCTGCGCTGACCGGTTGCGCCGAATTGAAGTTCGGATTCGCGCGAGTGGTCAGCGGATCAAAAATCATCCCGGCGCGAGCCTGAAGGGTGGCCCCGGCCGTGTTAGTTACCATCAACGGGGTCGTGAACGCGCCGCCGCAAACTCCCGAGGCTCCGGCGGCGTTTGCGCAAAGCGGAGCCCCCAGGAGATCCGAAAAATCGCCCTTGACCATATTCTCCGTAGGGACCGTCGCAAGCGAGGTTACCGATTGCCGCAGCCGAAGCCCTTCATAGCTGACGAAGAAGAATGTCTTGTCGTTGACGATCGGCCCGCCAAAGCTGCCGCCAAACAGGTTGCGCTTGAACGACGGCGCTTTCTCGCCGGGCTTCAGCCGTAGGAAGAAGTTGCGAGCGTCGAGCGCCTGGTTGCGCAGGAATTCATAGGCCGTGCCGTGGAACTGGTTCGTCCCCGATTTGGTGTTGATCACCACCTGGCCGCCGGAATTCCGCCCGTATTCCGCCGAATAGATTCCGCTCAGCAATTTGAACTCCTGAATCGCGTCGATCGAAGGGCGGAACGACGGGCCGTTGATCCCCGTGTCATTGTTGTCAATTCCGTTGAGCGTGAAGTTGTTCGAGACCTCGCTGGAGCCGGCGACGTTAAACCCGCCGCGGAAGCTGAGCGTGGACCCTTGCGCTGGCGGCAGCACTCGCGGCGCGGTCAGCGCGAGCGCATAAAATTCGCGGCTGTTGAGCGGCAGTTCCAGAACCCGCTTGTTGTCAATTACCGTGCCGACCGACGCCGAATCTGTCTGGACCAGCGAGGTCGCGGCCGTGATCTCGACCGATTCCGAAACCTGTCCGATCTGGAGCGTGAAATCTACACGGGCCTTCTGGTCAACCTGCAAAATCAAGCCGGTCTGCACGGCCTTCTTGAAACCCTGCTTTTCGACCGACACCTGGTATTCACCGACGTTGAGCAGCGGGATGGTGTAATCGCCGTTTTCGCTGGTCACGGCTTCGCGCTCAATATTGGTCTGAACATTTCTGGCGACGACGCGGGCGCCAGCAACCGCGGCGCCTGAAGCGTCGCGCGCCTGCCCGATGACGGTGGCGGTAGGCGTTTGAGCCAAAGCCATTGAACCATTGACCGCAAACGCCAGACACAGCGCGGCAATGCTTATTTTCACTTCCCGAAACAAATGATTTCCTAACATAATCCTCCCTGATTAGGTCGTTAAAGAGTGGAAGAGTCGTGCTCTCCGGTGGATGTGGCGGTATTCAGTGATGAATGCAGGGTAAGCGCAAGAAGAAACCGGCCCGCTATTAATCAGGGTCGTGCGAAACCGGCCTGATACTCAACCGGAGTATGATTTCGGCCGTATCATAATTCAACTTTGCCGAGGGGTGTAAATATTTTGTGTGTGATGGAGTGAAAAATCTTCGGTTTCAGGCCCCAAGCTCGCCGGGGGCCGGGAATCCGTGCTGCGCCCTTCCTATCGGGCCTTCGAATTTCAAGGTCGTCTTGAAATGCTCGAACCTGCCGTCTCCGGCCATCTCCGCGCAGCGTTCTCTCAGCCGTCGCATCTCGTCGTCGCTCATCGGCGTGAAGCCGTGCGCGACGCCCAGGTTCTGTCGCAATATGTCGAGCGACTCCATCCCGCTGACCACAGTCGCGACCGGCAGGCTCATCGCGTAGCGCATCGCTTCTTCGGCGGTGACGGCCCCGGCTTTCACCATACTCCCTTCCCCGCCCAGGCTCTTCATTCCTATGGCTGCAATCCCCCGCCGCTCGAGTTCCGGCAACACCTGCCGCTCGAAGCTGCGGAAGGTCGCGTCGAAGCAGTTCAAAGGCAGCTGGCAGGCGTCGAACGGATAGTCGTACGACAGCATCTTCAAGTGTATCTCCGGGCTTTTGTGGCCGGTGAACCCGATGAAGCGAACCTTGCCTTCGCGCCTGGCCTGTTCGAGAGCCTCAATCACGCCGCCCTTCGCGAAATGCAGCTCTGGCTCGTTGTCGTAAACGACCTCGTGAACCTGCCACAGGTCGAGGTAATCGGTCTTCAGGCGGCGCAGCGATTCTTCCAGCTGGCGCATCGCCACGTGGCGGTCGCGCCCGTGAGTGCAAACCTTGGTCATCAGAAAGACCTCGTCGCGCCGGTCCTGGATCGCCCTTCCCATCAACTCTTCGCTGCGGCCGCCGTGGTATTCCCAGGCGTTGTCCAGAAAGGTGATCCCGGCGTCTACGGCCTCGTGGACAAGGCGGACGGCTTCGTTATCGTCTTTCATCAGACCGAGGTGATAACCGCCGATGCCGATCGCTGTCACATCTACGCCGGTCCGGCCAAGCGGCCTCAGAGGTATCTCAGACGAGTTGTGTTGATTTCCCAAAATGCGCATCCTCCAATTCAAAGTCTTTTTTTGATCACCAATGACTTATCGATCACTTTATCGGGGATCTTCAAATTCGATTCCCCTGCCGCG
>DATCXQ010000028.1:0-6793 GCA_036565725.1 Blastocatellia bacterium
CCGCCCGACAAAATGATCCAGGATCTGATCAGGGACAACCGCCACCTCGCCGAACGGCAACGCGCCGCGATCGACATATGCGAGGACAACCGCGACTCGGCGACCAGTAATACGCTCCAGGAGATCCTGAATGAGACTGAGAAACGCATCTGGTTTCTCTACGAAATCAGCACTGGCGGCAGGAACGAATATTGATTAGGAAGTGGGGAATGGGGAATGGGGAATGGGGAATAGGGAGTGGGGAGTGGGAACTAGATGCGCTTCCCCCCATTCCCCACTCCCCACTCCCTATTCCCTATTTTGCTTCTTCCTCAGCGCCAATGAATCGGTCAAGTTGGACGCCGAAGGAAAAGCTGGCATTAACGACTTTGCAAAAGCGCTGCCGAAATGGCGATCAACGCCTCAGTCAATTAAGTATGTGATATAACATGCCCATCATTCCGAAACAGGGACGGCGCCCGCCGTCTATATTCGAAACGCAGTGGGGCCCCAGCGAAGGCTAGGAGGAAGTATGCGAATGGATACCGAACTACCCGATGATTTCCCGAAGATCAGACCTGAAAGGCAAGTGAAACATATCCGCGCGCGCCGCCCACGCTGGTTCCGCTACAGGCTGTTGCTTCTGGCCGTCGTCCCTCTGGCCGTCCTCTTACCTGCGGGGGCGGGGCTATATACGAACTGGCTCTGGTTCCAGCAACTCGGCTACCAGACGGTCTTCACCACGACTTTAGGCGCCAAAGCGTGGCTGGGCGCGGCCGTCGGGCTGATTACGGCGGCCCTAATCTGGCTCAACTTCAAACTCGCGCTGCGACTCAGCCCCGAGACCGCGAACGTCGGAAGGCATTTCATGATCGAGGGGCAGGAGATACCCACGCCCGATTTTTCGGCGCTGGCGCCGAAGCTGGCGCCGCTCGTCGCGCTGGCGGTCGGCGCGTTCGCGGCAATGGAGGGGTGGGGGTCGTGGGAGACCTACCTGAAGTTTCGCCATCAGGCCACGTTCGGCGTAACCGATCCGATCTTCGGACGGGACATCGCGTTCTACTTCTTCACGCTGCCAGCGTTGGACGCCGCCTCAGGATTACTGATGTTGATTGCGATCGTGAGCCTGATCGGGTCGGCGCTGATCTACCTGGCTCATGGCGCGATCGACCTCGGCCAGTCGCGAATCGGCTTCAACATCGACCGCGGCGCGCGCTCCCATTTGTTCTGCCTGTTCGCGGCGCTCTCTCTGATCCTGGCGTTCGAGGCTTACCTGGCGAAGCCGAACCTGCTCTTCGGCGGGAGTGGGCCGGTGGCGGGCGCGAGTTACGCCGACATCAACGCCACGATGCCGATCCTCTCCGCGCGGATCTACATTGCCATAATCGTCGCGGCGCTGGCCGTCGCGAGCGTTTTCTTCAGAACCAACCGGCTGATCCTGGGGGGTATCGGACTCTACTTGCTGACGATCGTGGCCGGCTGGGTCTACCCGACCACAGTGCAGCGCTTCTCGGTCGCGCCAAACGAATTGGCCAAAGAGATGCCCTATATCCAATACAGCATCGCCGCGACGCGCAAGGCCTTCGGCCTGGACAGCGTCGAAGAGCATGAGATTTCGGGCGAAAAGACGCTTACCGGGCAGGACGTTCAGAAGAATCGACAGACGATCAATAACATAAGGCTGTGGGACCAGGATCAGTTGCTCGAAGCCTTCGAGCAGCTTCAGGAGATTCGCCAATACTACGACTTTCGCAAGGTTGACAACGACCGCTATCACATCAACGGCGAATTGAAGCAGGTCATGCTCTCGCCGCGCGAACTGCCGGCGGAGAGCCTGCCCGATCGCAACTGGATCAATGAGCATTTCACCTTCACACACGGCTTCGGCCTGACGCTCGGCCCGGTCGCCCAGGCGACGTCCCAGGGCCAGCCCGTGCTTTACATCAAGGACATTCCGCCCTCGTCTGGCGTGCCGTCGCTCAACATTAACCGCCCCGAAATCTATTTCGGCGAGATGTCGAACGACCGCGTCTACGTCAAGACCAAAGCCGAGGAGTTCGACTTCCCTTCCGGCGAAAAGAACGTATACAAACCTTACGACGGCGAAGGCGGCGTACCGATCGGATCGACGTTGCGACAACTGCTCTTCGCCATTCGATTCGGCGACATGAAGTTGCTGCTGTCGAACGCCCTGACCGCAGACAGCCGCGTCCTGTTCGACCGCAACATAACTGAACGGCTCAAACTCGTCGCGCCGTACCTTCGCTTCGACGCAGACCCTTACCTGGTCATTCATGAAGGCCGGCTCTTCTGGATCGCCGACGCTTACACCTTCAGCGACCGCTACCCTTATTCGGAGAAGGTCAACGGCGTCAACTACATTCGCAATTCTGTCAAAGCGGTCGTCGACGCCTACCACGGCGACACGCAACTATACATCGCCGACGAACGCGACCCCCTGATTCAAACTTACGCGCGCATCTATCCCGGCGCGCTCAAACCGCTCGCCGAAATGCCCGAAGGCCTGCGCGCGCATTTGCGTTATCCGGAAGACATCTTCAACCTTCAGGCGCATGTCTATTCGACCTATCACATGAATCAGCCGCAGATCTTTTACAACAAGGAAGATTTGTGGACTCCGGCTTCGACGGTGGGGGCCGACGGGAAGGATACCAGGCTGATGGACCCCTACTACACGATCATGAAACTGCCGGGCGAACGGACTGAAGAGTTCATCCTGATGTTGCCACTTACGCCGAAGAACAAAGCCAACCTCGCGGCGTGGATGGCGGCGCGTTCCGACGGCGAGCACTACGGCAGGCTGGCGGTCTACCGGTTCCCGAAGCAGACGCAGATTTACGGCCCCCAACAGATAGTCGCGCGCGCCAACCAAGACCCCGAGATTTCACGCCAGATATCGCTCTGGAACCAGCGCGGATCGAGTGTGAAACTCGGAACTTTGATGGTGATCCCTGTTGAAGAATCGTTGCTGTACGTGCAACCGCTTTACCTGCGCGCCGAATCCAGCCGCATCCCGGAACTGCGGCGCGTGATCGTAGCCGACAAGGACCGCATCGCGATGGAGCCGACGCTTGAAGCCAGCCTGGCGCGGCTCTTCGGCGAAGCCCCGGCCGGCGACCTCAAACCTCCAACTACAGAGACGAAACCGGGCGAACCGTCCGCGCCGCCTCCACCGACGGTCACGGCGACGGGCCTGGCTGAACAGGCCAGGCAACATTACGACCGCGCGATGCAGGCGCAGCGCGAAGGCGATTGGGCGCGTTACGGCGAGGAGATCAAACGGCTTGGCGCCGTGATCGATCAGATGTCGAAGCAGCGCTGACCCAAATCAGAACAACTGATATTGGCGCATCGAATGAAATCATAGTTATCGGGGCGATCGTTTAGAGCGATTTGCAATTGCATGTAAGGTGACAACCAGGGGGGACCCGTGTCCCCCGTGGTTGTTCTTTCCATATATGCAATTGAAATCCGGCCTGGAGTCTCGGCATTAGTCCGCGGCGTTCGGATTCCAAGCCTTGCCGACTAAAGTCGGGACTCTAAACGCTCGCCCCGGATGGTTGTAGTTAAACTGAATGCGCCAATGCCGACTATTCTGATTTAGAATTATCCGCGCGCTTTGAATAACGCTGGGTCGGAATTAAGCTACGTCAATTGTGGTCGCACGTCTCGACGTTGCCCGCCGAATCATAAGTCAGGCTGGCATGCGTGACGTTGGTCACACAAAACGTGACACTGACAGTTCCGCCGGCTGAGCCATTCGTCAAAAGCGTCACTACGCCGTTGGCGTTTGTGACGCCGGAGACAGATTCATTGAGCGATCCAGAAAATGCGCCAAATATCGTAGCGTTGGCGACCGGCGCGCCACAATCGTCCTTGACGGTGACGGTCGCCTGGCCGCGCTTCTTGCCCTTGCCGGCGGCGGCCGTAGTCACCACGATCGAATCGACAGAAGCCGCGCTGCTTGCGCATCCGCCACCGCCCAGATCGCCGTATATGACTCCGCGCCCGTTGGTACTGAGATAGACGCGCCCGTAGATGCGCGGGTCGCCGGTGATGGCGGCGCTGCCGGCCACTCCCCACTGATGCTGATCGTCGTTGATTCTCGACCAGTTCGCTCCGCCGTCATCGGATCGGTATATGCCGCGCACACCGCCGACCTTGGCCGGAATGTAGATGGCCGGATAGCTCTGTCCGGGCGCGGCTTTGCCAAATCCGACATTGTCGGATTCCTGAACATTCGCCAGTTTAGTGAAAGTCAGCCCTGAGTCGGTCGAATGCCACAGGCCGTAAACGCTATCCCACCCGGCGCCGCCGGCCAGCCAGACATCTCCTTCGCGGCCGGGGACGGCCTTGATATTACCGATGGAGGTTTGTGACGGCAGTCCCGTTGTCACAGTCGCGCTGAAACTGGCTCCGCCGTTGACGCTCACGTAGAACGCGCCGCCGGCGAACGCATAAAACTTATTCGGGTTCACCCGGTCGGAAACCACCTTCGCCTCCGCCGGGACGCCTGTCGAGGCCGTCCATGCTCCGCCGCCATTTGACGAGTAGTGCGCTCCGACGCCTTTCGGGGCCCAGACGATGCGCGTGGCGTTGGCGTTCACCGCCACATCACCGCCGCCGGTAAGCCCCGACGGTTGCGTCAATACCTCGGCCCAGGCGCCGCCGCCGTCGGTGGAAATAGCGCAACTGTTTTCACAGTTTGCCGTATCCCCATTGCCCACCCTGACGATGTAACTCGGATTGAGTTCGGCATAGTCGATGTCGGTGTTCGTGCCATACATTATCGGGTAAAGACTGGAGGGTACGACGTCGAGGTTGTCATGACGAAATCCGCCGATGTCTGACACCGCGCTGATCAGTGGCGCGCCAGAAGGCGGGCTGATCAGGCCGTTTACAGCGGTTTCTTCCAGGCCTTCCGCCATCACCGTGATAGTGATTTGTGAGGAACTGCTTTGATCCCAGACTGTCAGATTATCGCTTCCATAAATAGTGGCGCCGGTGCCGTACATAAACCGGTTGGAATTGAACGGATCGATCTCCAGGGCCTCGGTCATCCAGCCTAATTTCGGGTTCACTTCCGCTCCGGGGCGGCCGCCGCCACAGATGGGGGTGGAGGGAAATTCCAGCCACGGCGCGTCCGAAACATTCTGGATGTAGCGGAAGGAGCGATTGGGATAACGCGTCCAGTCCCATATCCTGCTCCACGAGGCGCCGCCGTTCACGCTGCGCCAGATTTGCGTGTCCGGCCACCAGGAACTATAGCCGGTGACCATCACGATGTTGGGATTCTGCCTGTCAATTGAGAGTCCACTGTAGCCGAAGTAATTATCATTGGTATTTGTAGAAGGGATTGGGCTGATGAGCGTCCAGCCGCCTGTCGCCGTATTGTACTTCCACACGTCGCCGCGCGCGCCGGCGTACGGCCCTCCATTGTCGCTATATGCGACGTATAAGAGTCCATTCGTCGTATCCAACACGCCTTTATGAGGCAGGAAGCCGATGGGCTGTCCCGGAACCGCAGCCCAGGTTGCGCCGCCATCCGTCGTTCGGTAAATGCAAGGCCCGGTCATATCAGCAACGCCGACGTAGATTGTTTGAGTGGCGTTTCCCGGAGAGCCGGTCCGTTTGTCGAACGTCACCCAATAGATTCCTTGATTGTCGTTGAGGTAATGATTGGGGTCACTGGGGTCTTCGGCGTAAGTCCCGGCGTTGGGAAAACTGTTGACCTTCGACCATGTCGCGCCTGAATCGGCGCTCTTCCAAAGGCCGTTCCCGCTGGGAGCGCCGAGATAAAGGATGTTGTTTCTGTTAGGGTCAATCACCAGCCGCTCGCCTGGGCCACGCCCCGGCATGTTGCCGCCGAGCTTGAATGGCAACATTGTGCGCTGCCACGTAGCGCCTTTATCAGTCGAACGCAGGATGGCGCCGTTCTGGCTCGTCCATTCATTGGTGTATGTGCCGGCGGCCAGGTAAACATTATTGGGATTAACCGGATCCGTGGCCAGGCTGATGATCCCGGTCAAGTTCCAATCATCCCAGCCGATCCCATCGGTCAGCGAAATCCATCGCTTGGTTACAGGGTCCTGGCGATATGCGCCGCCAATATCCGTGCGCGCATAAACCAGACCGGGTTCGGTCTGATTGAAGATGATCCCTGGCACAAAGCCGCCTCCAACGATCTGCGCGTTCCGCCAGGTGTAAGACTGTGCGGTCTGGGCGGAAGACCTGCCTGATAGTAAACGTATCCCAAGTCCGGCAAGAAGAACGAGCGCGAGCGGCAGAACGAACATACTTGTTTGACGTGTTCTTGACATGGTGTTCCTCCGTTCCATCGGTACAAGTACCACGCGCGTAAGCAAGCGGATGCCTGATGAGACTGCCGCGCAGCCACTCGCGCGGGTACAGTACCGGTTTAGCTAGACTGTTTGTTAAGCGCCGAGGCGTGTGTAGGCGCTACGGTACATACACAAAGCACATTGAGATTTGGATAGCGGCAATTCTACTACCACGCGCGCCAAAGCTCGAACACTTTCGGGCGCTGCTGAATTCCTTCCTTTGCTCGCTTGCCGCATTCCTTTTCTATTGTCACTTACATCTGCCCCCCTCACCCGCTGATGTCGGGACACTTTTACTTTTGGGAGAGACGCCATTCTTCGCCGCGTGAGCGGCGGCTGACTTTAGCCCAGTGCTTTAGGTTACTGCTGGCGAACTCAGAGGAGTAGTATAGGTTGAAGAATGAAGTTAATAAATTGCCAGGAGAGTTGAAGCCGGAGATGAGCCTAAAAGC
>DATCXQ010000114.1:0-2651 GCA_036565725.1 Blastocatellia bacterium
TCAATCCGAGAATCCTCAAACAGGCCCTCGCCCAAAGCCTAACGCCCGCGGCCACGAGCCGCATCCGCGCCGGTCGGGAAAAGCCGAGCAGGAAGGGATGCGCGGCGGCTACGGAGACCAGAAAGAACAGACAGAGGGCGAGAACCCCGGCCAGCCTCGCGACGCGCCTCATCAATTGATCCGCGCCTCCGCCCCGGCGGCGTAATGTTGTTTGTAGCGCCCGGCCATCTTCTCCATCTCCAGAATCGCCAGGACGTCCGCCGTGCCGAACTCCGCGTCGTAAGCCGGCGCGCCGCAGATCATCGCGCCGGCCCGCAGATAGCCCTTCAGGATCGGCGAGAGTTTGCGCAGCGCCGCGCGCGACGAGGCGTCTTCCACGGCGTCCTCGCTGATCACCATCCGGCAGGATTCGACCGGACGGACTCTGTACTTCTCCGGCGCGAAGTGGTTCGCGCGCAGGTAAGAGTAGACCGATTGGACCTCGCTCGCCTCCGAGACGTGCAAGCTGGCGCAGCCGAATAGATGGCTGAGATCGCGATCGATCGCGTATTTCGTGATCGCGCTCCATAGCAGGTTGAGCGTCGCGAATGAGCGGTGCGTGGCGGCGATGCAGGAGCGCCCGAGTTCGAGCAATTCGCCGCGCAGCCGCTTCAAATTGCTCAGTTCGAATTCGTTCTCGGAGTAAAAGCCGATGTGTCTTTCGGCCTTGCTGCCGCGAAGCAAACGATAGGTCCCGACAACTTCGCCGCTCGTCGTGTCCTTGACGATCAGGTGGTCGCAGTAAGCGTCGTAAGCGTCCGTGTCATAGCCGCGGTCGTAGGACGAGACCAGCCCTTCCTGAAGCTCGAGGTTGAAGACTTCGAACCGTAGCCGCATTGCGGCGTCAATCTCGGTCAAGTTCGATGCGAGCTTGACTTCGAGGTTCCCGGCGCGAATCGACAGGGCGCTCTGTTTTTGAATTATGGTGATCATAAACTTCACGGGTGAACTTGTCCGATCAGTGCTTTTACAGCTTCGCGCAAAAAGATACACGGCGCGTCTTCAGTCGAAGTTAGGTAGGTGTTAGCGGCGCGTTATGATTGTGTTGTGAAAGAGTCAAATTCCGCGCGCGTGTGCTATCTTTAACTGAGCTACTTAGAAAATAACCGGACGCGAGCGGCGAAGACGCGCCCTCGCGGCGCGAGGCCATTGGGCGTTGACTTTTGAAAATCGGTTATTGAAAAGCAGGAAAGAAAACGTTTTCTTCACGAGATAACTTCCCAAGTTACGTGACTGCGCTTTTGAGCCGGAACATCGCAAAATCGAGAATCGTAAAAACAGGTGAACCTGAACAGTCACTTAGCTCAGGGCGAGATGCAGGAGGTCATTGTGGGCGCAGAGTACATGGGCGCGATGGGAGGCGCCAGCTTCGACCACGACGTAACACGCATTGTGGCGGGCGACGCCGAAAGCTTGCGAGCGAGATTGGCTGACGCGCTGGAGCGGATGGGATATCGCGTGCTCAATGAAAATCCGATCCACGCCCGTCATGGCGCGAGCGTCCTGGCGAGAAGCGGTTGTTCGCAGGACATCCTCGATTACCACAGATCACTCTACATCGGCTTGAAATCGGCGGGCGCAAACTCGACGCGCATCACTTTCGCATACACTGTCAAGGGCGTCACTTCGGGATTTATCACAAAAGGTGATCGCAACACGTTGACGCGAGAGGCCGAGTCGATCGTCGCGTTGGCCCAGTCATGGGCCGTTCTATCATATTGCCCGGCCTGCGGCGCGGGCGGAGTGGGCGGCACGCGTTTTTGCCGTCAATGCGGCGCTTCCGTGGCGTCGGCCGATCCACCGGAACTCGACCTGTTGCGCCTCACCGCCGACGCCAACGCGAGTTTCAAAAACATCTTGACCGGCGCCATCTTCGTCCTGATCGGCGTGCTGGCGCCCGCGCTAATTTTTCTGAGAATCATGCTGTTCCCCATCCAATCGGGGGGGGGAAGCAAAACTGGTGAAGCTGATGGCGCTGTTGTTGGGTACTGTCGGCGGCGCCGGGCTGGCGTTTCTTATCGCGGGGTTATGGCGACTGGGCAGGGCGATCAAATACAGGCCAGAACGGGAAGAACTACCCGCGCCGTCCCGCCGCAGCTTTATCGAAGGAGTAAACCCTCCGGACGCCGCGGCGCTGCCGCCCCAATCAATTCAACACCCGGCTCAACACTCGGTCACGGAAGCCACCACCGGGCTGTTGCCGCAGGAAGTCAAGCGGACGAATGAGCTGAAGTGAAAATCAGTTTTGCGCCGGCAATGGAAACTCATCCGTATAAGCCTTGGGCATTTCTTGCGCCCCTCGTATAATTCCCCGCGTCTTTTCAGATAGCTTTACCGGTCGGCCCCGCTCATCAACTCGGCTTTTATTCGAGGCTCCTTATGCCCGCCAATATCACTTTTCGTCTCCTCCTCGTCGCCGTCATGCTTTGGCTTTCGGCGGGTCTAATCGTCGCCGCCCAGAATGGAGGCGATCCGCTCGAACCCGGCAAGACGGTCGAGCGAGATCTTGCCGGCGGCGAGTCCCATACTTATCTTATCTCGCTCGCTTCAGGGCAGTTTCTGCATGCGGTCATTGGGCAGCGTCAAACGGATTTGATGGCGACGCTCTTCGG
>DATCXQ010000035.1:0-9077 GCA_036565725.1 Blastocatellia bacterium
CAGTGGCAACACTCTCAGATTGTCGCAAATGTTGTTTCACCAAAAGCTGATACCGTCGTTGCAAGCGCGGCTCTATCGCCGGAGGTTCAATGACATACAGCTCAGATTAATGCCTGAGACTTGTGAATAGATTAATGGCTACCGCTCCCCGTACCATACCGGAGATCGCGCGACTTCTCATACACGCAGTCGCAACCTGATCAATGTGGTCGAAATATTATTTGCAACAGAGGCCGCGGGCTGCGGATCGCGCGCTGGCGGCCGAGCGCTACGCAATATGACGCCCGCCCGACTCCATTCCGACATCGAACCAGGGAGGCCACATGCGACTGCAGCCCTTGTAAAGTCAATTTGCGAGAATCCGCTTCACAATATTTCCTTCGACGTCCGTCAACCGAAAATTCCTACCCTGGAATTTGTATGTCATCCGGGTGTGATCGATGCCCAAACAATGTAGGATCGTCGCATTTAAGTCGTGGGCATGCACGGGATCGCTCGTGATGTTGTAGCTGAAATCGTCCGTCTCGCCTATTGTGATCCCCGGGTTGATTCCCCCTCCGGCAAGCCAGACCGTAAAACAGCGCGGGTGATGATCGCGCCCGTAATTGGTCTCGGTCAGCCTGCCTTGAGAATAAACGGTGCGACCGAATTCTCCACCCCAGATGACCAGCGTCTCGTCGAGCATCCCTCGCTCTTTCAAATCCATAATCAGCGCGGCGGAAGGCTGATCAGTGTCCTGGGCCTGTTTCGTGATGTTTTTCGGCAAATCCCCGTGCTGATCCCAGCCGCGATGGAAGAGTTGAATGAAACGGACTCCGCGTTCGGCCAGCCGGCGCGCCAGAATGCAATTGAACGCGAACGTGCCCGGCGCACGCGCGTCGGGGCCGTAACGCTCGAAGGTCTTTTCAGATTCTTTCGACAGATCGATCAGTTCGGGAACCGAAGACTGCATTCGATACGCCATCTCATACTGCGCCACGCGCGACAGGGTTTCGGGGTCACCGTACTCCCGCGCGTTGATCTGATTCAACTCGGCCAGGTCATCGAGGAAACGGCGGCGAACTTCTTTGCCGACTCCCGGCGGGTTCGACAGGTAGAGAACGGGGTCAGGGCCGTTGTGAAACTTCACGCCCTGGTAACGCGAAGCCAGAAAGCCGCTTCCCCAGAGCCGGTCGTAGAGCGGCTGGTCGCCTCCCGTTCGTCCAATGGAGATCATAACGATGAACGCGGGCAAGTCTCTATTCTCACTGCCCAGGCCATAAGCGATCCACGAGCCAAGACTTGGTCTTCCCGCAAGCTGGAATCCGGTGAGCGAGAAGGTGATCGCCGGGTCGTGGTTTATCTGCTCCGTATGCATTGATTTGATGAAGCTGATTTCGTCAACGATCTTCGCGGTATGTGGCAACAACTCGCTCAACCACGCGCCGGATTTACCGTGCTGTGCGAATTTGAACGCCGAAGGCGCAGTCGGCCAATTCGATTGATGCGCAGTCATTCCGGTCAACCGCTGTCCCATTCGAATTGATTCGGGCAGGTTCTGCCCGCGCAGGTTTTCAAGCCGTGGTTTATGATCGAAGAGGTCGAGCTGCGAGGGGCCGCCGGCCTGGTATAAATAAATCACGCGTTTCGCTTTCGGGGCGAAATGCGGTAGGTCCGGCAGGCCGGCCTTCGCGTCGCCACTTTGCGCATATCCGCTTTCTCCAAGTAGCGAAGCGAGAGCGGCGGTCCCTACCCCCATGCTGCACAGGCCGAAGAAATGCCTGCGCGTCATGATCAGTTTTTGTTCTTCGAGCGGATTCATATGCTCCCCCATCGAATTTTTGGCGCCGGTTGAGTGAGATGCGTTAGATTGGGAATCAGCTCTCTCACTGCTTCGTTATCACCTCATCCAGATTCAGGATTAAACTCGCAGTCGCGGAATACGCCGCTAGTTCCATCGCATCAAGGTTCGCTTCATTCCGTTTCTCGCCGATTGATAATAATCTTGTCGCATCTCGCGGGTTTTGGCCGAAATAATCCATCTGCCAGCTCAAATTTCTCAACAAGACCTGCAATTCTCTTTCGCTCGGCCGCCGGGACGCCGCCACGAGAAATGCCCAGGCGACGCGCGCCTGCGGCGTTGCGCCGCCTTCGCGCAGCATTCTCTGCGCCAATAGGCGCGCCGCCTCGACGTACGTGACATCGTTCATCAGGTTGAGCGATTGCAGCGGCGTGTTGGTCCGCGTGTCGCGAACCGTACAGTATTCGCGCGCCGACGCGTCAAACACTCGCATCGTCGGCGACAACACCGTGCGCTTCCAAAAGGTGTAAAGACTGCGTCGCCATAGGCCTTCACCCTCGTCACGGTCGTAACCGGTCATTCCGGAAAAGGCCATGTCTTTATACAACCCATCGGGTTGATAAGGTTTGACCGAAGGCCCGCCGAGTTTTTCGACCAGTAAGCCGGAAACGAAAAGCGCCTGGTCGCGGATCATTTCCGCCGGAAGTCTGAAGCGCGGCCCGCGCGCCAGCAGCCGGTTGTCGGGATCACGCTGTTGCGACTGTGGCGTGATTTTCGATGACTGGCGATAAGTCGCGCTCATCACCATCGTCTTCAACAACGACTTCACGTTCCAGCCGTTCGATTGCGGATTATTCGCCTTGTCGCCCCGCCGCCCCGTCGCCCCGTCCCTGAATTCCACAGCCAGCCAATCGAGCAATTCCGGATGCGATGGCAATTCTCCCCGTGTCCCGAAATCTTCCGTCGTTCTGACCAGCCCCGCGCCGAACAGCATCTGCCAGAAACGGTTCACGGCGACGCGGCTGGTCAATGGATGCTCCGCGCTGACCAACCATCGTGCAAAATCGAGACGATTTGACATCGGCGCAATGCCCGCCGATTCCCCGCGGCCGCCGGGCCGCAGCGGTGGTAAGGTTGCGGGCACCCCTCGCTCGACCTTTTCCCCCGGAGCGTCGTAAGCGCCGCGTTTGAGCAGGGACGTGGGACGCGGTTGCGGCGTCTCCTCCATAACCATCAGGGTCGGGAGGTCGTCTTCGAAGCTCTGTTTTTGTCGTTTCAGTTCAACCAGAGTGTCGCGAGCTTGCTTTAGCGTATCCGGCGCGGCTTGCGCCAAAAACGCGCCGTGAATTTTCAACGCCTGCGCGCGCGCGCGATCGGCTGCGGGTGTCGCCGCGATCTTTTCGAGCGAATCGGCGCAGGCCAGCGCGGCGATCTCATCCGGGTCGAGCGCGCGGCTGTAGATTCGAACTTCGTCGAGCGCGCCTCTAAAGCGGAACTGCGGGCCGCCGCCGGCGCCGATCTTCAGCGTGTTCCTGGTCCCGCCAGAAAGCATGAAGAAGTTTCGCTGATTGAATTTCAGCTTCGCCTCGCGCCCGTCAACGAATATGCGCAGGCGATCTTCCCATGACTTCAACCCGTCAAAGATCACCGCGACGTGGCTCCATTGGCGCTGCGGCAACGGCTCTTCGGTTTCAACGCGCAGCGTATCCTCGCCCCAGCGAAAGACCATATTGAAATGGATTTTGCCATTGATGAAATAAAGCCCGTAACCTTCCGCGCGCGGTACGTTATTTTCTACTTCCGCAGGGGCGTCGCTGACTTTGGTGATGATCGAACCACTCTGCTCCGATTCAGGATAGACCCACGTGGTGATCGTGAACCGTTCGCGGTAATCTTTCGAGATTGATTTGTAGCGGAAATCGGCGCGAATGCCCGCGTCGAAATAGAGCTTGCCGTCGAAGGCCACACCCTGCCCGGTCGGAGATTCGACGTATCGTGGCGAGCCTTCTTTAAACCCGATCTCGAACTTCCGCTCCGGTTCGTCTTTTCGCCTGTCGTCTTGATCGTGATGGGCGCGGTCGGATTTTTTGAAGACGGGCGCGTTTTGCGCATCCAGCGGCAGTCGAGCGATTAGCTTGTCGTCCGGGAACCATTGCTGATTCGCGTTATTTGAAGCAAGCAATGATTTTTCCCAACGACGCTGCGTCCTGGCTGACTTTTCAGCCAGGGCGTTGTAATGATCTTCGGCTTGTGCGATCTCTTGAATGAACTGTCGCAATCTTCGCTGCTGTTCTTTCGTCGGCGCAGCCATCACCGGCGGCGAGTTACCCTGATCGAACGAATGCCCGTCTTCATCAATGCTGTTGAAATATGCCGTGAGCTGGTAATATTCCTTCTGGGTGAACGGATCGTATTTGTGATTGTGGCACCGCGCGCATCCCAACGTCAGGCCCATAAAGACGGTCGAGGTCGTGTCCACGCGATCCACGACATATTCGACCCGGTACTCTTCCGGCACGACCCCGCCTTCGGCGTTGATCCGGTGATTGCGATTGAAAGCCGTCGCGATCTTTTGGTCGAGCGTCGCGTTGGGCAATAAATCCCCGGCCAGTTGCTCGACGACGAATTGATCGAACGGTTTGTTTTGGTTGAACGCTTCGATCACCCAGTCGCGCCACCGCCAGGCGCTGCGGTCGCCGTCAACTTGATAACCGTTCGTATCGGCGTAGCGCGCCGCGTCCAGCCAGCTGAAAGCCATTCGTTCGCCGTAACGCGGGCTTGCGAGCAAACGATCAACGACCTTCTCGTAAGCATTCGGCGATTTGTCGTTGAGGAAATCCTCAACCTCACGCGGCGTGGGAGGGAGCCCAGTCAAATCTAGGGACACGCGGCGAATCAACGTCGCGCGGTCCGCTTCCGGCGAGGGCTCGATCCCTTCGCGTTCCAAACGCTCCAACACGAACTGATCTATCGCATTCTTCGGCCACTCTTTATTTTTGACACGGGGCAATAAAGGCCGAATCGGCGTGATGAATGACCAGTGACGCTGCCATCGCGCGCCCTGCCTGACCCATTCGACTAACAAATCAATCTCCGTCTGAGTCAGATTGCGGCCCGAATCAACCGGAGGCATGCGCGTCATTTCATCGCCTGACGTGATGCGGCGTACAAGCTGGCTTTGCTCGGGATTGCCAGGAACGATTGCGCGGCGGCCTTTGCCAAGGTCGGCATTCGCCGCGTCTTCGGAATCTAGTCGGAGTTTGATCTTTTTCGCCGGCGCGTCAGGTCCATGGCAACTCCAGCATTTGTCGGCGAGTATCGGGCGGATGTCACGGTTGAAAACAATCTGACGGGCGGGAGCGGTGTTTTGAACGGCGCGAACAGTCACGCCCACCATCAACTGAGAAAAGAAGAGGCATGAGAGCGGTAAGACGGAGAGTTTCAGCGCTAAGCCATTTGTAGACCTGCTGTTCATTCAAGGCGCTCCTCGGAAAATGGCGCCCCCGCATCCTCGCGGGCAGGCTTCAACGCAAGGCCTGCCCGCGAGGACGCGGGGGCGCCGCCTGATTTTCATTGTTTCAGGGCGTCGCATTCTTCGGACAGATGATCACGGCGGATCATTATGGCCGTTTTCAGGCATATCTTAAAGTTAGGCAAGGCAGACAGGTCAACCCGATGTTACTAACGGGAAAGGATGTGGTCTGGCCGGGGGCGATTGGGGCAAATATGAAAGACTTCTGTAAGGCTTCGCCGAGCGAGTTGCTGAAAGGGGCGTATCTGTCATTCTCTATCGCCTGGACCGCTAGCGGCGCTTGTGAGATTACTTTTTTCGGTTTTTAAGATGACTGGTTCCGTCGGGCCACATCATTCGTTGCGAATAGCCAGTAGCGGATCAACCTTCGCCGCGCGCCGCGCTGGGATGTAGCTTCCAATGAGGGCGACGGCGACCAACAACAACGCAATGAGCGCGAAGGTCGACGGATCGGTCGCGCTCACTTCGAAGAGCAGATTCTTCATGATTCGCGTCAGCGCCAGCGCCGCCGCCAACCCCAGCGCTACGCCGACGAGCGTCAGGCGCATTCCTCGCCAAATCACCATCCGCAACACGTCGCTCCTTTGCGCGCCAAGGGCCATTCGAACGCCGATTTCATGCGTGCGCTGGCTGACGGCGTAGGAGATGACCCCGTAAATCCCTACCGTCGTTATGACCAGTGCAAGTCCAGCGAAGGCGCCGAGCAATTGCATCTGGAAGCGACGCGCAGCGACCGAATTCGACAGGCGTTCATCCATCGTGACAACCTGATTGACCGGTTCAGCTGGCTCGATCGCTTGCGCCTGCCTGCGTATGGCGGCGGCCAGGCTCGACAGGCCGCCAGGATTGTTTTGATCGGAGGCGACTCTTGCGACCAACAGGTTCCCCATGAATTTCGGATTTTGCATGCCCGGCCCGTAAATCTCCGGATAGACCTCGCTGTCCAGGCCGCGGTTGTACGCGTCGCCCACCACTCCCACGATGGTCGCCAGTTCATCTCCCATGAACAACAACCGATGACCGATCGGGTTCTCGTTGGGGAAGAATTGCCGCGCCAGCTTTTCGTTGATGATCACTACTCGCGGGGCTTCCGCGCCGTCCTGAGATGTGAACGGTCGTCCTGCGCGAATCTGGATTCCCATAGTTTGAAAGTAATCGGGGCTGACGAAATTGGCGTCAACACCCGGCTCTTTCCCCGGCTCATACGGCGGACGGCCCTCGATCTCGATACCGATAAGGCGGCGGGTCGGCCCGGCTAGTGGTAGAGCGCTGGCCAGGGCGGTCGACTGGATTCCGGGCAGAGCGCGAACGCGGTCGAGCGATTCCTGGACGTAAGCGCCGGGTGGAAGCGACTGCCATTTTTCTGCGGCGCCGCGCGAGAGCCAGAGCGTGAGCGTCAATACGCCGTCGGGATTGAAGCCCCTGGGAACGGCCAGCAGCCGCAGGAAACTCTTGATCATCAGTCCTGCGCCAGTGAGCAAGACCAGAGAAAGCGCAAGTTCGGCGATCATCAAGGCAGGCAGCGCACGCCGCGCGCCGCCTTGTCCCGACTGCGCCCCCTGCTGCTTTTTGATCGTTTCATTCACATCAGTCTTCGACGCTTGCAGCGCGGGAAAGGCGCCGGCGATCAGGCCGGTCAACAACGCGACTACGCAGGTGAAGCCGAGCGCGCGGCCGTCCACTTCGCTTTCCTGTATGCGCGCGATCCCGGCGGGACTCAACGCCACAAGCAGCTTGACGCCCCACTTCGCCGCGAGCAACCCGGCCGCGCCGCCCAGGAGCGAGAGAAGCAAACTCTCGGTCAGCAACTGTCGTACGAGCCGCAGCCGCCCTGCGCCGATCGCCAAGCGGATCGCCATCTCCTTCTGTCTGACCGCCGCCCGCGCCAGCAGCAGGTTCGCAACGTTGGCGCATGCGATGACCAGGACAAAGGCGACCGCTCCGAAAAGTACGAGTAAGGCCAGTCGAACATTGCCGACCAGCCGCTCGCCGAGTGTGATTACCCTGACCCGCAGGTCCGAATAGGCCCCGGGAAAAGCTTGCCGCTTCCGATCGAGGATGACAGACAAATCGGCCCCGGCGGCTTCCGGCGTCACGCCGGCCCTGAGACGCGCGATCACACTCAGGTGGATACCCCACCGATTGCCCGAATTGATGGCCAGCGGCAGCCACAAATCAGATTCTTCGGGAAACCGGAATCCCGGCGCCATGATCCCGACGACCGTTCGGCTCTGGCCTTCTATCGTGAGCGCCCGACCAATCACTTGCGGATCGCCGCCGAAACGGCGCCGCCACAAACCGTCGCTCAGGATCACAACCGGCTCGCCACCGTCCGTGTATTCTGCGGGCGTGAAGGCGCGGCCGAGCGTAGGGGCGATGCCGAGAGTCGCGAATAGATCAGATGAAACCTTTCCCACAGGTAGCCGTTCCGGTTCGCCGCTTCCCGTGAGGACGGCAGTATTGGAGGTATAAGCGGCGATCTGTTCAAACACTTTCGCCTGATCTTGCCACGCCTTAAAAGTCTCGCCATTGGCGCCATCCCATTTCGCAACGGTCCGGTACTCGCTGAGCAGTACGAGCCGGTCGGGATCACGGTAAGGGAGCGCCCGCAGCAATACCGCATTCACGACGCTGAAGATCGCAGTGTTGGCGCCGATGCCCAACGCGAGCGTGAGCGCTGCCACCCCCGTGAAACCAGGACTCTTGCGCAGTGTACGCAGGCTGTAGCGGACATCCTGCATCAGGTCTTCAATCAACCTCACGCGCCGCATATCGCGGCACTCCTCCTTCCTTCGCTCGACGCCGCCCATCGCGCGCAGCGCAGCGTATCGCGCCTCCTCCGGGGTCATGCCTTTGGCGATGAGCTCTTCAATTTGCCGATCGAGGTGATAGCGGAGCTCCTCGTCCAGTTCCTGCTCGACCTGGGCCCGACGGAAAAGCGAGCGCAACCGGAGCGGCAAGATATAAAACCAGTGTTTGATCCGCATCTCTCATGCCTCCTTGAGTTTAACTACCCGCGAGATGGCTGCGGAGAGGCGATTCCAATTGGCGGCCTCTTTTTCCAACTCCTTGCGGCCGAGCCGCGTTAGCGAATAGAACTTGGCGCGACGATTATTTTCGCTGGGTTTCCATTCCGCAGTAATCCAGCCCTCCTGCTCCAACTTGTGTAGGGCAGGGTAGAGCGACCCGTCGCTGACCTGCAGGACATCACCGGAAACCTGTTTCAGGCGTTGCCCAATCGCCCAGCCGTGGAGCGGCTCTAACGCAAGAATCTTCAGGATAAGCAGGTCCAGTGTGCCCTGGACCAGGTCTGTAGGTTTGCTCATACGTCCTCCCTTGGTTACCGAGACGAGTGTCGCTCTGTTCCTCTCGGTAAGCAAGGTGAAACTGTTTCAGAGGGCCATTCAACCAGACCGTCAAGCCTCCAGTAGAAAGTAAAAAAGAGAGTGGACAGCGGCGCGTGAATGAGCGCCGTGCGCAGTGATGGGCGCCCTGCGCCGGAAGAGGAGGCACGGAGAGCAATCCCGACGCTGCGGCTTCACGGAAGACGACACCCGGGAAGGTTTGCGGAAGAGGAGTTATGGGATAGGTAGTCCGAAGGTCAACTACTCCATCTAAACGCTTGCGCGTTCTAGATGGAGCTTGCAGTTCCAAGTTTCGTATTCACGCCCGGAAGATACTTCCGAGAACGGACTGCTTCGGGCCGGTTGACTATAGGATTCGAGCGAATCCACTGCGGCCCGTCGCCTTCGGCATATAGCCGGA